>URIR01000035.1 GCA_900547955.1 uncultured Eubacteriales bacterium | reverse complement strand
AAAGCAACACAGCAGGACACTCAAACAGCCCTGTCCCGACCGTATATGCCCTTGTCAATTTAGGGTAACAATCTTTTGGCATTAATTTATCATACCAGCACGGCTCAATCAATAACCATAATCAGAACTCTTGCCGCCATCAAAAATCCTCAAATGCCTGCTTTATACCTTTAATTTTTCAATTATAGAAACCAAAAATCGTGATTTGAAGCCATTTTCAAAACACAAACAGGGGTAAGATATTTGTACCTTACCCTCCATTTTGCGCTTAAAAGCATTAAAGGCTCAATTTTACGATTTTCATATTAGATTTAGGCTTATACAATACAACCAGGGTATAACGCGCCGCATCTGAATAACGCAGCGCATCCATTTACTGCCTGAAAAGTATATTGCGCTGCAAAGCTATTTTATAAGCTCCCTGCCGCTTTCCCAGGCCTGACCTATCTTTTCCCCTATCGCGTAATAGCCGTTCTGAAACTGATCAAATACAAATGCGTTAAGCCTGACCGGGTTCACACGCCCCTCTTCATCCAAAACATCCTGGTCGGCAAGTACGTTTATAATCTCGCCCAGCACCCTGAAACCGCCCTTATCGTGCTGCACCTGTGCCGTCCTGCATTCCAGCGTTAAAGGAAATTCCTCTATAACCGGAGCATCTACATTTTTACTGCGTACTGCGTGCAATCCGCTTTTTTCAAATTTATCCTTAACCCTATTGCCCGAAACAGTACCGAAATAATCCGCCTCTGCCAAATGCGCCCTATCCGCAACGCTAATGGTAAAAGCGCCCCGTTCCTTTATATTTTGAGCAGTTTTATGACTCTCAGTAATATTCAAGGCAACCATATTTTCGGCGCATATACCTCCCCACGCCATATTCATAACATCAACCGTTTCATTCTCCCCGTATGTAGCAATCATCAATACGGGCATAGGAAACAGATAAGGCTTAACGCCAAGAGATTTTTTCATTTCAGCACCTCCAATAAAATTTATATTTATATTATAAAATTTATTGGAAAATAAATCAAGCGTCAATAATAATGCTGGGTAAAAAGATAAATTAACATGATGCCCTTACCTAAAATCATTGTTATTATTTATTATTGCTAAGAAATATCAATATTATAAGCCGCTGAGTCGTTAAGGAAGTCGAATTACGCCCCTTCAGTATTGTTTTTGTTCAATATACCCAGCAATACCGTATAAAGCGCCCCGCAAAGGCACAACATATTTTTAAGCCATGACGCTCCCCTATAAAACGGCAATATCAATTTTTATATCTCTATGGGTTTCCAGGCAAATGGAATCAAATCCTTAATGTCAACTTTTACCATTTTATTGTTATCATCATTTAAAATGACTTTAATATCCGGGCTATACTCTATAAGCATCTGCCGGCAATTTCCGCACGGAGCAACTATATTATTAGGAGCTTTGTCACGCACCGCTACAATCGTATCAAACTCCCGTTCTCCGGCAGATATGGCGGTTCCCATAGCTATATATTCAGCGCAGGAGCCATGTATGCCGTCACAATTAACCCCGCGGTAAATCTTCCCATTTTTGCACCGAACAGCCGAGCCGACTGTATGGTAGTAAGTACCGTCATCAAAGTTTCCCTCAATAACCTGCATAGCCGATTCAATCAATTCCTTATCCTCCTGCGTTATATCATAGAACTTCATTCTTAATCCTCCTATCTTTTATTAATAATTTTATATATAAACGCATAACCCTTTGATTGCTAATTAAACAAACATCCCAGCAAAAGCAATATGGCAAGCAGACCGAAATTACATAAAGTAAACCACAGAAAATATCGCCCGCGCCGCTCAGGATATTCCTTTATAAAAAGCCTGTATGAAATCAAGCTGGCCATTGAAGCTATAAGCGTACCCAGCCCGCCTATATTGCAGCCTACTATCAATTCCCTCCATTGGTCTGTAAATCCGGATAAAAGCAATGCCGCGGGCACATTACTTATGAGCTGACTGGATAATACAGCTATTATGCGCACATGCCCCGTAAGGATATAGGCAATGAAATTTTTAAATATTTCTATATTCCCTACATTTCCTATGAAAATAAAAAAAGCAGTAAAGGTGCCCAAAAGAGAATAATCCACGCTAATCAGCAGCTTTCTGTCTGTAAATAAAAGAAAAACAAATATAGCCGCGGCTATAATAACCGGCGGAATAACCTTAAAAATTCCCAATAAACATCCAGCAAAGCCTGCAATACAGCAAAGAAAATACGCCATGCCGCCCATACGGCCAGAAACCGCTGTTTGAGATATACGCACTCGCCTTCCTACGGCAACAAGCGCCAATATGCACCCTCCCGAAACAAGCACATACGGAAGCATAAGCATGCAAAATTCTCCAAAACCCATACCCGACCTAGCATATAAATAAAGGTTCTGCGGATTCCCCATAGGCGTCAGCATACTGCCCAAATTAGCCGCGGCCGTCTGAAGCACCACCATCCGCACCGCCCATTTCTCCATATCAGCCATGCGCAGCACAATTAATCCAAAAGGCACAAAGGTTACCAACGCGACATCGTTAGTAACAAGCATACTGAATAAAAACGGCAGAAACACTAAAATGAGCATAACTCCCATAGACGTGTTCACCCTGCCTATAAGCAGCCCGCCCATACTTTCAAACAAGCCGACCTTTTGGAACCCGCGCATTACCGCCATTAAGCTGAATAAAAGCGCCAAAGTATCCCAATCTATATATGATATGTATTCCATACTAGGGGGAACAAAAAAGCACGAAACAGCAGCCAGAATAACAGCGACGCATAATACCGTCTCCTTGCTTAAAAACCCCACGCAACTTTTCACAATCCTGCGCATAATATAAAAGCTATGCTTCAGCCGCAGAGTGCGCCGCAGCAATGGAGGCTCATTACCCTAAAACGCATTCAACAGACGAAGCTCTTCAGCCCCCTTTAAACTTTGCATTAAAAAAGACAGATTCCAACGAAAACTGCTTAAACGTATAGCAAGTATTTCTAATTTATATCTCTCTTTTTTTCCAACTCGTATAAGTAATCGCTGTAAGTATAAACGTCAAAGCTTTGATGTCTGTATTTTTCACAAGCGTCGGTATAGCTTCGTGTTCGTTCCTCAGCTTTTGCAATGTCTTGAGCACTAAACAAATTACACATATCTTCTTTTGATGCAATTAATAAATCCTTTGTGCAAAAAACCTCTCCTGGTTTATTGCCAAACGGACACATGTTGCCATGGCAACATGTTAAACAGCATTTCAAAATCACCCCGTCAGGCAGCTGATTTTGAATATCTGCAAAAGCATCTACCCATAGATAATCGTTGCCATGCCCACAGAATTCCCGTTCTTTGTATTTTAGGCATACGCTAATGCTTGGATGATATTCATCCTCCTGATTATATAGAACATACCGACAACACAGCAAAACCGAACAATTCACCCCTCTACGGCGCATTGTGCTTTGATTGTATTGTCTAAATGATTTACAGAAACAGCAATGCTTTTATTGTCAAAGCTTATAAGGGAGAATTCAGAATCATGGAATTCAAATAGGTCCAATTGATTTTCAACACGATATTTCATTATTTTATCACATCCGTTCGTTTCAAAAACAGCTATTAATATCTAATTATATTTTTATAAAAGTTATAATATCATAAAAAACAGCAAATGACAACATTCTTACCCAACATAAAGCATTTGATTTTAAGAGTTGGAAACTATTCTTTCATTGCAATTTCAGAGATTAAAAAATCCCGAAAACCAAACAGCTTCAGGATTTTTTAATACGGCATATAAATAAACCGCCAATATTGGTTGCGGGGGAAGGATTTGAACCAACGACCTTCGGGTTATGAGCCCGACGAGCTACCAGACTGCTCCACCCCGCGATATATTAGCTTCTCTTAGAAAGCTTTTTAATTATATATCTTAAAAACTAAAAAGTCAAGTACTTTTTTATTCTTACCGTCCTGGCGGAAAAAATACATTTTATAAAAGTATAATGAAAAATAAATCTTTTTAGTTGTCTATAACAATTCACTTAAGGCTGCCGCTGCATTCAATAATAGTACGGCATTAAAAATGCAATCAAAGTACAAGGCGAATTAGAGGAAAATATATTGCTGCTTTTTGACGCGTCGTCCTTTGAGCAATTACCTTTCCCCCGCCGCCTTGAAAAGCAAAAAATTTTTCCCGCGGTCAAAGCTTCTTAAATAATATTTCTTTGAGTACTGCTAAACGCGTTAACGCTGGAAGGCTAGTATTAATGAAACGCATTATTCACTCTGCTGATACTAATGCGTAAGAAAAAATAAATACTAAAGCAATAATGATATACGGATAAACAAATTTATAATATTATTTAAAATAATTATTGACATACTAAAGATATTGTGAGATACTTTAATTAAGCAGTTAAATAACTGCGTTTAAAAATAGGAGGTTTAGTATGAAACAAAAAAACCTGGCCCTATGGCTGAAATTAATTATTATAGGCATGGCTGTCTGCGGACTTGGAGTATATGGTTATTTTCTGCCCGTGATGGGCAAAAGCTTAAGCGAAGCCTATCCTGAATTCGCAGACCGCTATATTCCCTGGCTTGTATTTCTCTGGATTACCGCCATCCCCTGCTACGCGGCTCTATTTTTCTTTTGGAAAACCGCCGTGCAGATAGGACGGGACAACGCCTTTTCAGAGATAAACGCCAGAAATCTTAAGATAATTTCCCAGTTGGCCCAGGCGGACGTATGCCTGTTCTTTATAGGCAACGCCGCAATGCTCGTTTTTAATATGAGTCACCCTGGAGTGCTTTTAGCCTCCTTGCTTATTGATTTTGCCGGCATAGCAATAGCGGTCGCGGCCAACGCTCTTTCCTGCCTGGTTCAAAACGCCGCTCACATAAAAGCCGAAAACTCAGAAATAATATAGAGGTAACTGAATATGATAATAATAAATATAGACGTAATGCTGGCCAAACGTAAAATGAGCGTAACACAGCTATCTGAAAAAGTAGGGCTTTCCCTTGTGAATATTTCTATTCTGAAAAACGGCAGAGCAAAAGGGCTTAGATTCTCCACCTTAAATAAAATATGCGAAGTGCTGGATTGCCAGCCGGGAGATTTAATGGAATATAAAAAAGACCCGGAGCCCGCCGCATTGGAATAAAGCCTGCATTAATTACGGCGGCCGGGATAATTAAAATTTATTCCGGCCGTTTTTCAGCGTTCTTGCAATTATAAGCGTCTATTAAATTCCGCGCTTCTTGGTTATACCGGCAGCAGCCAACGCGCACGCCCCTATACTCGCTCACGTCCGCGCCTAAATAAATTCAGCTAATGAAATTATACGTCAGCTATTTAAGGGAGAATACCCCATTCGCCTCAGCTTAGTAACGCTCTGCCTTTCCATACCCTTCAGCCTGTAAACGGCAAGCTCTTTAACAACCGCCTCTCCTCCCTCGGCAAAAAGCCTCATGCCCCGGCTGTCAGGAGAAGCAAAGGTAAAACCGTTATGAAATATCAGACCGCTCATACCGTAAACGTCAATCATGGAAGAATCCACGATAATGCGCATAGATATAAGCCCGTCCTTGGAAGTCACCCGACCGTAATACGAACCGGCTATATACTTGCTGCTGTTATTTTTACTAGTTATAAACATTTCCCGCCGCGCGTCATAATATACTTTTGTGCTCTCCTCCTCGCCCATCCTGAATTCAAATCCAAATTTTTGAGCCGAACCAATTTCAAATACCGCTTCAATTTCAAACAGTTCTTCATTAATCTGTGAAAGAGGATTTTCCGTATTGTCCCCTATCAAAAGATTTTGCATCTGCAAAAGCGTTTGAGTGCGCAATTTCTCCAATTCCTTAACCGGAGCCTTTATTATGCGCGGTTCTCCATTATATGTGATTAATTTAATTTCCTGCGGCAAAGACAGCGCGCTATACCACACCTTGCCGGGAATATTTGCTAAATCCCTCACCCAGCTTACTTCTATTCTGCGCCTCAGCTTATCATTATAAAAGGTCTGTGCGGCATACATTTCCGGATATTCGCCAGAACCGGGAAAAAGCTCGCTTATTCCGTTAACGTACTGCATTTTTTCCGTTTCCGCAATAAAATCCAATTTCCCATCCTCACGGCGCACCAATTCACCTATTATATACCATACGCCGCCTCCGCTGTACACCCATTTTATATTATCCTCATTTCCGTTTAAAGCCAGCGGATAGAAATCCGGGCATTCCGAATCCATAGGAGAGCCGTCCATAAAGCATAATTCCCTGTCCCGGCTCCAATGTATTAAATCGCTAGAGGTAAAAAGCTGCGTGCGTCCGCCCGCTACTACCATAACCCACATGCCCTCGCCGTTATCCTCCTCCAGCCAGAGCACCTTCGGGTCGCGCATGCCGGCCTGATACATATTGTTTGTATTAGGAATGATAGGCTCGCTATAGGGTTTTATAAACGTATATCCCCCATCTTCAGAATAAGCTATTCCTATTGAGCATAGTCCATTTGATGGCTTAGTGCCTCCATAATAAGTAAAAAGCGCAACTATACGTGCTTCAGGGGGAATACTGTCATCAAAAAAACCAGTAGTATTATTTTTATCAACAACGCAGGAGCCCGACCATATCGTCCCGTTTTCATCTGGCTCTATTACTCTCTCAAAGCGCTCCCAATTCACTAAATCCCTGCTCACAGCATGGCCCCAGCTTTTATTATTGCCCTCAACCGCATATTGAGTATGAAAAGGCTCGTCCGACTGAAAATACATATGGTATTCGCCCGACGCCGCGTTATATACAAGTCCGTTAGGGTCATTAATGGAATATTGATATTGAGTAAAATGAAACTGCGGCCTCATCTCCTCCTTATACAATAAATTCTCATTCTGTCCGCGCAAAATAACCAGCTTAGTCTCTAAGCTTAAGCCGTAAGAATTTGCAACTGATATTTCAATGTCATTTCTTCCTACGTTCAGCGCGCATTTATAGCTTGTCCCTTTAGCAAACGAAACTCCGTTGCATTTTATATAACAGTCTCCTTCAGCCTCGGCTAATATCGCGGCGCTGTCAATATCAAACGGGACCGCAGCCCAATACTCCTTTATCTCCGGACTAAACTGCGCATCCAATTCAATTCCCTCTACCGTTAGGGAAATAAGCTCAGGCCGACTATTCTGGTTCATATTTTCTACCCCTTATATTTTCAATATTGCTTTATAAAAATATCTTTATAGAATTCATATTAAAATACGCAACGAGCAATTAGACTTTATCCTCCGCAGCCTGCGCTCCCAAATTATCAAATAAACAACTCCCCAACAACCGTATGCAGGTCCCGTTTTAAAAACTGCAATCCAGACTAAAAAGCGCCGCTGAGCTTTTATTTGCTCAGCCCGTTAAATTATAGCACATATTATTTAATTGTAAAGAAATAAAAATCCCTCCGCTCTGGCGGAGGGATAAAATTATCTCATGTACGTTATTAATTGCAGCATGTATTGCCCATAAGGCTGTTATTATTGCCGCATCCGCAGCAAAGTACAAGGAGCAGAATAATCCATATTATGCCGTCGTCACAGCCGCATCCGCCTTTATTGCCGCCGCATCCGCAGCAAAGTATCAATATAAAGATGATCCAGATAAAGCTGTCGTCGCCGCATCCACAATTATTACCAAACATAGTTTTTAAAACTCCCTTCTGTTTCTGGTACACTACATATTATGTGTCCGGCGGCCGTTTGGTTCTTACCTGTCCAAAAATCCTTTCAGTTCCTCATCGGCCGCCTTAAACGCATTGGTTACGCTTCTATACTATGCTTCTTAAGCTCCATTTGCGCATATAAAGCCTTCTAATATAAAACGCTTGACAGAAATGCTTTTTTGGGTATCATAAGAGCAGTAATTGAACAGGCGCTGACGCGGAAAAATTTCGTGCATATGCATTAAAAGCGAGCCGGCGATAGTGAAAGGCGGCAATGCATTAACGAAAGGGGCGCCGCCGAGCCATATTATAAAATGCAAGAGGGCATTATGCCAATCGGGGTGGAACCGCGGAGCATTGCTTCGTCCCCGAGCTTAACGCCCTCTTATTTTATTTTAGAAAGGAATTTATATTCTTATGGCAGAAGTAACAATGGATAAAATCATAGCCCTATGCAAAAATCGCGGCATCATTTTTGCCGGTTCGGAAATTTACGGTGGTTTAGCCAACACATGGGATTACGGTCCCCTTGGCGTAGAATTAAAGAACAATGTTAAAAAAGCCTGGTGGAAAAAATTCGTCCAGGAAAGTCCCTATAACGTGGGCGTAGACTGCGCTATTCTAATGAACCCCGAGGTATGGGTTGCCTCGGGCCATGTGGGCGGCTTTTCCGACCCTCTTATGGACTGCAAAGAATGCAAGGCTCGCTTCAGAGCGGATAAGCTGATTGACGATTATCTTTTCCAGCAGGGAAAAAACGAAAATGCCGACGGCTGGACCAACGAAAAAATGGAGAGCTTTATTAAAGAGCATTCTCTGGTCTGTCCAGAATGCGGCAAATCCAACTGGACTTCAATAAGAAAATTCAATCTAATGTTTAAGACCTTTCAGGGAGTTACCGAAGACAGCGCTTCAACCGTCTATCTTCGTCCTGAAACAGCCCAAGGAATATTTGTAAATTTCAAAAATGTGCAGCGCACCACTCGCAAAAAGCTGCCGTTTGGAATAGCTCAAATCGGCAAATCCTTCAGAAATGAAATAACGCCCGGGAATTTCACCTTCCGAACCAGAGAATTTGAACAAATGGAGTTGGAATTCTTCTGTAAGCCCGGCGAAGACCTTGAATGGTTTGAATACTGGCGTTCTTTCTGCCGCGATTGGCTGCTTGCTTTAGGTATGGACAAGGCCAAGCTGCGCCTGCGCGACCATGAAAAAGAGGAGCTTTCACATTATTCCAAGGCTACGACTGATTTTGAATTTTTGTTTCCATTTGGCTGGGGCGAGCTTTGGGGTATTGCCGACAGAACTGATTTCGACCTTAAAAGCCACGCTCAGCATTCGGGCGAAAGCATGGAATATCTGGATCCTGCTACAAACGAAAAATTCATTCCCTACTGCGTTGAGCCGTCGTTGGGCGCCGACAGGGTAACTCTTGCCTTTATCTGCGGCGCCTATGACGAAGAAATTCTTGAAAACGGAGATACACGCTGCGTTCTGCGCCTGCACCCAGCACTAGCTCCGTTTAAATGCGCTGTGCTGCCGTTGCAAAAGAATAAGCTGGGAGATAAAGCACGGGAAATACACTCTCAGCTTTCCAAGCGTTTTATGACCGACTATGACGAAACGGGCAGCATAGGCAAACGTTATCGCCGCCAGGATGAAGCCGGCACCCCCTATTGCGTAACTGTAGATTTTGACACTCTAGAAACCGGCGAAGTTACTTTAAGGGATAGAGACAGCATGCAGCAAATCAAGCTGCCCGCAGATAAAATAGCCGCATATATAGAAGAAAGACTGGAGTTTTAACGCAATAAGTATTCCCCGGGCCGCATTCAAAACCGTATGCGGCCCGTTTTTTAAAGCGGCCCCATATTAAACGCCGAAGCCGCAAAAAATAACAGCGAGCGTAAATAGCCGCTGAAATTTCGTTGCTTCGGACGGGCGCCGGGCGGGGGCGGGTTTTATAATAAAAGCGCCCAAGTTAAAACAGGGTGAAATGTAAAAACAACAGATAAACCCGTAGTATTTAAACCGCAGTTTGACGGTGGGCGCTATCCTTGCCCAGCCTCTTTGAATAAAGAGGCTGGGGCGGGGGTAGGACGCCCGGCCTGAGTAATTTATGTATAGACTGTTAATTAAATCTGTTGACATTTTTAAACAGTCCAAAATATGATATAATAAGTATAAGAACATAGCTTATACATATGCCATTTAAATTTTTATAAGGTGTGAAAATGAGTAGACAGATTCAATTAAGAAGCAACGGAAAAATGTATACCCTGGGAGAAGAAATTTTTAACGCCATTTCTCATGGCGCAGGAGCGGCGCTGGGCGTAGCAGGGCTGGTAATAGCCGTTATTAAAGCTCTCCCGTCCGGTTCCCTTGCCGTCGCATGCGCTGCGGTATATTGCTCGTCCATAATTATTCTATATTTAATGAGCACTCTCTACCATGCAATAAATCCCCCGAAAGCAAAAAAAGTATTTCGAATATTCGACCATGCCACCATATTCCTATTAATAGCAGGCACATATACGCCATTGACTCTTATAACGGTAGGAGGCACTCTAGGTACGGTCATATGCAGCGTGCTTTGGGGTCTGACTCTCTTGGGAATAGTACTCAATGCTATAAGCATTGAAAAATTTAAAGTTTTCTCCATGATATGCTATATAGCTATGGGCTGGTGCGCTGTAATCGCAGTTAAGCCTTTAATAAACAATATGGCGGTTCCCGGGCTTATACTTATACTGCTGGGCGGAATATTCTATACCGCTGGGCTTATATTCTATGCTAAAACTAAAATTAAATTCATGCACTCAGTCTGGCATCTATTTGTGCTTACCGGCAGTATTCTTCATTATTTCGCCGTACTGTTTTACGTTTTATAATACAAAATTATGATGAATTAAAGGAACGGCGGAGCACCATGCTCCGCCGTTCCTTTAAAAAGCTGTCAAAATCTATACTCTGGCGCTTTTTCCCACAAATAAAAGCTTATTCAATCCCCTATAGAGCAAGATTTTTTTGGGGGGCGGCGCAGCCTGGGGCCGCCCGAATGGGCGGCCCCAGCGGAGAGGGGTTCGGGGGGCGGCTCTTGCAGCCCTCCGGGCTGCCCGGCCGGGCCAAAGGCCCGGCCGGGAGCAGGCTCCGCCTGCTCAAGAGCCGCCCCCCGAACCCCTCTCCGGCCCGGCCGAAAGCCGAAGGCTTTCGGCCGGGCGCTGCGCCGCCCCCCAAAAAAACTTGCTCTATAGCGGCTCGTCCTTTATTATTTTTTCTAAAAACGTTATGCCATCGCTAATATATAACCCTGAGGCTTTGGCCTCTTTCTCGCTGTATGCGGAACGAGAATACATAGGATTTTTATTATTGCTATCATAAAGCACAAACGGAACGGGCTCATCGCTGTGGCTGCGCGTGGTCAACGGCGTCGGATGGTCAGGCGTTATAAGTATTTTATAATCCTCTCCGCAATTCTCTAAATAATCCATAACCGGCCTCAGCGTCAGTTTATCTATATATTCCGCCGCCTTAACCTTGCCTTCCACTTCATGTCTGTGACCGCATTCATCAGGTGCCTCAATATGCAAATATACCAGTCCGCAGCCCTCCTTAAACGCCTTTATAGCCGCCTCTGCCTTGCCTGCGTAATTAGTATCCAAATTACCCGTGGCCCCTTCTACATTATAAAGCCGCATTCCAGCACAGTTGGCTATACCCTTAAGCAAATCTACAGCCGTTATCATGCCGCCGTCAATACCATATTTTTCCTTAAACGAAGGAAGGGTCATTCGTCTGCCCTGCCCCCAGAGCCATATTGAATTAGCCGGCTTCAAGCCCCTTTTTATGCGTTCTTCATTAACCGGATGCTCCTTAAGCACATCATAACTTCTTTTCATCATAAAGGTAAGCAGCTTGGAAAGCTCGCCCTGCGGCAAATATTCAGCTATTCGGCGGCCGGTAATATTATGCGGAGGAGTAAAGCTCATATCTGTACCCGTCCTCTTTAATATAAGGCAATGACGATAGCTAAAGCCGGTATAAAACCTCATTCTCTCACCTGAAAAAGCTTTGTTAAGCTCATTAATAAGCTGTTCGGCCTCCTGTGTGCTGATTTCGTCCGAGCTGTAATCAATCATGGTTTTATCTGCATAAGGCTCGTCTTCCGAAAGCGTGACTAAATTACAGCGCAGAGCAACGTCGTCCTGCTCCATATGTATCCCTATGGCGGCAGCCTCTAGCGGCGAACGGCCAGTAAGATATTTCCTTGCGTCATATCCGAGCACGCAAAGATTTCCCACCTCGCTGCCACCCTTGCAGCCCTCGGGCGTCGGATTCAGCATTCCAACCTCTCCATTCTGCGCAAGCCTATCCATATTAGGCTTATAGGCACATTCCAACGGCGTTTTCATATCCAGCTCAGGCACCGGTAAATCCGCCATTCCGTCGCATAAAAGTACAAAATATTTCATAAGACTATCCTCTTAAATTAAAATATCGCTAATATTAAAAGCCTTAAAATGCCTCTAATATGCCTTTTTCATTATATCATATCCATTATGGTTTGTAAATTTTAACTTGTAAAAAACAGCCGTCATCAAGCAACAAGAAGTTACACATTTCAAATCAATATACAGTAATCTAAGAAAAAATCGCAAAACGCAAAATCCCCTAAAATAACTGCTTGACACTATTAATAAAGCCATTATATAATATCCACGAACTCAAAATAGAATAAATCTTAATATGCACTATTTTGTACTCTCAGTATAATCTGGTTATGCATACGGCCAATGATTTTTCGGCTGGTTGTACCGCTTTGCCGCCATTTGAGGTCAGTTTTCGGATATACGTCAAATCAGCGTCTATAAAGCCTATGATATGTTTTGTTTTATTGACGTCCGTATTTTGATACAAAATATCAATTAGGATGTCGGCTGTATTTTATCCTTTAAGCTTGCTCATCAGTATACTGAGACATTAATTTTAAAACATCAAAATAGCATAAAACAAGTCCATTTGAAAAAATAATTATTTTATGCCATTAGAATTATAAACGCTTGTTTTTAAGCGCAAAATATAATGTTATTTCATATGTCGGAGGTTAATTACATGGATATCAACCAACTTAAATCCATGACTATAATTCAGTTAAGAGCGTTAGCGAAGGAAAAAGGGGTTCATTCTCCTACTACCCTGAATAAAGCTCAGCTTATAGAAAAGCTGGCCGAAAAGCTCAGTTTTGAAGCTTCCTCTGAAAGCAGCCAAGCCGCCTTTCACAAGCCTCAAGCTCCGGAGAACGCCATTCCCTCCTATCCAACCGAAGACAGTCCAATTAATAATATTCAGCCCGCCCCATCTCAATATTCAAATAATTTTAACGCTGAAAATAATTATCAGCCCCGCGAGGAATCCAATCAGCCGGCCGACGCCGCAGTCAATCAGTATTCCTATGCGCCCAGCCGTTCAACCTATCGTCCAAACTATAAAAATTTCAACGGCCGTCCCAGAACTTATAATCATTACAACCGTCCCAATAATATGCAAAGGCCTGAAAACACCTACTACAACAAGGAATACGGAACCTCCAATCCTGCCGTGCCCGAAATGCTGAACAGCGGCGAATGCGGAGACTGCTGCGGTATTTTAGACGTGCACAACGACGGCTACGGCTTTCTGCGCGCTACACAGTTTAAGGTAGATGATTTTACCGAGGGCCGGGACGTATACGTTTCCATTGCGCAGATACGCCGCTTCTGCCTGCGTACCGGCGACCTTGTACGAGGCAAAACACGTCCGGTCAAAGAGGGCGAAAAAATATTGGCTCTATTATATGTTACCGAAATAAACGGTCTGCCCCCCGAAGAAGCAATTAACCGTACTCCATTTGAAAATCTTATTCCAATATTTCCTGATGAAAGACTGCGTCTGGAGAATGAAAATAACAAGCACGATTTAGCCATAAGGCTCATAGACCTTATCTCGCCCATAGGCAAGGGCCAGCGCGGTATGATAGTCGCGCCTCCCAAGGCCGGAAAAACTACGCTGCTTAAAAAGCTTGCCAATTCTATAAGCGTTAATAATCCTGATATCGAACTTATAGTGCTGCTTATTGACGAGCGTCCTGAAGAAGTTACCGATATGCAGCGTTCAATAGACGGCGACGTTCTGTATTCCACATTTGACGAATTGCCTGAAAATCATGCCAAAATTGCGGAATTTGCCCTTGAACGCGCAAAACGTCTGGTAGAGCACGGCAAGGACGTAGTAATTCTTTTGGATTCCCTTACCAGGCTTACGCGCGCATATAACCTCGCCATTCCTCCTACAGGCAGAACTCTTTCGGGCGGCCTGGATCCGGGCGCGCTTCATAAGCCTAAGAAATTTTTCGGCGCAGCCCGCAATATTGAAAACGGCGGCAGCCTGACTATCATCGCCACGGCGCTGGTGGAAACAGGCTCCAGAATGGATGAAGTAATATTTGAAGAATTTAAGGGTACCGGCAATATGGAAATAAAGCTGGATAGAAAATTGCAGGAAAAGCGTGTGTTCCCCGCAATTGATATAAGCAAATCAGGCACCCGGCGTGAAGAATTGTTATTATCCCAGGAGGAACTGGAGGGCATAAACTCAATACGCAATTTGCTCTCCTCCAATCCGGACAACGCTACCGAACAGCTTATAGCCACTATGTCCCGTACAGAAGACAACCAGCAATTCCTGCAGCGGCTTAAGGGCTGGATAGCGCTTATGGAAAAAGAGGGCTATCAGATGACCAAAAATTAAATTACTTAAAATAAACATGGAGGCTACGAGAACTCATCAATCTCGTAGCCTCCATGTTTTATATGCAAAGCGCAATATAATAAAAGTCATTATTTTTTTATTTTCGCATTCATAGCCTTAACCATTTTTTCAGCAATATTCAGCGCTAGCGCATTAATTTCTCCCTTATTTTCTCCTTCCAGCATTATGCGTATTAAAGGCTCCGTACCCGAAGCGCGCACCAACACCCTGCCTCTCTCGCCTAAACGCAGCTCTGCCTCAGTTATAGCCTCAGCCACCTCCGGATATTCGCTGAAATTGTTTTTGCAGGCGTTATCCACCATAACGTTCACAATAATCTGAGGCATATTTCGCATCACGCTGACCAGCTTACTCATCTCCAGCCCGCTTTTTACTTTAGCGCGCAGCAATTGAAGCGCCGAAAGCATACCGTCTCCCGTAGTATTATAATCCAAAAATATTATATGACCGGATTTTTCTCCCCCTATCGTATATTTGTGAGCGAGCATCTGCTCCAAAACATACCTATCCCCTACGCCCGTCTTTTCAAGCTGAATATTCTGCTGCTTAAGTGCCTTTTCCAAGCCCATATTGCTCATAACGGTGCCCACTACGGTATTGCCCGCCAGCCTTCCTTCCCTATTAAGGGCCAGCGCGCACACGGCCAGAATATGGTCCCCGTCAATTTCTCCGCCCCGCTCATCGCAGGCAATAAGCCTATCAGCATCCCCGTCAAAGGCCAGCCCTGCGTCAGCGCCCTGCTCTACCACAAGCTCGCTGATACGGTCAGGATGCGTAGAGCCGCAGTTCTTATTTATATTATGCCCGTCGGGATTATTATAAAAAGGCAGCACCTCCGCGCCCAGCTCCTCAAAAAGCAAGGGCGCTATTTCAGAGCTTGCGCCGTTCGCGCAGTCAAGCACCAGCTTTAAGCCGTCCAGTCGCACGTCTATGGTTTCAAGCAAAAAATCCATATAATCCCGCTTAGGATTCTTTAATTTTATCAAACGTCCCAGATTCTCTCCTACCGGCCTGGGCAGCTCCTGCTTTTCCAAAATGATTTTTTCAATACGCTCCTCCAGCGCATCAGGAAGCTTATATCCATAGGCGTCAAAAAACTTAATGCCGTTATCCTCCATAGGATTATGAGACGCGCTTATCATTACTCCGGCGTCGCAGGAATAATATCTGGTAAGAAACGCTATGCCTGGAGTAGGAATTACTCCTACTGGGATAACGTCGGCGCCCACGCTCATTATTCCGGCTATAAGCGCCGCCTCCAGCATATGACCTGATACACGCGTATCTCTTCCTACTAATATCCTGGGTTTATGTATGGCGCTTGTTAACACAAACGCGCCCGCCCGTCCAAGCTCATAGGCCAATTCAGCTGTCAGCTCGCTGTTGGCCACTCCTCTTACTCCGTCTGTTCCAAAAAGCTTTTTCATAATTTCTACTCCATGATTATAATATTTTATACTGAGTCAAAAATATTATTTCTTCAGATTATTAATATATTCAATCGCGCTCTCTGCTGCCAAGGCTCCGTCCGAAGCAGCGGTTACAATCTGTCTGAGACGCTTTTGACGATTATCCCCTGCGGCAAATATGCCCGGAACAGACGTGCGCAGCTCCTGGTCGGCTATAATATAGCCGTTCTGGTCCAAATCCACCTTGCCGCGCAGCATATCGGTATCCGGCTTATTGCCTACGGCAACAAAAACTCCCTGCACCTCAATTTCCCGCTGAAGCCCGCTGATTTTATTTAACGTCATAATAGAACTGAGATTGGGCCGACCCTGAAGCTGAACCACAACAGTATCGGGCACAAATTCAATTTTATCATTATCCGCAATTCGCTCCTGCAGCAATTTAGCTCCCCTTAATTGGCCGCGCCTGTGTATAAGATATACCCTATGCGCAAATTTTGAAAGATAAAGCGCGTCCCCTAAGGCAGTATCCCCGCCCCCTATCACGGCGACGTCCTTTCCTTTGAAAAAGAACCCGTCGCATACGGCGCAATAAGACAGCCCGTGTCCTATATAATCCTCCTCATTTTCCAGCCCGAGGCTTCTGGGAGAAGCGCCCATGCATAAAATTACGGCGCGGCCTTCTTCCGAAGAGGAATGCATTTTAACGATAAAATTCTTTCCCGTCTCTATTGAAAGAGCTTGGTCGGATATTATTTCGCACCCCAGCCGCCTGGCCTGGCTTTCCATAAGCGCAGACAGCTCCTGACCGCTTATACCGTCGGGAAATCCGGGATAATTTTCTATAAGGTCGGTATTAAACGCCTGACCGCCGGCGTACTGTTTTTCTATAACAGCCGTATCCAGGCCTGCGCGGCAGCAGTATATTCCGGCGGTAAGCCCGGCAGGGCCGGCGCCTATTATTAATACGTCTTTCATATTTGCCTCCTTAAGGATAGCTTATTATTTTTATTTTACCATAAATCACATTTATTTAAAAGCACAAATTGCATATTAAAATTTCTTTAGATATTTACTTTGCCTAGACAATATAATCGAAGTATAATGCGTTTTTACAAAATACCCGCCTATATTCCGCATTGTCATGCTGTTATGAGAAAAAGCGCTCCAAGCCCCGGGCGTATCGCATATTCATAGCCGTTTATATATAGACAATATATTTGCGCCATGCTATAATAGCTTTGGCAAACGGAGGAGATACAGTTCTTTTAAGACGCACGCAAGCTGATGATAATGCAGAAAATGGCTGGAATAGCCTGGCCCGGAACGCGCCGCTCCCGTTTGCAGATGTTAAAAAACATCAATAAAAATGCTGAGGTATATTTAAGAATGTCCATATGCGGTATAGATTGTTGCAGTAAATGCAGCAAAAACGCAGAATGCGGCGGATGTGAAAAATCCAGCGGCCATCCCTTCGGCGGGACATGCGTTGCCGCCGAAGCTTTCAAACAAGGCGGCCCTAAAGAATTTCTGCGCTTGAAAAACCAATTGATTAATGAATTTAATATGCTTAAAATTAAAGGGCTGAAGGTCGAAGAGCTTAATTTGCTTAACGGCGACTATGTTAATTTGGAATACCCGCTCCCTAACGGACTCTCGGTCAAGCTGCTCAAGGATAATAACATATACTGGGGAAATCAAATAGAAATAGAGGGCAGCAGCAGATGTTATGGAATTGTAGCCGACAGCAGTATTATGCTTGTATGCCAATATGGCTGCAATGGCGAAAGCCCTGAAATTATTCTATATCAAAAGAGAAAAACCTCTTTTTAAAATTAACGAAATAAAAACGGGCGGCGCTTGCATTTGGCGCCTCAATGGCGCCGAATGCAAAAGGCTCGGTCTTTTTTGTAAAGCAAAGCTTTACAAAAAAGACCGAGCCTTGCCGAGCGGCACAAGGCCGCTCGGCGCGCTGCCCGTTTTACAATTCAAGCTCTATTTAGCCTTATTTTTAGCAAGCAAATCGTGTATTTTCTGCGAAGGATTCAATAAGCCGCTGATAGATGCATCATGATTAAGATTGTCAATTATATACGACATATATTTAGACATATCTACTGATTTATACCATGGTCTAGCCAATAATTCAGGTGTACGATATGTAAGATTAGTAGTAAACACCATATCAAACATGCCCTCGTTATACGCCCTGTCGAAATTATCCAGACCGTCTACAAAAAGCCCGAAAGAAACGCATATGAATATTCTCTTTACCTTCATAGCCTTCAGCTTAGCAGCAATATCCAATACTGAATCTCCCGAGGAAATCATATCGTCAACAATAATAACATCCTTACCTTCAACGTTATCGCCTAAAAATTCATGTTCAACAATAGGATTCCGGCCGTTAATTATAACTGAATAATCGCGGCGCTTATAAAACATACCCAAATCCAGCCCTAAAACCGAAGAGAAATATATACATCTGGACATGCCGCCCTCATCCGGACTGATAATCATCATATGTTCGCTGTCAATCTTCAAATCGGGTATAGTATTATAGAGCGCCTTAATCATCTGATATGTAGGCTGAACATTTTCAAAGCCGCTTAGAGGTATTGAATTCTGCACGCGCGCGTCGTGAGCGTCAAAGGTTATTATATTTTCCACTCCCATAGAAACCAGCTCCTGGAGCGCAAGCGCGCAGTCAAGCGACTCTCTTGCAGAACGCTTATGCTGCCTGCTCTCATAAAGCATAGGCATCATAACTGTGATACGTCTGGCCTTGCCGCCTATAGCCGCTATTATGCGTTTAAGGTCCTGATAATGGTCGTCTGGACTCATCGGCACCTCTTTGCCATACATTTTATATGTGCATCCCTGATTAAACACATCGGATATTATATAAATGTCATAGCCGCGAACCGACTGACGGATAACGCCCTTTGCTTCACCCGTTCCAAAACGGGGGCAAACGGCGTTAATAAGATAAGTATCCCTTTGGTATCCTGCAAACGCTATAGTGCCTTTATGCTCGTTTTCCCTTTGAGCCCTCCATTTAACTAAATAACCGTCAATCTTGCTGCCCAGCTCCTCACAGCCATGCATAGCTATAATTCCCAATGAGCCTACAGGTATGGATTCAAATTCATCCAAAAAATCAGGCATATTAATCCTCCTTAAAAGCATGTCAACTTTCGGTTTTATTTTACTACAAAGCGTGTAATTTGTAAACGAAAGATTAAAAATTAGAATTTTTATACCTTTTTATCTTAAAAATAATTTTATCCAGAAGCTTAGGCCCCGAAGCCGCGCATATAAATAATACTGGAATAAAATTTGTTATATATCGTCCGCTGGTTTCCCACATTAAAAGAAATATCGCTAATCCAAAAAAAGCTATATAAGGCGCCATAAAGCCCGCCTTCTCCTCCTTTCCGCGGGCAGCTCTTAATAACCCCTCTATTGCAGAGAATACCGCTAAAAGCATTATTCCCAGATGAATACCGCAGCATATGCCGCTGTAAATTTTATAATTGGGCGAGGAATAGAGCAGAAATGAATGCAGAAAGCTTTCCCGCACAGGAGAATCATCTAAAAAATCTGACAGAGCATAAGTGCCGTTTCCCATACTGATTCCACCCTTTACGCACGCCAGCTTAAATACCCCTGTAAATCCCAGCTCTGAAACGCGGCTGCCTATCTCAGCATTTATCGCCCTATTGCGCTCTTCAGGGTCATCAAACGACCTTGTAAATTCATAGTCCGCAGCATTATAACCTCCGGAACCCTTTAAGCCCATCATTATCCAATGCGTATAAGGAGTATTTTGCACATGCGCCCTTTCGGCGTCAGTAAGATGATTTGCAGAAAAATAAGAGTTAAAGCAAAACAAGGATACTGCCACCACTCCAGCCGAGCACAATCCGCATATAAGCGCTTTAACCAGCTTCTTATTCATAATAAGGCCAATCAGCACAGCGATACAGGCTATAATAGCCGTTGACTTAATAAGCATGCCGGCCGCTGAGGATAATCCCATAAGTATGAACCAAACGGCTGATTTCCAGGTTTTATCCGCTTCCCCCGCTTTTAACGCTAGAAAGATTGTAAGTATTGGAAAGAGAAGGGACAGCGAATCAGTATAAAAAGCAGGCGCAATAAAATAGAACGGCAGGGATATTAAAAAGAATATTAGAACTAAAAACCCTTCTTTTATCCCGCTCAGCTTTTTAGCAGTCAAAAAGCATATGAGCATAGCGGATATAGAAAGAACGCTATTCATTATCATACCAACCGCAAAATAATCAGTTATTCCAATATAAGAAGCTAATTTAAAAAAGACGTACAATAAGCTCATACCGCCTAAATTATTCGGAAAAAAATAATAATAATCATAATAGCTGGAAAAGGTACCCGTATTGACCCATTCAACGGCGCCTCCATAAATAGCGTCCATATCAAACGCCGGCGTAAATCGCAAAAGATATCCGAATATTAATTGGAGCGCAAGCATAAACGCTGCAAAAGCTATAAGAATTATCTTATAATGCTTTTCAAAAAATACCTCATATTTAATTATCAACCGACGTATAAAATATATGCCCGGAATAAATAAAATCAGAATTATTAAAGTAAGCAGAGAAAAATCGTTAATAATAGAGGACATAAAAATACAGCCAATTATTAAAACAAACGCCGAATAAAATACAACTCTAAGCGCACGAGTTATTTTTTCCACATTATCCTCCTAACGCAGCCATTTGTTTCATTATATTATGTTGCAGAATAAAAGTAAAGCTTATTAAAATCATTTTAGATATTATTACGATAATTATAAATCTAGATTTTTAATTGTGTAAAAAAACAAAATGGGGGCGGCGCCGGTTTTATTTCCGGTTACTCCGCAAAATCGGCCTGCTCC
>URIR01000034.1 GCA_900547955.1 uncultured Eubacteriales bacterium | reverse complement strand
CAGGCGGCGTCCAGGGCTTTTTATAATACGCTTTATTTTATCTGGGCATGGTGTCAGCCAGTTCCAAATTACTGTTGTTTTCCAGAGCCCAGCGTATGCTCCAGTCGTTTTCAAACAGAATGACCGGCCGGCCTTTTCCGTCCTGAGCGCTTTTGGCAGAGGAGGATAATTTGAGCCTGGAAATATCCTCGGGGCCGTTTATTATCCAGCGAACGTATTTATAAGGCAGTCCTGAAATATTTACGTCGGCGTTATATTCAGCCTTGAGACGGTATTGCAGCACTTCAAGCTGAAGCATTCCGACTACGCCGATAATTAATTCTTCCCGGCCGATATTATTTTCCTTAAATACCTGTATGGCGCCCTCCTGGGAGAGCTGCTCAATACCCTTTATAAACTGCTTGCGTTTCATGGTGTCGGGGGTGTATACCCGCGCAAAGTGTTCAGGGGCGAATAGAGGTATGCCGTCAAATAATATGGGCGTGCCTGTGCATACCGTATCCCCTATGCCGAATATGCCTGGGTCAAACAGTCCTATAATATCCCCGGGATATGCGTTTTCTACGCTTTCGCGCTCCTGCGCCATAAACTGCTGAGGCTGAGCCAATTTTATTTCCTTTCCGGTATTTACATGCTTAACGGTCATACCCTTTTCAAAGCAGCCCGAGCATATGCGCATAAAGGCTATTCTGTCTCGGTGGGCAGGATTCATATTTGCCTGAATTTTAAATATAAAGCCTGAAAAACGGTCGTCCTCAGGAGTTATAAGCTGCCCGTTAGCCTTGCGCGGCGAGGGGGGCAGAGTAAAATCAAGGAATTTTCTTAAAAAGGATTCCACGCCGAAATTATTCATGGCGCTGCCGAAAAATAGGGGAGTGAGCTGCCCGCTAAGAACCTTTTGCATATCCAAGGGGTCCCCGGCTACGTCCAGAAGCTCTATTTCCTCCATAAGCCGGGAATGATAATGCTCCCCTAAAATGGATTTAAAAGCTTGGTCTCCTATTTCGCCCGAAACAGAATCCACTTTCTTCTGTCCGTGGCTGCCTCCGCTGTAAAGCTCTATGGTATTTTCTCCCCGGTGATAAACGCCCTTAAAATCCCCGTCTGTGCCTATAGGCCAATTTATGGGGCAGGAGCGTATACCAAGAACGTTTTCCAATTCCTCCATAAGTTCAAAGGGGTGCTTGCCGGCGCGGTCCAGCTTGTTTATAAATGTAAATATTGGTATTCCACGTTCAGAGCATACCTTAAACAGCTTTATGGTCTGGGCTTCCACGCCTTTGGCTGCGTCTATGAGCATGACTGCGCTGTCCGCCGCCATAAGGGTTCGGTAGGTATCCTCTGAAAAATCCTGATGGCCGGGGGTATCCAGAATATTGATTCTGTAGCCGTCGTAATCAAAAGCCATTACTGAGCTGGTAACGCTTATACCGCGCTGCTTTTCTATTTCCATCCAGTCGCTCGTGGCATGACGACTGGCTTTTCTGGCTTTGACGGAGCCTGCAAGATGTATGGCGCCTCCGTATAAAAGCAGCTTTTCCGTAAGAGTGGTTTTTCCGGCGTCCGGGTGGGATATAATGGCGAAGGTTCTGCGCCTGTCTATTTCGTTTTGAGGTGCCCGCATACTGTACTCCTTTTGTGATGATAATTTATTCTATACTTTGCCGTGCTTTCTGTCAAACTATACCGCTGTTTAATAGAAGGAGAAAAGCATTTTTGGACGCTGCCCGGGCTGAAAAGCCTTTTATAGGGGGCGGCTCGCGTCCTTTTGCCGCCTTTTGGCGGCAAAAGGACGAGGCTGCGGCGGGAAGCCAAAAGCAAGCTTTTGGCTTCCCGCCGCAGCCTCGCGGGCCCGGCCGCAGGCCGGGCCGCGCGAGCCGCCCCCCCCTATAAAAGGCTTTTCAGCCCGGGCGGTACATTTTTGCGCGCGTCTGCGCGCAAAATAAAAGCAAATGAAATTTTATTAAGTTTAACTATTGACTGCTCCTGAATAATCTATTATAATATAAAAAGCGTTTTGAAAATATCAGCGCTGCAAATAACCGCGGCCGGCGGGCGCGGTTTGTTGTCTGCTAAAGGAAATCTTTCCGCCGGAGAAATGGGAATGTTATGAAGAAAATTGCTCTTTTAGCCGCTGTTTTAACATTGATTTTAGCTTTCGGCGGATGCGGTTCGTCCGACACCATCGATAATGACCAAATAGCTAAAAGGCAGACTATGGTAAAAAGCTATTTGGACAGCAACAGAATCGTATATGAAAGAATAACCTACGTCGGTCAAATCCAGGTTAACGGAGGAAGCTTTTCTGAACAGCTCTCCTATGTTGAAGAGGGCAGCACCCAAGCCGTGGTAAAGCCCAAGGATGTAAAAATAGTGGACGACGCGGCCATTGAGAATAATTTATATGTGTTTCATGTGCAGATAAGCTCGGCAGATAAAGCAACGGTCATTATGGCGGCCGATTCGGAAAGCGGCTCAGTTTACCGCAGGTATGCTGATGTGGACGGCAACGATGTGTATATCAGGGTTAGTCCTAAGCTGGACGACAGCTATGTAAACGGACAGGTAGCGCTTCCCTCGGCTACGCCGCTTCCTACTGCTGAAGCAACTGCTTCGGACGCCGCGGGCGGAGAAACCGCTCAGGCTACCTCTGGCGCAGAAGAGAATCCCGCCGCCGAATAATTTGTTTAAGCTGTATTTATCCGCGCGGCTTTGTCCGTGCGGATTTTTTTCTGTTTTATAATTATTGTATGCTTGAAACTGGGATAAGAAAGGTTGAGCGGACGCAAAATAAGCAAATCGTATAAGCTTATTGCGGCAGAGCGCGGCCGTATTGAATAAATGCCGCTGTCCGGACGGCGTGCGCATGCATATAATAAAGAACAGGGCGGGGCGAATAAAATCAATGATATTTTCCGGCGAATTTTGAAAGGGGAAAATGATATGAGGCTGATAGATTATAAGGATAAGGTCGTGCATTTTATTGCTATCGGGGGTTGCAGCATGAGCGGCCTGGCTATACTGCTTAAGCAGATGGGCTTTAAATATATTCAGGGTTCGGACAGCGCCGACGGCAAAGCGCTCATTCCGCTCAGAGAAATGGGAATGAAAATTTTCGTGGGACATGATGCAAAACAGGTGGAAAACGCGTCTCTGGTAGTATATTCGGCGGCGATAGGGGAAAATAACGCGGAGCTGAGCCGCGCGCGGGAATTGGGTCTGCCTGCTTTAAGAAGAGACGAGCTGCTCGGCCTTATATCCGAATTAAGCCGTGACTGCATAGGCGTGGCGGGCACTCACGGAAAAACGACTACTACCGGCATGATAGCTCAGATATTTGAAGAGGCGGGCAGGGACCCGGTTATACATATGGGGGGCACTCTGCCTCTGATTGGAGGCAGCGTAAAATTAGGGCGCGGGAATGAATTTATAACCGAGGCGTGCGAATATGTGGATTCTTTTTTAAAGCTGCATCCTTCCTGCGCCATTGTGCTGAATATTGACGCAGACCATTTGGATTATTTTAAAAATATGGAAAATATAATCAAATCCTTTGAGCAGTATATGCGTCAGACCTCGCCTGACGGAATTGTTATAGGCTGCGGCGACGACGCTAATACCTTAAAGCTTTTAAAGAATTGCGGACGCCGCTTTGCGACCTACGGAATAAGCCTGGACAATATCTATCATGCGGAGAATATAACGTTTACCTCTCAGGGCTATCCAGAATACGACTTTTATAAGGGAGACAGTAAATTGTGCAGGGTACGCCTGAATATTGTGGGAAGAGTCAACGTGCTTAATTCCCAGGCGGCTCTTATCTGCGCTATGGAATACGGCATAGATTTGGATACCGCGCTTAAGGCGCTGGAGGATTTCAGAGGCGCGGGGCGGCGCTTTGAATTAAGAGGGGTATATAATGGAGCGAAGATATATCATGATTACGGCCATCATCCTGCCGAAGTGGCGGCTACTATAACGGCCAGCGCTCCTATAGAAAAGAAAAGACTGTGGGTCGTGTATCAGCCGGCGCTGTTTTCCCGTACCCGCGCGCAGTTTAACAGACTGGCTCAATGCTTTAAGGGTGCGGATAAGGTTATAATAATTGATATATACGGTTCGCGCGAGCCCTTTGACCCGGGAATAAACAGCAAAATGCTGGTGGATGAGGTAATAAAGCAAACCGGCCAGGACTGCATATATATCCCCACTATGCAGGAGGCGGCCGAATATCTTAAGCAAAATTTGCAGCCGGGCGATTTGTGCCTTACCATGGGCTCGGGCACTATAGATAAATTAGACGGTTTTATTTTTGATAGATAACGCAGTTAGGCGGCGGCAGCACGTTTATAATATGCGGCTGCTCCTGTTACTGCAATATTATGGAAAATTGCACGTCGAGCGCGGCTTTAAAGATAATTATATGCCTATGCCGCGGCCGTTGGATTAATTGCAAGTATATTTTACAGTACCGGCGCTGCCGGGCAGATAAAAGGAGGACGTATGAAAACTCTTGGCAATATTCTTTGGATTGTATTAGGAGGCTTGCCCCTGGCTATAAGCTGGGTGGTTTCGGGGCTGCTGTGCTGCATAACTATCGTGGGCATACCTCTGGGCAAGCAATGCTTTAAAATAGCAAGCCTTGCGCTTACCCCCTTCGGCAAGCATGTGCAATGCGATAAAATAGGTATTACAAACTGTCTGGGCAATGTGCTTTGGATATTGTTTTTCGGCATAGCGCTTTTTGTGGAATCCATATTATTGGGAGCGGCGCTTTGCATAACTATTGTGGGCATACCCTTTGGCCTTCAGCATTTTAAGCTGGCCCGGCTGGCCATATGGCCTTTTGGGGCAAAGGTAGCTTAGATTTAATATGAGCTTTTATAGGCGGTCTGGCCGCTGGGAGAGAAATAGAACCCTTTCTTTTAAGAGATAAAGTATTTTCCTAGGCTCAGCGGCGCGTTGTGCTGCGGGCGTCTGTAAAGAATTGCATACCTGGGCCAAAGGATAAAAAGCAGGCCGCGGGAGCAGCTTTAAAGCTGCTCCCGCGGCCCGCTTTAATATATTTGCATTTTTAACTGCGCTTTTAAGTATTAGGGGCAGTATTTATCCAAGGATAAACGCGTATTCGCCGGCGTCCAGCATATATTCGGCAGTACCGTTTACAGCCTTATCACTATAGCGGGTGCCGTTCATCGAGAGCTGGGAGGGCTCCAGGCCAAGCAGGGGTATAATGACGCGCGCTCGGGTATTAAAGGGTATGGATAAATTAAATTTAATTGTGCCTCCCTGTCTTTCCCAGCCGCTGCTTACTTTGCCGTTCGCCAGTTCAACTGACGCCTGAACGTTGTTGAGCGCGGCGGTGAAATCGGGGCTGATGGTGATATATCCCTTTTCGGGAAGCGTATATGGAATAATACCGGCCAGGGCTTTAAAGAACCAGGGGCAGAACGCGCCCTGCATGGGATGATTATGCGAATTCATAGTGTCCCCCGTGGTGTTTTCCCAGCGTTCCCACAGGCTGGTCGCGCCGCTGGCAAGCATATAGCCTATGCTGGGATAGTCGCTTTTGGATAATATCTGTACGCCGATATCGTTGCGCTTTATGAGATTCAGCACCTCGAACAGATATTTGGTGAGTTGGCTGCCTGTGGTTACATGGCATTCATTCTCCTTAACGATATCCTCTATAAGCATATTGGCTATAAGGTAATCGGCGCCCAGCGGGATTATGCCCAGAAACATGGGAAATACATTAGAGCCTTGGGAGAAAGGCACATAATAGCCGTTGCGGTCAAAGAAGGCGGAATTTATATTATCCTTTAATTCAGCCGCTTTATTGATGTAGAACGCATTGTCCAGCCCTAGATGCTCGGCCGATTTCCGCATTACTGATAAGCAGTAATAGAGATAGCAGGTGGTTACCAACTGGTTGTCTATATTAGCCGGCAGAGCGTCCCAGGTGGTGCTGAAGGCGCTTTCTGACAGGGGGGGCGCCCATTCGCCTACGTACGCGCTGGAAACCAGGCCCCGCTCGTCCAGCTGAGAGAGCATAAAGTCGGTATATTTCTTCATGCCCTGATAATGTTCCTTAAGGGCAGTATCATCGTTATAGAAAAGATAAATAAAATAGGGCAGAAGCACATACACGCTGCTTACATGACAGGCGGGCCGTCCGCCGTAGAAATATGGGGCGGTATCTCCTATCTCGCCGTTTTGACCGCCGTCCTGAGCGTCCTTTATATCCCTGAGCCATTTTTCATAGAATAGGAGCATGTCGTAATTATACATGGCCTCCTCAAAGCGTACAGTCATATCGTTCAGCCAGGCTAAACGCTCGTCGCGCTGAGGACAGTCGGTGGGAACCGAATGAAGATTATTGCGCTCGGTTGAGACGATGGTTTCATATATATCGTTGAGCATTTGGTTATCGCAGCTGAACCAGCCCGTTCTGGTTACGCTGGTGTTGACTCTGTAGGCAGTAGCGTTCAGGAGCGAGCTGGTGCTTTGCACGAAAATTTGGACGTATCTGAAGCCGTGATAGGTAAAACGCGGCTCGTATTCCTCAATACCTTCTCCCTTGAGTATGTATTCGTCCATTGCGCGCGCATTACGTAAATTTTCCTGATTAACCGAAAAATCCGGATTTATGGTTTCGGCGTATTTAACTACAATCTTTGAGCCTGCCTCGCCCCGGACCCTGAGTCTTACCCAGCCTGCAATATTGCGTCCGAAATCTATGGTCATGGAATCGGCCGTGGGACGATATACGGTGCGGGCGCGCAGCTTCTCAAAGCGCTTTATTGGAGGCAGCAGGTCGCGGTATAATTCTCCCTTCGGGCCTTCAACGGCTACTGCAGGAGAGAAAGGCGCTTCAGCCCGAAATTCTTCCGCCTCGGGCAGCTTTATCTCCAAACGCGCGTCATAGGTTTCGCCGTCATAGATATTATTCATAATTACCGGCCCCTTTGCGGCGTACCATTTTAAGCCTTCGCCGGTATAAACGGTTTCAGTCGAGCCGTCTGAATAGTATAATTTCAGGTTCATAAGCAGACAAGGATTGCCCAGCCAGGAGGGATTTGTGCCGAAGGTCTGTATGAAAAATTTATGCTCGTGTCCCAGCCAGCCTTCGCCCAGCATTACCGAAATAAGGTTGGCGCCCTTTGTGATGTTTTGGGTGACGTCGTATACCGAATACAATACGCGGCGGTTATAATCCGTCCAGCCCGGTTCAAGCACGTTGTCTCCTATTTTTGCGCCGTTTATATAAAGCTCGCTGTATCCGGGGCCGCAGATGTAGGCATATGCGTGTTCAAGATTTTTGCGTATGCGGAATTTTTTTGCCAGCATAAAATTTTCCCGCTTTTTATAATCCTTATAGCCTATAAAATCGCCTTGCCAATCCTCTCTATTATAAAGGGCCGTAAGAAAATGGTTTTCGCCGCTCATAAAGCAAAGACTACCGCACCATACCTGTACGTCGAAATAGTATAAGCATGCGCTTTCCAGCTCGGGTCCGGCGTAGCGGCATATGGTTTCGGGACCGGAAATTACAGACGAATCCCAAAGCAAATCATCTTTTTCGAGCGCCTGGGGAGAACTGGCCACGCGTACTCTATAGGCCGTCTGCATTTGGGGGCAGTTTTGAATTTTCCAGCTGAATCTGGGCGCCTTGCTGTTTACGCCAAGAGGATTAAGCGTGTATTCACAGTATGCGAGTAAATTTGAGTTTGTCATTTTCTTCTCCTGACTGGACGGTACAATTATAGCACAATGTTCCGCAAAACAGAGGCGGCGAGCGTTTTATGCAAAAATGTATTGTGATTTGATTGTATTGTCCAAGTATTTTTATATCTGATTTTAGCCTATATTATATATCAAAAGCATGAATAAACGCAATAGGTTATAGTTATGTTTTTTATTTACAATGACAACGGAGGCGTATTGCTTTTAGGAGCTAAAAAGGGGGGCGGCGCGGAGCCCGGCTTTTAAGCCGGGCCTGCGGCAGCTAAAGCTGCCGCAGGATTTTGGCGCTGTTAGCGCCAAAACTCCGCGCCGCCCCCTTTAGGGAAGGTGGATAGCTTATTTATAAGGCCCATCTTGGGCAGGCGCGTTCCGCGCCTGCCGGGCCGATGCTTAAGCATCGGCCCGCGGCCCAAAGGGCCGCCAAGATGGCCGCGGGCGCAAATCCGTGCAGGAGGGGAAAAGGCGGGCCGCGGCGCAGGCGGCCGGAGGCCGCCTGGCCGGGCGGAACGCCCGGCCTCCGGCAAGCTTCGCTTGCCGGGCGCCGCGGCCCGCCTTTCCCCCTCCTGCACGGCTGGCTTACAAGCTATTTAAGATATCTGTGCGCCACGGCCTCGGGGCCGCATAAAAGCAGCAGCCTTCCAATCTCTGTTCTGCGCAGCGCCATAATAAGCCTGTCTAAGGTCTTAAGCCGTATGCGGAAAAATTGCCTGCGCGAAATTTTCAGTATGGAACAGCATTCATTGGCGGTTAAATCCAGATAATATCTTAGATAAATAAACCGTCCGCCGGGCGTTCCCTTAAGAGGGGAGATAAGCTCGCTTATTTCTTCTATAGCCTTAAGCAGCATTTCATGTCTTCCTAATAATACCTCCAGCCGGGAACACATAGTTTGAGCGTTAAGGCTGGCGTAATTGCTTCGCGCGCATTCAACCGAACGCGCCGTATAGCCCGCCGGCGCCCCATGTCTTTCCAATACCTGAATCTCTCTTTCAAGAGCCTTAACGTCGTCCAGCAGCATATTGAACTGATAAAGCACCTTCTCCATGTTGTCGTATTCCTTTTGCAGAATATAATCCATGATTCCTTGCTCCGCATTAATTTTTACGGAGCTTCCTCCTTTCAAATATAAGAATGGATAGGTACTCCCGGGAATGTGACGATATGTCACAAACATGTGTAAAAAAATAAGCATTTCTTTGAAACACTTATTTTATGAGCTCATGCAGCTATTATATGTGACATAATGTCAAATGTCAATAACAAACTTAAATATTTTTAAATCCGCAGTCTGTTTTATTCGCGCATTTTTCACATTGCCCGGATAAACGAGCGGTCTGAGGAGTGACCTTCATTATAATATGCGGCACATTTTCGTCCTCGGTTAATTCTCCGGTTGATGCAAAGCCGAATTTTTCATAGAATCCCTGTGCCTGAAGCTGCGCGGAAACAGTAACCTCCTGGGCTTCTTGAGCAAAAGCTTTAAAAAGCAGCATACGGACGGTCAAATCTCCCAATCCGGTTCCGCGATGCTCCTTTAACACGGCAATTCTTCCTATTCTGTAACCGTTTTGATAGTATAGCCGTCCTGTTGCGCAGGGCTGCCCGTCTTTGTATATTACGGCGTGCAGAGAAATTGCGTCTATATCGTCAAATTCCCGCTGCGCTGAAAATCCCTGCTCTTCTATAAATACTTTGGTGCGTATCATGCGAGCGTCGGGCATATCCGCGCCCATTATCCATTTGGCAGTTATCATTTTGCTGCTTCTCCTTGTATAATTTAAAATGAATTATATCAGACAAGCCTTTGAAAAGCAAATCCTTTACAACGTCATATTTAGACGGTATAATATTTTCTGGGCGTTTGAGCTCAAGCGCTTTTATAAATAATATGAATAGGCGGTATAATTGAAGGCGTAATGAGTTCGGAACAGAGCGCGTGCCGCGTCGGTCTGCGGCGCGCTGTATCCTAATTGCGTCGTTAAGCCGGGATAATTATATGGAAAGTATTTTACTAAAGGCAAACGCAAAAATAAATTGGTCGTTAAAAGTAGTGCGCAGGCGGGAGGACGGCTATCATGAACTGGATATGCTGCTTTCCAGCGTAAATTTATATGACCAGGTGCGCATAACCAGAGTCCCGTTTAAGGGAATACGGGCGCAGATGTATGGCTGCTATATGCTTAACGGCGATAAAAATATCGCCTATAAGGCCGCGTCGCTGTTTTATTCGGAGTTGGGCAGAAGGCCGGCCTGCCGGATAGATATTCAAAAGCATATTCCTGTATGCGCGGGAATGGGGGGCGGAAGCGCGGACGCCGCCGCGGTGCTGTATGGCCTGAACGAGCTGAGCGGCCGTCCGTTTTCAAAATTAAGGCTGGCGGCGATAGGCGCTCAAATAGGAGCGGATGTGCCGTTTATGCTTGCAGGCGGTCTTGCCAGAGTAAGGGGCATAGGCGAGAATATAGAAAGCCTGGAATGTCCGCGTCAATATCGGCTTATTGGCGTTATGCCCCGCGCCGGAGCGAGCACCCGCGCCGTTTTTTCCCGCTTTGATATGGATGAGTGTACTGTCTTTCCTGATAACGACGCTTTGTATAATGCGCTGTTTGCGGGCGATTTTAATGGAGTAGCTGAGCATGCTGGGAATTCTCTTGAATACGTTACCGCAAAAATGTGTCCTGAAATATGCCTTATTAAGGAAGCGCTTCTTCAAAATAATGCCGCCGCAGCCATGATGACAGGCTCGGGCGCGCTGGTATACGGGCTGTATAAGGAGGAGAAAGCGGCGGGCGCCGCAGCTGAAGCGCTGGAAAAAAAGAAGCTTGGTCGCGTATACCGATTTGAAACCTGCAATAGTGGGATTGAGGTTATTTACATGCGGTAGATTCAGTTTCTTGCATGCTTTATCTCAATTTTACTTGCATTTAATATGTTTATTTTATTTATTAGGCTTTTACATTAAAAAAGGCGTAATGAGTTTAATTTTTTGCCTGATTCATTTGCCAAGCTATAATAAAATGGGTATAATATATGCGAGAGAAAAAAGAAAGAGGGTATAAAAATGAAATTTGAGTTGATGCATCCTGCAGACCAGCTGGTTATGTTCATGGAACGAATATACCAGAACGGTCTTACCACCACTTCGGGCGGTAATTTGTCCATAATGGATGATAACGGGGACATCTGGATAACGCCAAGCGGTATTGATAAGGGTTCGCTTACCAGACAGGATATCATGCAGGTAAAGCCGGACGGTACCATTATAGGTATTCATACTCCGTCGGTTGAATTGCCTTTTCATCAGCATATTTATAAGATAAGGCCGGACATTAAAGCTGTTCTGCACGCTCATCCGCCGGCATGCGTGGCTTTTAGCCTTGTGCGCAAGGTTCCTGATGTGCGTTTGGTGCCTAATGCCGCGCTGGTTGTAGGCGAGGTAGGCATAGCCGGATATGAGGTTCCTGGCTCCAAGGCCCTGGGAGACCGTATAGCCGAGCAGTTTGAAGCGGGCTATAATACTGTTATGATGTGGAACCACGGCGTAGTAGTAGGCGATAAGGATATGTTCAGCGCATTTATGGTATTTGAAACCTTTGAACACTGTGCGAAATTGCAGGTGGACGCGCTGCGCATAGGCCAGCCCCGCGGCCTGACTCAGCAGCAGATTGAGCTTTCGGGTTCGCGCAGCTATCCTATGCTGGATACCTTTGTTCCAAAGGTGCATACAAGCGAGGAAAAGGCCGTCAGAAGGGAAATGTGCCATATGGTGCATCGCGCTTACAGACAGCGCCTTATCGGCTCTACGCAGGGTACGTTCTCACAGAGATTGAGCGACGGTTCATTTATAATAACGCCTTATTGGGTGGATAGAGGCTATATAGAGCCTGAAGATTTGGTGCTTATTAAGAACGGCAGATGTGAGGATGGCAAGAAGCCCAGCCGTTCCACCATTCTTCATAAGACGATATATGAAAAGCATCCTGAGATTAATTCTATTATAATTGCTTATCCGCAGTATATAATGGCTTTTGCCGTGACGGATGTTGAATTTGACGCTCGGACCATTCCTGAGAGTTATATACAGCTTCGCAAGGCTAAGAAGCTGCCCTTTGGCTATAGCTTTACCAATATCCTGGAGACCGCTGAGACCTTTGCTCCAAGCGTTCCTATGGTTATGCTGGAGAACGACAGCATTATAGTTACCGGCTCCAGTTTGATAAATGCCTTTGATAAGCTGGAGGTTGCGGAATTTACGGCGCGTTCCATTATTTCCTGCGCGCAGCTGGGCGATATAGTTATGATTAATGATGATGAGGTTAAACAGATAGAAAAGGATTTCCATCTTGAAGACTGATTCTGCAGTATTTTAAAAGGCGCCCGCGAGAGGAAAAGCTCGCGGGCGCCTTTTTATTTTCCGTTAGGGGCATAATGGGCTAAGGGGGGCGGCGCTTGCGGCCCGAAGGGCCGCCGGGCCGGGCAAGCCCGGCCCGGACAGGCGTGAAACGCCTGTCAAGCGCCGCCCCCCTTAGCCCATTATGCCCCTAACGGCTTTTATCGGGTATTGAATTAAGTGCAAATAGAAGCGCTAGTCCTGGCCTTTATCTCGCTTATCCGATTTATCCGCATCTTCCGCATGCGCTTCCTTTTCCTCCAGAGCGCTTAGAAATTCGCGGTCCTTCTCGCTTAAACGAGCTTTAGCAAGCAGGTCTGGCCTATTGCGGCGGGTTATTATAAGCTGCTGTTCCCGGCGCCATTGGCTTATCTTTGCATGGTTGCCGCTTAAAAGCACTCCGGGTACCTGCATTTTGCGTATCTCTGCCGGACGGGTATATTGGGGGAATTCTAAGAGTCCGTCAATAAAGCTGTCCTCGTGCGCGCTTTGCGAGCTGCCCAGCACGCCTCCTATAAAGCGGGAAATGCAGTCAATTACCACTATAGCTGCAGGTTCTCCTCCGGTCAGGACATAATCTCCAATGGAAAGCTCCTCGTCCATGAGGTCTATTGCCCGCTGGTCTATGCCCTCGTAATGTCCGCACAGCAATATAATATGCGTTTTTTTAGACAGCTCCTGGGCGATATCAGAATTAAACAGGCGTCCCCGCGGAGAAAGGCAGATTTTATAGGCGTCCCCCGAGGGACATACGGCGTCCAAACAGTCCAAAATGGGCTGCGCAGTCATAAGCATGCCTGCGCCCCCGCCAAATGGATAATCGTCGGTGTTTTTGTGCTTGCATTTTGAATAATCCCGGATATTTATTATTTCCAGCTCAATAAGCCCGTTCTGGACAGCTCGGCCCAGTATGCTGTGCCTTAAAGGCTCAAGCATTTCAGGGAAAATAGTAAGTACGCTGATTTTCAATCGCGTATCTCCTCCTCCTGCAGCATGGAAGCGTCCACGGTTATTTTCCGGCTTTTTATATCTATGTCCTTTATAAAGGCGTCCACTACAGGTATGAGCAGCTCCGAGCCGTCCGGCCTTTGAACTATATATACGTCGTTTGCGCCCGGCTGTAAAACTTCTTTTAATATACCCAGGCGGTTGCCGTTTAAATCCACCGCCTCGCAGCCTATTAAATCGGCGATAAAATAGCGCCCCTCGGGCAGCTTTACGGCGTGCTCACGGTCAATATAAATAAATTGGCCCCGCACGCTTTCAGCCGCCGTTCGGTCGTATATCTTTTCCAGGAATAAATATACCGCGTCCTTGCCTACCCTTGCTCCCATTATGCGCACGGGCTTTTTTTCCTCTGATAAAAAAGCCTGCTTAAGCCCTATAAAGCGATGGGGGTCGTCTGTCAGGGGAAGCACTTTTATTTCGCCCCGTATTCCCTGAGGCTTGAGTATCAGGCCAATCTTTAAATATTCCATAAAAACTCCTGTAAAATATTAAAAAGCGGACGCTGTTTTCAGGGAGCGCCCGCATATAAAGCTTATATAATCTCTACGAATACGTTTTCACCGTTCTGGCCCGCGGCAGATTTGACAATAGTGCGGATGGAGCGGGCTATGCGGCCCTGACGGCCTATTATCCTGCCCATATCGTCGGGATGCACGCGTACCTCTATGGTATAGCCCGTTCCGTCGTTGGACGGTCTGCGGCTTATTTGTACCTCGTCAGGATTTTTTACTAAAGCTTTAACCATGTATTCAACCAAACTCTCCATATAAAGCTCTCCTTTCTGGAATGCGGTATGGATTAGACAATACAATCAAAGTACAATGCGTTTTTACATAAATGCCCGCCGCGTCCCCTTTGCTGCGCGGTCTTTAAAATACGTTCGGTATGTCTTCAATCACGCGCCGCGCGGCCGTCAACGGGCATTTATGCAAAAATCTCCGACCGCAGAGAAAAAGGAATTTTCCGGTTTCGCAAGGCGGCAGGACGTATAAATAACGTTAATATTTCAAGGACGATATAACGGCAAAGCCCAACAAATTACCCTTCCGCGGCTCATTGTACTCTTATTGCATTGTCTATACTCTAATGTCACACTCCTACAAAATTTTGTTAAACTAACCCCCATTTAATTGCCAGCAAAATTACGCGGCATATAATGGACAGCCATTTAAATATCTGTGATACAATTTAAATAAAGATAAAAATTATTATCCTTTTAGTTGCCTGCGTTTAGACAATAATATATGGAAGGTGATAAAATGGGTTCAGGCGGAGTACCTAATCGCAGAATAGAAATGTCATATGAACGCAATTTGCCGCGCATAGGCAAACCAAATTCACGAACAGACCGTTACAAAAACGGCATTAAGGTTCAAAGCAGATGGTATGATAAAAACGGAAGAGCCGAAAGGAATCGAGACTACAGCCATCAGGACGCTCATAATAACCACGATTTCCCTCACGACCATAAATGGGACTGGGACGAAAAAAATGGGCAAAGAGATCAAACTCCCTTAGCGCCCGATTATGATAATTATAATTAAGGAGAGAAAAATGAAAGAGCAGTCTGAGTACGCAATAGAAAAAGAAAAAAAGCAGCAAAAATTAGTGCGCAACGAATTTCTTTATTATAACATGTCGGCGGGCAAGTATGATTTCCCCATAATTAAAAAACAGGATATTGACCCGGACAAGATTAAATTTTTAAGCTTTGCGGATGCAAAAAAAGAGGACTCCGAAAATAGGGATAAAACCATTCATTTTTTTACCTACGACTGGAAATTTGAAAAGGTATATGAAAACCCGGAGGAGGAATTGGAAAAGCTGAGCCAGTACTATGCGCTGCTCAGCCCCGATTTTTCCCTGTTTACCAATATGCCCCTGGCGCTCCAGATTGAGAGCGTATTTAAAAGCAGGTGGTGCGGCGCCTTTTGGCAGTCTCGCGGACTCAGGGTCATACCCACGGTCTCCTGGGGGGATGAAAAATCCTTTGATTTTTGCTTTGACGGAATTGAAAGAGGAGCGGTTGTTGCAGTAAGCACCTATTACAGAGAAAACTGCGAAGAGGAGTTTATGCTGGGATATAATCAGATGCTTGAGCGGATAAACCCCAGCATGGTCTTATGCTATGACGAGCCGTTTAAAGCAATGAAAGGCAATATAAGGGAATTTCTGCCCACAGCATATGAATGGACCAGGAATTTAAGCTGGCAGGAGCTTGCCCGGTTCAAATGGGAAAAGCGCAATAAAGACGTTATTGGGCTGAATAAAGAGGATTTCAAATACTTTAAATATGACGACCCCTACGCTAAAAATGCAATAAAGGCCTGCGACGTATGCGGAACAATAACCGCCATTGACCAATTTGGCTTTGGAGAGTGCAAAGGCTGCGGCTGGATACAGGACCCCGACGCGCCCGAGCAGCCGGACAGAGTGATGTATCCCAACCGAGTATCTTTAAATAAAGCAAGGAGCTTATATGCGCAGGGAAAAAAGCTGGAGCCAGATTTAGACGACTTTATCGCCGGGCTTATGATGTACAGCGAAATGGAATTTTATTACCGCAATATAAACTACGGCGTTATCCTATACGGCAACGGACAGATTGAATTTTTTCAGGACCAGGTTCCGGACAGCCTGCAAATATACCGTGACGCCGAGGATTTTAAAGCCCATGCCAGCATAGACGGAAAATTATTAAGAGATATCTGGAAGGATGTTACAAAAGCTGATTATATGCAGGGATAAGGCGTATAAAAGAGGTATATTTTAAGTGCGGAGCAGCTCGGAGATTAAAAACGCAGGAAGACGCCTTTACCCTAAAAGCAAAAAATCGCTGAACGCCATTTTTAAAGGCTTCAGCGATTTAAAATATGGAGCTGATGTCGGGACTCGAACCCGAGACCTCTTCCTTACCAAGGAAGTGCTCTACCTCCTGAGCTACATCAGCGCGCTTACTTACTGCAGCAGAATTAATTATAGCCTATTTCCTCCATTAATGCAAGCGCTTTTTAATAAAAAGTTATAAATAACAGGCGCGCGGCCCGTCTTTATTCAAGGCTGCACAAAGGGCGGCGGAAGAAAAAATAATTTAATGGGGGGCGGCTCCTGGCGGCCCGTTCCGGGCCGCCAAGCCGCGCCGGGCCGCCAGGCCCGGCGCGGCCTGAGGCGGGCGCGCTGCGCCCGCCTCAGGAGCCGCCCCCCATTAAATTATTTTTTCCCCCGCCGCCCGGAATATTCTCCCCGGGCGTTCAGCCCTGGGCCCCTGCGCGCAGAGCGCGGCATACCCTCTATTCTATACCCTCTGCGAAATCAGTTTTAAACGCATAATCCCGCCGCGGGCCTCCAGCCGAACCAAACTTCCCCAATCGCCGCAGCATTCCTGAACGCCCTCCTCCAGCGCAGCTCCGCGGGGCAGGAACACATATATCCCATGGCGCGGACACGCCTCAAGCCGCTCGTCCACCCTTATCTCCAAAAATCCGCCCTCCAGCCTGCTCTCAAAAAGCCCCGCGCCGGCAAAAATATTGCAGTCTGAAAATACCGCCCGGGCTTCGGGGGGCAGCGCGCAGGCATACAGCACCTCCGCCGAATGAGGCATCATATCCGTTATTTCCCGGCTCCTTAAGCAGCCCAGAGCCTTATGCTCCCAGCAGTCGTAAACCAGCCTTTCACCGCCAAATTCCAGGCGCATATCCGCCAGCTTATCCGAATAGTTATATATTCCCCACAGCCTGGAGCCGTCCTCAAAGGGGATATACACCTTAGTAGGCCAGGGATATTCAAAGAAATCGGCAGGCTGCGCCGCTTTGCCAAGGGGGGGCAGAATTTCCGCATAAAGCGCGCGCCGCGCCGGCCCCAGCTTTTCAACCTGCTCGTTTATTAAGGAGGAGCCGCCGCTTAAAGCCACGGCTGTAGCCCAGAAGCGCGCCTCGTTATATGTAACGTCAAAGTTGTCGTCATAGTCAAAATCCCTTACAACCAGGCCGTCGGGGTCGTTAATAAAAATCTGGTTATGATAAAACCAGCGCATCGCGCAGCTCACCGAGCACATGCGTATCAGTTCCCATTGGCTGGGATGCGCCTTATTCTTGCCCCAGGTTATATCGGGAGTTATGCGGATTCCGTTAAATATGCCCGCGCCCGCCAGCAGAGGCGCTCCGCATGCCAATAAGAAGCTCTCGGGCCCCACGGCCTCCCTTATGGTCCTAAGCGCCCTGCGGTAAACGGCTATTGAATAGTCCGAGTCATATATAACCACATCCTCCCGGTCAAAGAGGGAATGAATGGCAAACACCATAAAATCCAGCTTAAAATAGCTGGCGCCGTATTCCTCGCGCGCCCGCCTGAATACCCCGCTTATATATTCCAGCACCTCCTGGTCGTCCAAATTAAGCGCGTATACCTTCTCTTCGCCGCAAAGATAGGAGTTTTGTCCGCTGCGGGTAAGCTTCTTCCACTCGGGATGCTCCTTAAAAAAGCCCGTGCAGTCCGCCGCAAGCAGAGGCGCAAGCCATAAGCCGAAGCGCATGCCGTCCTGAGCGCATTTCTCGCTCAGCGGCTTAAGCCCGCCGGGAAATTTTTCCCGGTCAACCGTCCAATAGCCCGAGAAATTATGCTTTACCTGCCAGCCGTCGTCAATTTGGAGCAGATTAGGCGCATATTGGCCGTACTCCTTTTTCACCTCGCGCTCCGCCCGGAACAGCTTTTCCTCATTAACCAGCGTATAATAGCAGGACCAGGAGCAGTAGCCCGTAGGCGCCGGTTCAAAGCCGTTTTGCAGAAATTCCGGCGTTATGCCGTAATATGAGCTTACTATCTCATTATAGCTCTTTAAAAACTCCTCGGCCGAAGCAGGCTCGCTCAATATAAAGCGCTCCAGCTTATATTCCTTATCCTTATATATCCGCTTGTCCTCCATACTGTGCCGGATAATTAATTCATTGGGCATTAACTTAAAATAGGAATAAAACCTGTCCGCGCTCACCAGCGCCGCGCCCAGCAGGCTTGAGCCCTGTATTATTAAAGGCCCGGCTGAAATAAGCCCGTAAATATCCGAATATCTGCTGATACAGGCCGCGCAGTTGGTGGTAAAGCCCGCGTTATACGCCTTGGCTTCAGGCGCAAGCGCGCCCGAATGCACCAGTATATCCAGATACTTAAGCTCGCATTCGCAAACCGCGGCCAGCGTCATTTCGTACTGGCATACTCCGTCCTGCTCAAAGGCGTTAATCTCCGCCTCCAGCCGGCCGTCCGTCAATTTATGCCGGCCCGGGCCGGCGCTGAAGGGCAGACCGCTTATCCGCCCGTCGGTATATCTAAGCATTAACGTCAAATTATAATTAGTCATACTGCGTAATCCCCTGTCCTTATTTTTCCGTGCCTCGCGCCGGTTTTAAACGCTGTTATTATAATTCATCCGGCGCGCCCAAACAAGAATAAAATATTAACCATTAAAAGCACAAAGCTAACCCGCCGCGTTTAAAAATAACTGTGCTATTTAAATCCCGAAACGCTTTTCGGCGGCGGAGATAAGGGAGCGCAGCGCTAATCCAAAAGCGGAATTAGAAACGAGGGAGCGGCTTAAAGGGGGGCGGCTCCTGGCGGCCCGTTCCGGGCCGCTGGGCCGGGCCGCGGCCCGGCCCCGGCCGGCGCCAAAGGCGCCGGCCCAGGAGCCGCCCCCCCTTTAAGCCGCTCCCTCGTTTCTAAAGATAAAGGCGCGGCTCGTCTTAAAGACGGGCCGCGCCCTTATCCCCGCCGGCCAAAGCCGGCAATGCTCTCTAAAAAATTATACCGGATGAATGTTTTCCTTCTGGTCCATAAGCTCCTGATTAAGCCCATATTTATCCGCCCGGCGCTTCTCAAAGAATTTCATGGCCACCTGCGGGAAAAGCGCGTAGGAAAGCACATCCTCCTCCTGCTCCATAATATCCTTAATTTCCGCCTTGTATTTCCCATATTCGGGGGGAATATCGTCGGCAGGACGGTGAGTGATAACGGGCGCGTCCCCTATGCACTTTTTGCGCACCTCTTCATTAACCGGCGCAGGCAGACGCCCGTATTCTCCGCGCAGCAGCGCCTTGGATTCCTTAGTTACCATCTTATAGCGCTCTCCGGCGATAACGTTGAATACCGCCTGCGTGCCCACAATCTGGCTGGTGGGAGTAACCAGAGGCGGATAGCCGAAATCCTCGCGCACCCGCGGCACCTCCGCGAGCACCTCCATCAGCTTATCCTCCTTGCCCGCCTGCTTAAGCTGGCCTATGAGGTTGGAAAGCATGCCGCCGGGCACCTGATAAAGCAGAGTGTTGGTATCCACCCTCAGCACCTTCTTATCCAGCCAGCCGTCCCTCTCCAAGCGGTCGGCCACCTTGCGGAAATGCTTGCTTATCTCGCTGAGCAGGTTCAAATCCAGGCCGGTATCATATTCCGTACCCTTAAGGGTGGCCACCAAAGGCTCGGTAGCCGGCTGGCTGGTGCCGTTGCCTAAAGGCGAAAGCGCCGTATCCACAATATCCACGCCCGCCTCTATGGCCTTAAGCAGAGTCATATCCCCTGTGCCCGTGGTATTATGGGTATGAAGATGTATAGGCACGCTCACCTTCTCCTTAATGCGCTTAACCAGCGTATACGCTTCATAGGGCAGCAAAAGATTGGCCATATCCTTAATGCAGATGACGTCCGCTCCCATCTGCTCCATCTGGCGCGCCAGCTCCACAAAATAGTCCAGCGTATGCACCGGGCTGGTGGTATAGCTTATGGCGCATTCGGCTATCCCGCCGTATTTCTTGCAGGATTTGACCGCCTGCTCCAAATTGCGCAGGTCGTTCAGCGCGTCAAATATCCTGATAATATCTATACCGTTTTCTATGGATTTTTTTACAAAGTTATCCACAACATCGTCCGCATAATGCTTGTAGCCCAGAATATTCTGACCTCTGAAAAGCATCTGCAGCTTGGTGTTGGGCATGGCCCTTTTAAGGGCGCGCAGGCGCTCCCAGGGGTCCTCGTTCAAAAAGCGCAGGCAGGCGTCAAAGGTCGCGCCTCCCCAGCATTCCAGCGAATAATAGCCCACGCTGTCCAGCATGGGCGCCGCGGGCAGCATTTCGTCCAGGCGCATGCGCGTAGCCGCCTGAGACTGGTGCGCGTCCCGCAATATAGTATCGGTAATTAAAACCTTGGCCATATCTCTTAAATTTCCTTTCTAAAAATTATATCCTCGCCCTCGGCAGAAGCGCCGCGGATAAAGCCTTCCTTTTGTCCGCGCGGCGCTCCGCACGCTAATTCCGGTTCAAGTTTTTTCAGCCCTCACGCCGCTCCGCTCATTAATTCCATTCCGAACTTTTTCAGCCCGCGCGCCGCTCCGCTCATTAATTCCAGTCCAGGGTTTTTCAGCCCGCGCGCCGCCGAAGCAATCAGCCGAACAGGGACATAAACACGCCCGCGGCCACGGCCGAGCCTATAACGCCGGCCACATTGGGACCCATGGCGTGCATAAGCAGGAAGTTGCCCGGATTTTCCTCCTGGCCGACCTTTTGGCTGACACGCGCCGCCATCGGCACCGCCGAAACGCCCGCAGAACCTATCAAAGGATTGATCTTTCCGCCCGAAAGTTTGTTCATGAGTTTTGCCATCAACAGACCGCCGACAGTTCCCATGCAGAACGCAAACAGTCCCAGCAAAATGATTTTCAAAGTACTGAACGCGAGGAATACTTCTCCGTACGCTTTACATCCAACGCATATCCCGAGGAAGATCGTGATCGTATTCATCAGACCGTTCTGCGCCTGCGAAGACAGGCGATCCACGACGCCGCTCTCTTTCATAAGGTTTCCGAGCATGAGCATGCCGAGCAAAGGGATCGCATCGGGGAGCAGCAACCCTACGACCAGCGTCACCAATAACGGGAATATGATCTTCTCCAGTTTGGTGACCGTACGAAGTTGTTTCATCTTGATGGCGCGTTCTTTTTTGGTGGTCAGCGCTTTCATGATAGACGGCTGGATGATCGGCACCAGGGACATATAGGAATAAGCGGCCACAGCGATGGGTCCCATCAGAGCGGTCTGTCCCAGTTTACCTGCAAGGAAAATGGAGGTCGGGCCGTCAGCACCACCGATGATGGAGATGGCTGCTGCTGCTGCTCCATTGAAGCCTAGGAAGATTGCCAGGAAATAAGCAACGTAAATACCGAGCTGTGCTGCTGCTCCCAGAAGGAAA
>URIR01000033.1 GCA_900547955.1 uncultured Eubacteriales bacterium | reverse complement strand
TCCAGGTCGCGCTGGAAGCGGTCCAATTCGCCCCGGCTCTGTATACGTCCACATATGGATTACTGGTATAGCTGGACGTGCAGTACATATGATAAGTCGCGCTGTCTACCTGCACTCCTGGCTCCCAGCCGGGCTGCATTACTCCGTTGGAAAGAGAGGTTATGCGGCTTAATATCCGCGTGCTCCTGGAGCTGGAGCCGTAGCCCAGGTTCAGCAGGCTGGAGGTGTTGTAGTTTGTGCCCGGATAGCCCGAGGATATATGCGTGTCCTGAATATACGTGCTTGTCACGCTGAAGCTGGGGTCTATGTATACAGGGTATACCCGCTCGGGCGCGTCAAGGTAGCCTTCGGGCGCATGCACGGTAAGAATATACTTCTGCCCCAGGGATATAGTCTGCGCGTTGATATGACCATAGGTCTTATGCGTCGAAGCTTCGCCCTCGGCCGGCTCCGCTCCGGCATAGCTGTCGTAAATATATATTTCGCCCAGCTCTATAACTATTCTGCCGCTCTCCGGCTCGGCCAGATACCAGTTCCCGCTTATCTCCCTAAGCTCCAGACCGTCTGTTTCCAGTATAAAGCTGAAGCTGTCCGCTCCCGTATACCCGCTTAGAATTATATCCTCCTTGAATCCCAGCAGCGTAGGGGTATACCTCAGGCTGACCTCTCCGCCCAGCGCCCCATTATAGCTTACCGCGTCGGCCGAGGGAGTAACCGCCCTTAAAATATCCGCGCGCGCCGCCTGCCTCCCGGCAGCGGCTGAAATCCCAGCCGACTGCGCAGTAAAGGGCGTCAGCTCCAGAAAGTATCCCTCATATTCCAAACGCGCTCCCTTTTCGCCCAGCGCCTGCGGAAAATATGTTTTAACCTCGTTCGCTTCATTTTCAAAGGCGTATCCTGTCCTGTCCGACTGTATTATCCGGTTGCTCTTGTCCTTTATTATCCCGTTCTCCTCATATTTGACGGGCAGAGCATAATGGTAAGCCGTGCGGGTGCCGTCGCCGTTCTTAAAGACCACCGTGTTTAAATCAGGCTCGGCCTCCTTCAGCCGCCGCACATGACCCGCCTGCATTGCCTGGGCCGGAGTTATGACGCACGGCAGCTCGTTCAGCAGCCTTTTGGCCGCCTCGCCGTCCTCATAGAGCGCCGCGCCGGCAGCGGACGTCTCTTCAGCCGCCTGAACTCCCTGAACTCCCTGAGCCCCTTCCCCAGGCATGCGCAGGGCAGACTGCGCCGCCTGAACCGGCGCTTCTTCAGCCGCCGCAAGGGAGGGCAGCATAACCGAGGCCAGAATCATAGTAAGAGCCAGTACTGCCGCCGGCAGCTTCTTCAGCATTAGTTTCTCCTCCTTATATTATTATATTTTAATTGTGCGCGTATGGGTTCTAGAAACTAAGGATTACTTATTTAACGTTTGAATTTGCCGTATTCTAAGCCTTGTGCCAATAAAACATCATGGAAACCTATTCCAAGATAATTGTACCATGCCGCATATTCCGTGTCAATACCTCCATCTTAAATAACTCCAGGCTCTGTGCGCAGGCTGGCAATAAAAAAGCGAGGAACAAGCCTGTTCTATTGGGAAAATTGAGCGTACTGCGAGAGAGGGGCGTTTTGGACAGACAAAGAAAGCCCTATGCAATAGAAAACTATGGGCGAGTTAGGTCTGGTATTTTTATCCCCTTATCAACTTGGGCCGGAATTCCGCAAAAAACATATTAAACGTTAAGAAAATCAAGGCAATCATATGCTAAGGCTCAAAATTTGCTTTTAAAGTGATTTGCGGTGAAATTCGGCGTGCTCTTTCTATTTCTTTTAGTAAAAATATTTGATATAATGCAGTATCTAAAAAAGCGCGGCCGTATTTTTGAGACGTCTGCTTCTGAATGAGCCGGATTAACTCTTAAATAGAGGAAAATGCCGCGTATAAAACTCTGTTTGCCGAAAACGGGGAAAGAGGGGTATCCGTATGAAAACCCTTAGACAGCTCTACCGATATTTTAAGCCGTACCGGGGAAAAATCATTCTTTACATAGTTTTGGGTCTGGCTGTTACAGCCGTAGCCATGATTTCACCATACCTGCAGAAGTATATATTTGACAACCTGCTTGTGGATGTTCCGCTGGAATTGGGGTCGCTTACGCTGGCCGGCGGCAGCCTTATGCTGTTTATAGCCATAGCGCTGCTGGCTCAATGCCTTATACGGCAGGGAGTCAATTACATCCGCGCTATAATGATGGAACGGGTAAGCATGCAGAGCGTGGCTAAAATGAGAGAGGAATTGATGGATAAATTGCTCTCCCAGTCAGATTCTTTTGTGCACAGCCAGAATTCGGGCAATATAATGACTATAATAAACGGCGACCCCGAGCTGGTTAAAAACTTTTTCGTGGGCACCATTCCGCAGGCCTTTGAAAACACTACATCCATGATTTTCGGAAGCATAATGATGGCTATTATTTGTCCTTGGGCGCTGCTGGCCGGATATATAATGGCTCCGTTTATAATCCTGCTTTCGAGGCGCGCAGGCAAGGATATACGTTCGCCCATTCTGCGCATAAGAGACTGCTCGGCCAATATTTCCAAATGCGCTCAGGAAAATATAGTGGGCATACGTTTAGTCCGCGCTCTTTCAAGAGAAAAGGAAGAGATGCAGAAATTCGACGCGGTTTGCGACGACGCGCTGGACGCCCAGAAATGCTATTTAAAGACCTGGAAAAGACGCTTTATGCCCTTGGGCATATCGGGCGCTATGCCTTATGTGCTTTTAAATTTAATGGGCTTTGTTTTGGTTATGATAGGAGAAATGTCGGTAGGCGATTTCGTAGCTACCGGCGGATATCTTGCCTATGTTACCAATTTCTTTAACCTGATTTCCGGCTGGATTACTCAATATCAGCAGGCCATGACTTCGGGGGAAAAGGTGTTCACCTTTTTGGAGCAGGGAGTCAGCATTAAATCCATTCCCGAGCCCGTGCCGCTTGAAATGCCCTTAAAGGATATAACCATTACTCATGCGAGCATAAGCGTGGATAACGCTCCTATACTGGACGATATAAATATTTCGCTGCCCGCGGGCAAGCGGCTGGGCATTATGGGACGCACGGGAAGCGGCAAGACCATGCTTTGCAATCTTATAATGAGATATTACGACCCGGTGCACGGCAGCGTTGCATTAAATGATACCGATATGCGCCTGCTGGATTTATCCGAGGTGCGCAGATGCTTTTCGCCTGTTATGCAGGACGTATTCCTATTCAGCGAAACCATAGCCCGCAATATCGCGTTTTATAAGCCGGACGCAAGCATGGACGAGATTATTCATGCCGCAAAGGTGGCGCAGGCGTATGAATTTATTCAGGAGCTGCCCGACGGCTTTGAAACTATTATCGGCGAAAGAGGCATGGGGCTCTCAGGCGGGCAGAAGCAAAGGCTTTCTATTGCGCGCGCGCTGCTTAAGGGGGCGCCCGTGCTTGTGCTGGACGACGCCTCCAGCGCTCTGGATATGGAAACCGAGCAGCGTTTAATAGCCGCGCTTAATCAAGAGCACAAGGATAAAACTGTTATAACCGTGGCTCACCGCATAGCCTCGGTTAAGGACTGCGATGAAATAATATATCTTGAAAACGGCCGTATAGCCGAAAGAGGCACGCACGACGAGCTTCTGGCTCTGGGGGGGCTCTATTATGAGGTGTATAAAACCCAATTCGGCGAAATAAAGGAGGCGGTATAATGGCGCGCAACAGATATTATGAGGACGAAAGCTCGCGCGAGGGTATTGATTCTCAGCTGCTTAAGCGCCTGCTTCAGTTCTGCAAGCCCTATAAAAAGAGATTTATAATATGCTTCGGGATAATGCTTTGCAGCGTAGGCGTATCTTTAGCCGGACCTTTAATAAATAAATATCTGCTTAACGACGTGCTTATGCCGGCCACCAACTGGCCCCTGGGCATTATGCTTATATGCGCTATGGCTTCGGTATTCCTGCTTCAGCCTATAATCAATGCGTTCAGAGACGTGGCGGTTTCCTGGCTTGGCCAAAAGATAATCTTTGATATACGCCGCTCTCTTTTCGCCCATTTGCAGAAGCTTACCTTTAAGTTCTATGACGACAGGCCGGCGGGAAAAATTCTGGTGCGCGTTACCAGCTATATAGACGGACTGGCCTGGCTGCTGAGCAGCGGCATAGTCCAGGCGCTCTGCGACGTTATAACCCTTATAGGCATATTGGTGGTATTGTTCTGCCTTAACGTTAAATTAACTCTGGTCAGCGTAGCTACCGTTATACCGCTTATGGTTTTTATAGTATTTTTCCGGCGCAGGCTGGAAAAGCTGCGGGTAAATGTAAGAAATAAAATATCCAACCGCAACGCCTATACCTTTGAAAATATACTGGGACTTAAGACTACTCAGGCGTTTAACAGAGAAGCTCGAAACGTAAAGGAATTAGCCCGCCTAAACGGAGAACTTACCGAAGCGGACGTTAAGATGGTTCGCACTTCGGCTACTCTTGGTCCGGCAGTAGATTTTACATACGTCGTCAGCACTATTCTTTTATATCTTCTTGGGTATCAGATGGTAACGGGGGACACGCTTACTCCCGGCGATTTAGCCGCGTTTACTTCATATATAGCGCGGTTCTGGCAGCCTATAAATTCCATTTCATTTATATACAGCCAGGTCGTGGCCAATATGAGCAACGTGGAAAAGATATTTGAAACCCTGGATTCCGAGCCGGATATAGAGGATGCGCCGGGCGCGGTTGAGCTTCCGGCCGTTCAGGGCAGGGTGGCCTTTGAAAACGTTTCCTTCGGCTATGACGACGACAGGCTTATTTTGAAGAATGTATCGTTTACTGCCGAACCTGGGCAGACTATAGCGCTTGTCGGGCCGACCGGCGCGGGTAAAACCACTATAGTGAATCTTATATCCCGCTTTTACGACCCAACCGAAGGCCGCATAACCATAGACGGCTATGATATAAAGGACGTCACGGTTAAATCCCTTAGGGCGCAGGTTATGGCTATGATGCAGGAGAGTTTTGTATTCTCGGGCAATATTATAGACAATATTCGGTATGGCCGTCCTGACGCAACCGACGAGGAATGCATTAACGCGGCGCGCAGCGTTTACGCAAATACCTTTATAGAGAGGCTGCCCAACGGCTATTATACCCGCGTGGAGGAGCAGGGTGCAGGACTTTCAGCGGGAGAACGCCAGCTGCTTTCCTTTGCCCGAATCATTCTGGCAGACCCTAAAATAATAATCCTGGACGAAGCCACCAGCGCTATTGACACCCGAACCGAGCTGCTTATACAAAAGGCTCTGGCAGAGCTGCTTAAGGGGCGTACCAGCTTTGTTATCGCGCACAGGCTTTCCACTATACGCAGCGCTGACAATATTATGTGCATAGCGAACCAGGGCATAGCCGAGCAGGGCAGCCATGAGGAGCTTATGGAACGCAAGGGTATTTATTACGAGCTTAATCTGGCCCAGCGCAAGGCCGTATAAAGATAGTCGCCGCTTTCAGCCCGGACTGTTTTTGCTGTCCGGGCTGCTTTGTTTCATAAGCCGCATAGCCGCATAATAGCGCTTCAGAGCGGCACACGGGCATAAAAGCCCTAAAAAGCGCCGCTTGGCGCATTTGTCCTAACAGCAGCGCGGTAATGGGAAAAAATTGTCCTGCAAAAAGCGCGTTTTGTTCTGATTGCCTTGTCTATTGTATTACATAAATATGAATTATCCACAAGATTAATTAAAGCGTGTTGACTTTGGGGCGGGTTTCTGATATCATATATTAAGAATTTATGCGGCGCGTTTTTATGGCGCGCATGCAAAAAGGATGTGCAAAAATGATAGTATCCTTTGGAACAGTAGATATAAAAATGGCTGAATTCGGCAGTTATGAGGAATTGGAGGAAGCCCTTGCTCAATGCGAGAACGGCAGCATTTTTGCGGGCCAGAAAAAGGGAACGGAAAACGCATGGAATATGATAGCGGTAACTGATAACGATACCGGCGATTATTTCGGCATTGGGCTGCTTACGTCCTCTCCGGCTGAGCCCCATGCGCTTATACTTGATAACGGCACGCTTTTTCTTGGAGGAGACAGCTTTGCAATAGCCTTTGACATATATCAGAAGCAGGTGCGCACTCTTATGCCGCTGCCCAGCGATTTCGTAGATTTTATATATATCGAGGAAAAACACGCTGTGCTTATAGTGCATAAAAAGGGCGTTATAGCCAAGGATGAGGAATGTACGGAAATATGGCGGAATTCGCCCGGCTTAATTTCAAGCTACAGCGTAGACGGCGATGTTTTTATAATGGAAAAGGCTCACGGCGGCCCGGTTGCCTTTAAGATTAAAAACGGCAAAAAAGTAGAGCTTTAAGCTTGTTTAAATGGTTTTAATTAGAGCGCTTTTTAAGCGCTCTTTTTTTATTTTGCCGTTGTTTTTGCTCAGGCCGGAGGGGAATATAGCCCCAGGGGGCGGCTCTTTGGGCAGGCTCCGCCTGCCAAGCCGGGCCGTAATTCGGCCCGGCTTGCGGCCGGAACGGCCGCCAAAGAGCCGCCCCCTGGGGCTATATTCCCCTCCGGCCGCAATAAGCTCGTTAAAATTTTATCGCATACTTTCTCCATACGCGCCATGCTTTAAACGCACCTGTGTTCATGTTGTCCCATACTATATAGTGTATACTTTATTAAGGAGGCAAAAGACATGCGGCAGAACAATGCCGCCGCCCCTCTTGTAAGAGTGGACGGTGTAAATATGAATTATCATACGCCTGCTGGAGAAACTCCGGCGCTTAAGGATATAAGCTTTTCAGTAATGCCGGGCGAATTTGTGGCTGTAGTTGGTCCTTCAGGCTGCGGCAAATCTACCATTCTTTCCCTTGTCGCCGGGCTTATTTCTCCTTCATCAGGCGAAATATATATATGTAATCAGCCGGTAAACGGCAAAACCAATCCTTTAGTGGGATATATGCTCCAGCATGACCATTTGTTTCCCTGGTGCAGCGTTTGGGATAACGTGCTCCTGGGGCTTAAGATACAGCGCGCCTGCACGCCCCAAAAGGAAGAGCGTCTGCGGGAGCTGCTGGAGCAGTACGGGCTGGCCGATTTTATACACAGCAATCCTAAGCATCTTTCCGGAGGCATGCGTCAGCGCGTAGCGCTGATACGCACTCTGGCTCTGGAGCCTGAATTGCTGCTGCTGGACGAACCCTTTTCCGCCCTTGATTATCAGACTCGCATTAACGTTTCGGATGATATTGCAGGCATTATAAGAAAGCAGGGAAAGACGGCGATACTGGTAACTCACGATATTTCCGAGGCTATCAGCCTTGCCGACCGGATAATAATTCTCAGCTCCCGGCCGGGCAGCATTAAAAAAATTCTGGATATCTCGCTGACAAGCTCTGGTCAAAGAGTAATAGACAAACGTCAGGCTCCTGAATTTTCAAAATATTTCAACGAAATATGGAAGGAGCTGAACAGCGATGCGGCTTGATAAAACTAAGGTTTCAGCCGAACATTTAAAGTACAGAAGAAATTTAAAAAGACGCAAAATTATAATACATGTGCTGCAGGTAGCGATACTTGTAGGCTTTTTTGGACTGTGGGAGCTGGCCGCAAGGCTGAATTGGATAGACCCTTTTATAGTTTCTTCTCCCAGCCGTTCTTTTAACGCTTTAGCGAGCATGTTCGCCGACGGCAGCATATACGAGCATATAGGCGTTACCATGCTCGAAACCATAATAGGCTTTGTTGCAGGTACTATTTTAGGCGTTATAATAGCTATATTGCTGTGGTGGTCAGAAATGGCGCAGAAAATTTTTGACCCCTACCTTGTAGTGCTGAACAGCCTTCCCAAAATTGCGCTTGGACCTGTAATTATAGTTTGGGTAGGCGCGGGTATGGGCGCAATTGTAACGGTTACTTTGCTGATATCTCTTGTGGTTACCATAATAGGCGTGCTTAACGGCTTTATGGAGGTGGATAAGGAGAAAATAATGCTGCTGCGTACCTTTGGCGCAAATAAAAGACAAATATTTTCCAAGGTAGTGTTTCCTGCGAGCATTCCTACCACCATATCCATTTTAAAGATAAACGTGGGCATGTCCTGGGTAGGAGTTATAGTAGGCGAATTTTTAGTTTCCAAGGCGGGCCTGGGGTATCTTATAGTATACGGAGGCCAGGTATTTAAATTGGATTTGGTTATGGGGGGCGTGCTTATCCTGTGCGTTTTGGCTGCCTTAATGTATTATCTTGTGGCTATACTGGAAAAAGTCATAACCAAATGGATAAGCGAGTAGCTGCAGCTTTGTTTAACAGACGCCGGCAGTACGCGCAAATTTAAAAGTATTTCAATCAGGCGTTAAATTTCAGTTGACTAATATCCTCGGTAATGCTAAAATAACAAAAGCTTGGGGGTGTAGCTCAGCTGGCTAGAGCGCTTGCTTCGCATGTAAGAGGTCAGGGGTTCGAATCCCCTCATCTCCACCACGTCGCCGCGGAATATATATCCGCGGCGGCTTTATTTTTGCAGGACGCCGGCTTGCCCGCGCTGAGGCGGCGCAGGTTCGTGGCCTGGACCATTCCGAACGGTACGTCGGGCGGGCTCTTTTGCTGGCCGGGCGCAATCCGCTCGTTTTGACTGTAAACTCCGGCGCAGCGGCTTTGCAGCGCCCGCTTGCACGCTTTGGTTACCGTTTAAGCCTAAATAGATATATGACGCTTTTATTGTGTGGTTTTACGGATGCTGCCGCCGCTGTATGACATAACGCCGCCGTTTCATTATATTATGTTGATATTTTAGTATGCATGTAGTATAATTTATTTAAGCTTATAGACGGCGGCTATAACGGTCGCCGTCTTATGATAAAATTAGAAATTAATTGATAGAACTGAAATGAAAACAAGAGAAGAACGTCAAAATGTCTGGGATAATACAGTACCCGTTGAAAAAAGCTCCTATCTGCATGATGGCTTTGTGCAATATTTGAATATTGATAATTTCAAGCATGACGCCGGCAAGCTGACTATGATTGATTTGTTCTGCGGCGCCGGGGGGTTTGCCGTAGGCGCGTCTTGGGCAGGCTTTGAATCTGTTATCGGCATTGACCATTTTCAGCCTGCAATGGAGACTTGGATGTATAATCATCCAAACGCGATTGGATGTCTGGGAGACATCAAACAAATTGAGCCTGAATTTTTAAAGAAACTGCTGGAACAGAAGGGCGTCAAAAAGATTCATTTGATTACCGGCGGAGTGCCCTGCCAGGGCTTCTCCATCGCTAACCGAAAGCATAACGATAATGATGAAAGAAACTTTCTTTTCCAGGAATATATGCGCTTTGTAGAGGCTTTTAAGCCGGACTATATTATTCTTGAAAACGTGTCCGGCCTGAGGAGCACAGCCGGCGGACAATTTGAAAAAAGCATAAAGGAGGCCATGGAGCGCCTGCAATACAAGGTTACTATCGGCATGCTGAACGCGGCTGATTTTGGCGTGCCCCAAATAAGACAGCGCTTGATGTTTGTAGGCGTCCGTACCGGCGAAGGCTTTACCACTCCTTATAAATTTCCGCTTGGAGATTTTGCCGGCAGATACAGAACAGTCGCAGACGCAATTTCTGATTTGCCCGAGCTATCCAGCAGCCAGGCCTGCGCTCAATATACCAGGCCGGCAATAACTGAATACCAGAAAATTATGCGCGGCGAGGGTAATATTACCGCTATAAAGCCGGCAAAAAAACTATATAATCATGCGGCGCCCAATCATTTGCCGGACGTCATTGTTAAAATTGCAGGCACACAGCCGGGCAAGCCTATGTATCCCAAATTTAAGCAGCGTATCCGCCTGAGCAACGAAGCGCCCAGTCCGACGCAGCTTGCCGGCGGAATCAGGCCGCAATTCCAGTTTGGCCATCCTTCCCAGCCCCGCGGCTTAAGCATTCGAGAGCGGGCCAGAATTCAGAGCTTTCCTGACAGCTATGTATTTAAAGGCGGTATTGTTCAGGAGCGAGTGCAAACGGGAAATGCAGTTCCTCCGTTGATGATTTATCATATCGCTTTGGTCATTGCGCAGGATATTAGAAAAAAGGAGGCGGAAAAAATGTACAGAGTTTGGTATAGTACTGAAAGCTTTGCCGATTACATAATCAATCATACTTCGCTTTTCAGTCATTCAAATATCGTCAAAAATAAACTATATGAAAGCGACGCGAACAATCCGACCCGTTTTCATACCATGCCTGACCATATCCGAAGGATTTTATATTTGGATGCGCCCGATTTGATTGTAGAAAAGGATAACGAACCGGTATTCACCATTGAAATGACAACCGAAGCGGGTACCGGACATAACGCATTTCAGCGTTTTGCGAGAATCGCGGCGTCTGTAGAAAACGGCGTTCCGGCCTTTTATATCTATCCTGAAGGCGCAATTATTACCCGCAGAGGGCTCAGGCCAGTCTGGGATAAAATTAATCCATTGATTTTTCGTGCGTTAGAATCTGTAATGAGCATCTATGAAATTCCTGCCCTTCTATACTATTTCCCGTCAGACATTGACGTTTATTTGGACTCTCCGCAGCTTTGCCCCAACCTTCATAGGAAGGGTTTGCGCTTTGAAACGGATATTGTTAATTATCCCGGCTGTCCCGACGCTTCTTCGCCCAGTATGACCAAAATGTTTGAAGCGATTAATGAAATACTGGCGATTACAGACAGATATGGAGTAAAACCCGGCAGAGCGCGTCTGTTAGGTAATTTGACAATTCGTGAACAGCGGAATTATATGCAGAACCAGTTTGTACTCAAGGCGAACGGCAAGCAGCCGGAGGATATGTCTCCCCTGACCGCCGTCACAAAAATTCCTACCGAATATTTATTGAACTATCTGTCCCAATACGAGAACGCTTCATATCAAATCGGCGAGCTGCTGAGGCTGCGTGAAGATACGGCAATATATCAGGTTAACGCCCGCTTCAGGGGCGATCCATATCCCGGAGCATTAGCGGCGATTGATTATCTTGCCTGCCGGGAGGGCCAGACCTTTGAAGAGCGCAGGTATAATCTTGTGCTGATATTCGGCGAATTAGAGGTGGATGATTCAGAGCGGACAATCCGCGTTTATAACCGGCACGGCTCCTCTATTGAAGATTTTTTCAGAGATGTAAAGAACAGCGCCAAGCATAATTTGCTGGTTAAAGATTACAGCGATTTGCATAGCTCGGAAATTCCCCGTTATCTGATGCAGGTCAGATATGGCTCGGCCTATTCCAAGGTCAAGCATATTCGCGTGTATTCCTATTTTGCAGATGTTATTTTGTTTCCGGATGGTTCTCTATGGAGAGACGGCTGATGCGTGAGGAACAGGTTACAAAGGCCATTCTTAAATGGCTGCTTGATAATAATTGGGAAATTGTCTGCTTTGATTTTCCGCAAAGCGGCACAGGAAGATTGCTGCATCCCAATATGGAGTCAGCTCATAAGAACAGAGGCGCGATTAATCCTGATATTATTGCCGTTCGCAATAGCGTATGCTTATTTTTTGAAAATAAGGACAGATTTTATTTGCCCGACTATGAGAAGCTCCATAGCTTAATTATTGATAATCATTATACTGACGATATTGAGCTGCTGACAAAAGGGAATAATATTGAAGAGTGCTATTTTGGAATTGGCCTGCCCGCATTAAAACACGGAAAGGGCTCAAGAAAAGCCGCGCATTTAGTCCATTTCATTATAGGGGTGCGGGAGGATAATAGTATTAATATCCTGCATAATCCTGAAAAATTGAATTTTGTTTAGACAATACAACCAGAACGCAGTACGCCCCGCAAGGATGAATTGTTCGTTTTTGCCGTATTGCCCTCCTTGAAATGCTTGGCATTTTTTGCCCTGCTCCTTGCAAAACCGGGAAATTTCTCTTTGTTCTGCAGTTGGAGATTTTTGCCCAAAAGCCCGTTGACAATTGCGCGGCGCGCGGGTAAAGACATATCGGGCGTATTTTTAATACCGCGCAGCAAAGCAGACGCTACGGGCAGTAAAAGCAAAAACGCATTGTATTTTGATTGTATTGTCTAATCTTAAAGCTAAATGTAAATTTATCTGTAGCTCTTGAATCATAAATATATTAAGATATTAAAATGGACTGCTTAAAAAACAGCCCATTTATAATTTTATCCTGATATATTAAGTGCGTTGCGCGAATATTTTTTCGCTTAAGGGCTATTTGAACTGGGAGGAATATATTTCAGAATAGAAGCCTCCCCGGCTCAAAAGCTCTTCGTGCCTGCCGCTCTCTATTATATCTCCGTCCTTTACTACCAATATAAGGTCAGCGTTGCGTATGGTAGTAAGCCTATGCGCTATTACAAAGCACGTCCGTCCCTGCATAAGGGTGTTCATGGCGTCTCTTATAAGCAGCTCGGTGCGCGTGTCCACATTGCTTGTCGCTTCGTCCAGAATCAGCATATGCGCCGGAGAGAGCATGGCCCGCGCTATGGTCATAAGCTGCTTCTGGCCCTTTGAAAGATTTTCTCCGCCGTCAGTTATCATGGTGTCGTATTTATCGGGCAGAGAATTTATAAAATCCGCAATGTGAGCCGCCCGCGCCGCTTTTTCTACCTCCTCGCGCGAGGCGTTTTCCTTGCCGTAAGCGATATTTTCATATATCGTCCCTTCAAACAGCCATGTATCCTGCAATACCATTGTAAACGCTCCGCGCAGGCTTTTGCGCGTATATTCGCGGATATCCCGGCCATCCAATTCTATCCTGCCTCCCTGCGGGTCGTAAAAACGCATCATTAAATTTACAAGGGTGGTTTTACCCGCTCCCGTGGGGCCTACTATAGCTACTGTTTGCCCGGGCAGCGCTGCAAATGAGAGGTTTTTAATTATATCCGCCTTGCCGTCATAGGAAAAACGCACGTTGCTGAACCGCATTTCCCCGCGCACGTTTTCAGCCTCTATTGCTTCGGGCGCGTCGTCCGGCTCGCTGGGAGCGTCTAAAAGCCTGAACACCCTTTCGGCGGCGGCCAAGGCCGACTGGATTTCCCCCATAATATTCGCATATTCGTTCACCGGCCCGGAAAATTTGCGCGAATAGAGCAGGAACGCCGAAATGTCCCCTATTGAGATAAGCTTAAAGAGAAAGAAAAACGCGCCCGCCGTGCTTATAAGCACGGTTCCTAAATTATTGACGAAATTTACCGCGGGGCCTATAAGGCTGCCGTAATAGTCGGCGTCGTAATATGCGTCCACGGCCTGGTCGTTTTTCAGCCGGAATTTTTGGAGTATTTTCTCCTCGCGTCCATAGGCGCGTATGGTTTTAAGGCCCGTGAGCATTTCCTCAGAAAAGCCGTTCAATTCAGCCAGCTTAGCCGAACGCTTTCTGAACAGTGGGCGAACCGTCCTGCTTCTGCGGATGGTTATCATTACAGAAATAGGCAGAGTGATAATAAATACCGTCAGCAGAAGCGGAGAGGCGGCTATCATGCCTATAAGCGCGCCTACGACGGATATAATGCCGGTAGCCGCCTGGAGAATATCGTTTGAGAGCGAGGCGTTTACAGTATCTATATCATATGAGATGCGATTTATCAAATCGCCCGCCTGCACGCGGTCAAGAGCGCCTACCGGCAGGGAAAGTATTTTATCAAATACCTCCTGGCGCATATACCGCACAATCCTCTGGCTCAGATTTATCATCAATATGGACAGAAGATAGGCCAATACGGCGGAGACAACATAAAATACCGCCATAAGCACGCAGTATTTGGCTACAGCGTTAAAATCCACACCCCCGGGGGAGGATATCGCGTCTATGGCCTCGCCCGAAAGATACGGGCCCAGCAATGCGAATAGATTGCTTCCTATCATTAATAAAAAAGCGGCGAGTACGCGGAATTTATAGCGGAAGAAGTAGCCTGCCAGCCGGATAACGACGGCTTTCCGGTCCTTTTTTACATATGCTCCCGTTTTTGCGCCGTCATGCATGGCTTTTTTCCCTCCTATCAAAACAGATTTTAATTTTTTCCCGACTGCGCCGCGCGGCGTTAGAGCCGTTCATGCGCCTGCCGGGGAAAAAACGTGCGGCGCGCATACGCGCGCTTTTTGGCCCTGACAGCCTGGCTCTGCGCTTGGCTAGCGGCTTTACATTACGCTCCGGCATTATAAAGCCCCCCTTCGTTCTCCTTTTCATGCTGGGAGGAGTATATGCTGCGGTATACGCCGCAATTTCGCATAAGCTCCTCGTCCCTGCCGAAGCCTACGGCTTCTCCCTGGTCCAGGACCAGTATATGCCGGGCAAAACGTACCGAGCTTATTCGCTGTGCAATCATAATTATGGTGGTATCCGGAAAATGCTCGGGCAGCGCGCGGCGCAGCTGCGCGTCTGTTTTATAATCCAGAGCGCTGGAGGAATCGTCCAAAATCAGTATTTCCGGACCGCCGGCCAGCGCGCGCGCGATAAGCAGGCGCTGCTTTTGCCCGCCTGAAAAATTCGAGCCTCTTGCGGTCAAAAGCTCGTTATAGCCGCCGTGCTCAGCAATGAATGAATCGGCCTTGGCATATTGCGCGGCAGCAGAGAGCGCGCTAAAAGGCAGTTCCCGCTCAAAATCGATATTTTCGCCAATGCTGGCGGCCATTAAAAAGTCGTTTTGAAAAACTATGCCGAATTTTTCGCGCAGGCTCGCGCGGTCATAGGCGCGGATATCCCTGCCCTCTATAAATATGCGGCCCTCATCCGGGTCGTAAAAGCGGATAAGCAAGGCGACCAGAGTGCTCTTGCCGCTTCCGGTGCCTCCTATAATGCCTAAGGATTCTCCCTTGCCTATGCAAAAGCTTATATGCCTGAGCGCCGGAACGCCGTTATAGGAAAAGGATACGTCCTCAAAGCGTATAAATTCAGAATTGCCGTCCGATGCACCGCGCGCGCGCAAATTTTCCTTAAACGCCGGAACAGAGAACGCATTTTCTCTTTGAGAATAAGAGGCTTTGGCGGCGCTGGTATAAGAAGCGTCCGTCTGAGCGCAAGCCTCGGAGGAATCGGCGCTTAAGCTTTGCTCTTTGAGCGTCAGCAGTTCCTCGGGCAGGCATAAAATATCCTGTATGCGCTTAGCCGAAGCTCCGCCCTTGGAAAAATTGACGAATATGCGGCTTACAGATATCACGGCGTTGAGAATGACGGTAAAATAGGAGGTAAAGGCGATTATATCTCCTACCATGGCGTGTCCGCCTGAAACTCTGTACGCTCCTACAAAAATCACCGCGGTCATGCCCAGATTCAGCAGGGCGTTCATTGTAGGAGAGGTTATGCCGGTAGTAACGCCCGCGGAGGTTTCATTTTTTACAACCTCCTGGTTTATCTGTTTAAAGGTGTCGCTTTCATAACGGGTTTTGGAGAGCGCTTTTATTACCCGAATGCCGGTATAATCGTCCCGAACCTTACGCACCATGGTATCTACCGAGCGCTGCAGGCGCGCATAGAGCACTATGCCCTTTTTGGATACCCAGATAACGATAAGAGTCAGAAAGGGTACGGATACCAGCAGCACCAGCGCTAGAACCGGGTCGACGGTAAAGGTCAGGGCGACTCCCCCTATAAGCAGTATGGGCGCGCGCACCCCCAGCCGCTGCATCATTCCTATCATATTATGCACATTATATGTATCCGAGGAAAGACGGGATACAAGAGACGGTATAGTGGCCCTGTCGGTCTGGCTGGCCGAAAGGGAAAGAGTCTTGGCAAATAAATCGGCTCTCAAGCGCTGCGTGGTATCGTGCGCCACCTTGGAGGCCATGCGGTTGGCCCAAACGTTGCCCAGGAGCGCGGCGACGGCGCAGGCAAGCATTAAAACGCCCCAGAGCGTTAAATCAGCTATGCTGCGCGTGGGCACTACGTTGTCAATCATGTGCGCCATAATAAGAGGGAGCACCAATTCGGCCAGAGTGCCGCTTATTTTCAGCAAAAAACCCAGCAGCATTCTGAATTTATACGCTAATAGATATGACAGTACTGTTCTCATTCGGGCTTCAATTCCTCTCCTTCCAGCACCCGCTTGGCGTTCTCTGCCAGCCGCTTTACATATTTTTCAATATCCTTTTGCTCCTGCGGGCTAAAGCCCGAAAGTATAAGAGCGTTCCACTTTGCATGTACCTCGCGGATAAAGGGCAGCGCGTCCAAAGCCTTCTGCGTTGGATAAACCAGCAGGCTGCGCTTGTCGTCCGGGTCGGGCGTTCGGGTGATAAAGCCCTTTTCCTCCAGCGCGCCCAGCTGCCTCGCCACGCTGCTTTTATGCACATATATAAGCCTTGAAAGCTGTTCCTGGGTAATGCCGGGCTGCCTGCATATATTCAATATATAGGAATCCTGATAGCTGCCCAGGCCCAGTTCGCCGTATTTGCCGGTACGGTAAAGGTTTGCGCAGCGCCATACCTCTCCTAGCGCCCTCATAAAATATATCATAGCCTTCCCCCTGTTTAATTTATATGTTGCATCCGCAACTGTTGCATACGCAACTATTTTATTATATTAATAAACCGTCTCTTTGTCAATATTCAAGGGCGGCACAAATTACAGGTAAATTAAATTTCAAAGGGCTTAAGCAGCGGGCCTGAAAGCCATGCGCAGATTTCGGTTTAAAACAAGCGTATTCCTTAGCAGTCTCATTCCCAGAAGGTAAGCTGCTTCCCGGCTGTTTTATCCTCAAACTCAGACAGATACTCAAAAATCCTTTGATTATCGTGAACAAGACCGTATTTTTCACATTTTTCATGAAAAAGCCGCATAAGGGCGGCGTTATGGGGGCTTACCGCGTGATAGCTTGACTGGAAAGCGCCCATATATTTTTCCTTCATGCCGGGGAAAAGTTTGTCAAGCTGCTTATAAAAATATTCGCGGCTGCCCGGGCGCATAGTCGTGCCCATTCCAAAGCAGATTACGCCGTACGCTCCAGCCTGCGCGCAGTAATCCAGTATGCCTGATATATTTTGGGGAGTGTCGTTTATAAAGGGGAGTATCGGACAGAGCCAGACCACGGTGGGAATACCGGCCTGATTAAGCTTTTGAAGCGTCTCAAAGCGCTCCTGAGTCGAGCTTACATTAGGCTCCAGCTTGGCGCAAAGCTCCGGCTCTAAGGTAGTCAAAGTCATTTGCACGACGCATTTAGTGCGGCGGTTTATTTCGCGCAGCAGCTCTATATCCCGTAATACCAGACTGGATTTAGTTATCAGGGTAAACCCGAAGCCGTATTTAAGAGTCAGCTCAAGCGCCTTATGCATATAGCCCAATTGACTTTCCAAAGGCAGATATGGGTCGGTCATGGAGCCGGTGGCCAGCATGCATTTATGCCTTTTGCGCTTTAAAGCCGCCTCAAGCAATTCAATAGCGTTTTCTTTAATCTCTATGTCCTCAAATTTATGAGGCATATTATAGCAAAGGCTTCTGGAATCGCAGTATATGCACCCATGCGTACAGCCTCTGTATAAATTCATTCCATTTTTAGGCGAGAGTATGGCTTTAGCCTGAACAAAATGCATTTTTAATCTCCAGTATAAATTATATAGCTGTGCCGGTACGCTTAATTATTTATATACGCGCGCCGAAGGATGCCTTTCTTAAAGCTGCCTGGGCAGCTTTAAGAAATTAAGCGCCGTAAAAATACTCAGAACAAAAAAAGAACAGAGCACGAACACATTAGTCCATGCTCTGCCTGGCGCGCCTGGCAGGATTTGAACCTGCGACCAACCGGTTCGTAGCCGGGTACTCTATCCACTGAGCTACAAGCGCATTTATTTAGCTTTTGTATTATAGCTCTAAAACACCTTGCTGTCAACAAAATTCAGCGTATGCTTTAAATAATTTTTGAGCTTTTTTAATATCGCGCATGCCCATAGGGGGGCGGCTCTTTGGCAGGCTTACGCCTGCCCGCGCGCTTTAAAGCGCGCGGCGGCCGTTCCGGCCGCAAAGAGCCGCCCCCCTATGGGCATGCGCGATATTAAAAATATATGTTTATATATTCGTTCTCTTTTCAAGCAAAGGCTTCTATGCTATAATTAAGCAAAATTTATATCTTTCGCAGGGAGTGGCTTAAGATGCCGGAAAAAATACTAAATATGCGTTCAGAACGTCAAATGTACGATTTGATATTAGGTTTTGCCAAAACGGACGAGCGCGTCCGCGGGGTTATACTCAACGGCTCGCGGGCCAATCCCAATGCTCCCCGGGATAAATATCAGGATTATGATATAGTATATGTAGTGCGTGAATTTGATTCCTTTTTAAATAACCAGGATTTTTTGAATATTTTCGGGCGCAGGCTTATGACGCAGACTCCTGAAACAATGCGCAGTCCGGACGGCAGCGGACACTTTAACTGGCTTATGCTCTTTTATGACGGCAGCAGAATAGATTTAACTTTAATTCCTGTCCAAAAGCCGCATTTAATAAGCAGAGACAGTCAGAGCGTAGTTTTGCTGGATAAAGATAATTTTCTGCCTAAGTTCCCGCCTGCCAGCGATAGCGATTATCATATAAAGCGTCCCAGCGAATTATTTTACAGCTCCTGCTGCAATAATTTCTGGTGGTGTATGCAAAATGTAGCTAAAGGCATAATCAGGGACGAGCTGCCCTATGCAATGGAGATGTATAACGAGATTGTGCGCTCTGATTTAAAGGATATGATAGACTGGTATATAGGGATAAATAACGACTTCAAGGTATCGGCAGGTAAAATGGGCAAGTATTATAAGCGGCTTCTACCTGAGAATATATATATCAAATATATGAACACATATTCAGATAGCAATTATGAGCGCCTTTGGAAAGCGGTTTTTACAGCAGGCGCCCTTTTTGGAGAATTGGCTCGCAATGTGGGCTGCGCGCTGGATTACAGCTATAACGAGCAGGACGAAATTAATATGCTTAGTTACCTGAAAGCGGTTAAGGACGAATGGGAGCAGGCTGTTCAATGATAAAATTTATTAATTAAATCGCTGAATTAAGATATGGGAGTAAATCAATCCGCACACGCCGCTTTTTAATTTATATATCCAAAATAAGCTAGGGCGTTTAGACAGCAAATCAGAGGTACAATTCAGCATAAAGGGTGCGCAATGGATATTGCGGTCCAAACCGCGTTGCGCTTTGATTGTATTGTCTATGCGCTTCTTTAAGAAAAAACGCCCGTTAAGCGCAAAAATTTCAGCAGTCTAATATTTTTGTTGCCAAACTATTTTATATGTGCTATAATTAACCCGTTTTCAGCTAGAAGATTATTCAGCGCACAAATGATCCATTAGCTCAGTCGGCAGAGCACCTGACTTTTAATCAGGGTGTCCCGAGTTCGAATCTCGGATGGATCACCATACCTCCCATAAACAGCATATTGCTGCTAAATGGAAAATTTTTAACAGCCCGGGAAGCAAAAGCTTTCCGGGTTGTGTAATTAACAGACTTATTAAATCTTTTAAGCTTCTAAGATTATTCTTTTTTAGCAGACTGCGGTCTCGATATCAAGGAGCATTATGGACGGCAAACATCAAATCACACTCAAGACGCGTGCAGCGAGAGCGACCTTTAATTCCAATCAGCTTAAGCTGATTGCCATTATAGCAATGGTATTTGACCATTGTATGATAGTATTTATGCCTCACCATTATGCGGTTTATCAGTTTTTGCGCATGCCGGGAAAATTAACGGCGCCTATTATGTGCTTTTTAATAGCCGAGGGATACTATCATACTTCTAATTTAAAAAAATACATGGCCAGGCTGCTTATTATGTCCATAGTTTCTTACTATCCGTATGTGCTCTGCATGGAATATAACATGGGAGAATTCTGGAAGGCTACGGATGTAATGTGGTCGCTGCTGTGCGGCCTGGCTGCGCTAGCCATTTATTACTGGGATATTCCGATACTATTTAAATGCGGGCTTATTGGATTTTGCTGCCTGCTGGCTTATTCGGCGGACTGGAATTATATAGCCGTCTTGCTCGTGCTGTTTTTCGGAATATTTCACGAAGAAAAAAAACCAGCAGACGGCGGCTCACATTGCAATTTCAGGCTTATATCTGCTTCAGGGAGCTTTATATGATATGCCCTCCGTGCTTTCCAGAATAGGCATTCTTTTTTCCATTCCATTGTTAAGACGCTATAACGGGCGCCGTGGCAAAAAAAGCAAGCTTATACAATGGAGTTTTTATTGGTTTTATCCAGTTCATCTTCTGATTATTTATTTTATAAAGCGTATTATAGAACTTTAATTAACCAGCCTGCGCACAGAGCCTGGAGTTTTTTTAAGATTGAGGTATTGACACGGCGTATGCGGCATGGTACAATCAGCTTGAGATTGGTTCTTGTAACATCAGATGTACGCCGAGCCAGCTCATATCACACAGAAGCTTCTAGTTGTAAACATATTTCAATATGCGTGGACAATAAACGCCCGATTTCTTGTATCAATTATAACTATAGATTATACTCTCAGTTTACAAGGAACTACACGCCTCAAAACTGGATAATTTATCCATTTTCTGCGTTATGCTCAATTCCGCATACTTGGAGCGAAAGCAACGCAGCAGGACGCAAATTTTATGCCTTCTGACCGTCTTTTTTGTAAACTGAGGGTAATAATTTAGACAATATATTCTGTGCGGGCTGTTAAATATAATAGAAATGTTGAATTTTTAAAGACGCCGTCCGTATAGGAGGCTAATTATGAAATATAAAATAATGGCTGCAATGCTTATGCTTATTATGATAGGAGCTATGAGCGTATTTTCAGGCGGTGAATCCCCTTCTTATTTACGAAATTCCTTTTCTACCATAGAAGAATTTAAAGAATGGGTACAATCGCCAGACCAAACTGGCAGCAAATATTCTCTTAATGAATTTGGCGCTGTTGCAGAGTATATTCAAAACAAAGGAATACCAATTCCTATAATTAATGGCTATGAGAATGACAGTATTTTGACTAATATATTCTTATATAAAGAACTTTATTCAGTCAAACAGGGCTGCGGCATAGAATATTTTTTAAAATACAATAGTGCAAACAGTTCTAATATATCCATTATGATTGAAATAATTTTAGATGAAAACAAGGAATTAACGCAAGGGGGTGTACTGGAATATTTAAAAAATGTTGGCGCGGTACAAAATTTTTATGAGCATAAAACTGCGGTTTTTAACGGATATGGCTGCAGCGTAAACTGCAGTATTATGCATGATAAGCTGGAGCGATTAAATATCGGAGGACACGAACAAGATGTGCTCATAAGAACATACGAGACTGGTTGGGGAGGACCCGCTGGAAATAGGATAATCTTTATATATAACGATTTTTGTGTGACTATCTATAATTTGGATGATTTTAATATTTTAAAAAATTTAAGCGTCCAAGCAGAACCGTTATAACAATACATCAGTTTGCGTCGGCCGCCTATTCAGACTCCAGCAAGCTGCCGTATATAACGGTA
>URIR01000032.1 GCA_900547955.1 uncultured Eubacteriales bacterium | reverse complement strand
CCGGCCTCCCGGCCTCCCGGCCTCCCGGCCTCCCGGCCTCCCGGCCTCCCGGCCTCCCGGCCTCCCGGCCGGGGCTGCTTATTTTTTGTGAGTTTTTTATATTGCCAAGATTTATGCGCCGCGCAGCCTGAAGATTTTTCACTTCAGGCTGCGCGGCGCTTTTATATATAAATTGAGAGTATTGTCTAAGCGGATAAAACATTTGTTTATCATATTTATGGCTTAAGCTAAATATTATTAACAAAGAAAATAAAAATCTGGAAATGGGGGAGATAGGTATGAAAATCTTTTATATGGATAAAAAAAGGATTTTTATTACCGGCGGAATAGCGCTGGCGGTTATAGCGGTAATTTTGCTTACAAGTATTTTTACGCGCAATCAGGGCGCTGCCGCATTTGCTACGACGGGGGTTAAGCCCATATATAGAGTGGATACGAAGGAGAAAAAGGTAGCGATAAGCTTTGACGCCGCGTGGGGTGCCGATAAGACGGCTGGTATTATGGATATAATGGACGAACACGGCGTTAAGGGCACATTTTTTCTGGTGGGATTCTGGATAGATAAATATCCCGATATGGTCAAAAGTATATCTGAAAGAGGATTTGAAATTGGAAATCATTCGGCTAATCATCCTCGTATGACTCAGCTAAGCAAAGAACAAATGATTCAGGAATTAACGCAGGTAAATGAAAAAATAAAGGAGCTTACTGGTAAAACGCCCGCTGTTTTCCGTCCTCCCTTCGGGGATTATAACGATACGGTGGTAAATACGGTGCGCGAACAGAATATGCACTGCATACAATGGGATGTAGACAGCCTGGATTGGAAGGATTTGAGCGCTCAAGAGATACTTAACCGGGTGAACAAGAGTGTGCAGAACGGCTCAATACTGCTGTTCCATAATAATTCAAAGCATATTTTGGACGCTCTGCCCCTGGTGCTGGAGAGCTTAAAGAAAAAGGGCTACGAGGTGGTGCCGGTTTCCGAATTAATATACAGCGGGGATTATACTGTGGATGATCAGGGTATCCAGCATAAGAGCTGAGGCATATATTAAATTAACGAAGCGAGGTTATGACCAATGAATACCGATTTAAATAATATTGCGCATCTTTGCGGCATTGTAGAGAGCGAGCTGGAATACAGCCATGATATTTTTGGGGAGAGCTTTTATGTTTTTAAGCTTAAGGTAGAGAGACTGTCCGGACAGTCGGATATTTTGCCTGTTACAGTTTCCGAGCGGCTTATGAATGAAGAAATAATTGAAGGGCAGAGGCTGTGTGTGGACGGCCAGGTTAGGTCGTATAATATAGTAAATGAAAATAAGAGCAAGCTGGTGCTTCAGCTTTTTGCTAAGGAGTTATATATTGCCGAAAGCGGATTGCCGGATGAAAACAGCATATATTTGCAGGGCTTTGTGTGCAAAAAGCCGGTTTATCGAGTGACTCCCTTCTCCCGCGAGATTACAGATTTGCTTCTTGCGGTAAACAGGGCTTACGGTAAAAGCGATTACATACCCTGCATTTGCTGGGGGCGCAACGCCCGTTACTGTGAAAATCTGGAGGTAGGTCAGTTTATGAGCATAACGGGGCGTCTGCAGAGCAGGCAGTATCAGAAAAAGCTGGAGGACGGCTCCCTGGAAGAGCGCACCGCCTACGAGGTGTCGGTTTCAAAGCTCTGCCTTACGCAGGAGGAAAACGATATTCTTGTTTAAACGGGCTTTTATAGGGGCTTGGATGAGGCGCGCATATTATTAAGGACTTTATAATGACGCGTTCAGAGCGCAAAAACACAAGGGTTAGGTTTCTAGAAACTTAACCCTTATATTTATGGCATTTGAACGTTATAAACGCAGTTAAAGCTTTTAGGTTTTAAATAAATCTTCGATAGAAACGTTTAAAACCTTAGCCAGGCCGTACAGCCCTATATCGGTTATGGAACGCTGGTTATCTTCAATCCGGGAAATTGAGCCTCGGCAGATATAAACGGCCAGGGTTTCCAGCTTTTCGGACAGCGCCTGCTGGCTCATGCCCCGCTGTATACGGAGCTTGCGCACGTTTTCTCCCACCATATTCTTTTTTTGCCCATCTGTTATTCTTGCCATACAACTCCTCCTTTTGTCTTGAAATAGGACATATTCTATGGTATTATGCAAATCGTAATTCATTGTCCTATAACAGGACAACGGCGTAAAAAAGGCTGTAATATCGGCTGCTTAGCCAATGTGCTTTGCAAGCCGGCATTAAAGAAGGAGGGTATTTTGTGAAAAAGGGATTTATGGCGGTTATTTTGCTTTTATTGGTCTTTATGCTTGCTGCGTGCGGCGATGAAAGCCCGGCGAATGGGCATTCGCCTGATAATTCTGGAGAGGGCCGAAAATGCGAGCATGAATGGGTCATTGACGAGGCGGTTGCACTCACCTGCGTTGAACCTGGCTTAACGGAGGGGAGCCATTGTTCAATATGCGGCGGGGTTAAGCTGGAGCAGGAGGAGATACCGGCGACGGGCCATAAGGAGTCCGCTCCGGCAGAAAGCAAGGAGGCGACTTGCACAGAGGCGGGATTTATCGGAGAAACGGTATGCGAAATATGCGGAGAGGTGATTAGCCAGAAGCAGGCTATTCCGGCGCTCGGGCATACTACGACAGATGGAAAATGCTCGCGCTGCGGCCAATATATAGGCGGCGTATGGAAAACATATCATTATGTAGATGAATTTGACCAGCCGACGGAGGAATGGTATATAGGAAATAAAAGCTATTTTGTAGGGAAATTCAGCAACAGCGCCACAAATAATTCAAAGCTGACTGTACAGATGCTTGTTGACCAGAAAGATATTACTATTTTTTATATGAATATGATAGATACCAGGTAAAAAATGCTTCGTCGCGGTATGTGGACGAATATAATATAACCATGCGGACCTCTTCGGGGGATGTCCCCTTAACGGGCACTATGTATGCCGGAGGCGATCGCATATTTATTGACGATTCATATAAGAAGACCGTGCTGACGGCTTTGCGCGGGGACGAAGAGATAATGTTTCATATTGTGCCTGAAGATAGCGGCGCTACCGAATATCTGTTTTCCGTTTCGCCCTCTAATTTTGCCGTTGTGTATGATGCTATAATGGGTTCGGCAAGATAATAATGTAAATTGTCCGGGCCATGCGTCTATGACTATTAAGCCGGGCCGCGATATAGCTTATTAAATGGGGAAGAGACGCCGGGATTGCTTTTTGGCACACGCTGAAAAATAAATATTAAAGAACTAATGCGTTTATTAAATCGCCTTTAAGAGGCATTAAATAGATGCGTTATTTCTTTTTTGGCCGACATGATTATGCATTTTACTATATTTGACCGATGTGCTATAATAACTCCCTGTAGGCGAATGCCTTAATATAAAAGCGAACGTCAGGAAGAGATGAAATATATTGAATAAAATGAATATACCCTTTTCGCCTCCGGACATTAACGAGGAGGATATTAACCAGGTTGTAGAAGCTTTGCGCTCAGGTTGGATAACCACCGGTCCGCGCACTAAGGAATTTGAAAGGCAGATAGCTGATTATTGCGGAACTTCGCGGGCGGTTTGCCTTAATTCCGCGACGGCCGGGCTTGAGCTTACCCTGCGCGTTTTAGGAGTGCAGCCGGGAGACGAAGTAATAACTACCGCTTATACCTATACTGCTACTGCCAGCGTTATATGCCATGTGGGCGCGAAGCCGGTAATTATAGATACTGCTCCAGGCAGCTTTTTTATGGATATGGAGAAATTGGCGGGCGCGGTTAGCTCTAGGACAAAGGCTGTAATTCCGGTAGATTTGGCGGGCATTCCTGTTGATTATGATAAATTGCTGCTTTTGGCCGAGCAGAACCGCGCGCTTTTCCGGCCCAATAGCAAAATGCAGGAGGCTCTGGGCAGAATAGCAATTATTGCGGACGCGGCTCATTCCTTTGGAGCTTCCCGCTCGGGACGAATGAGCGGCAGTCTGGCTGATTTTACCAGCTTTTCCTTTCATGCCGTTAAAAATCTTACTACGGCCGAGGGCGGCGCCGTTGCTTGGAGAAGCATACCGGGAGTAGAGGACGAAGAAATATATAGGAATTATATGCTGCTTTCGCTGCACGGTCAGACCAAGGACGCCTTGAATAAAAATTCGCGCGGCGGCTGGGAATATGATATTATGATTCCGGGCTATAAATGCAATATGACGGATATGGCCGCCGCTCTGGGACTCTCTCAGCTTAAGCGGTATGAAAGCATACTCTTAAGGCGAAGGGAGCTTATACAGTTTTATAATAAAGCGTTTATGGGCAGCCGTATCAAGCCTATAGAACATTTGAACGCCGGCTACATTTCCAGCGGGCATCTTTACATAACCCGCATAGAGGGAGCGGACGAGCAGGAGCGCAACTCGCTGATAGAGGCTATGGCGGATAACGGCGTTACGGCAAACGTGCATTATAAGCCTTTGCCCATGCTTACGGCATATAAACAGATGGGTTTTGATATTAAAGCGTATCCAAATGCATATAATATGTATAAAAATGAAATAACTCTGCCTCTCAATACTGTTTTGACGGATGAGCAGGCCGCCTATACTGCTCAGCTTTTGTTAAATCTTATTTAGGAGGATAAAAGGTGATATTAAAAAAATGGGAGGAGCTTCCCGAGCAGTTTCGCTGCGACGAGGTGCGCCCCTATTATGATATGCTTAAAAAGCGGCGCGCTGCGCTTATTATAAAAAGGCTGTTTGATATTGCGGTTTCTTTTATATTGGCGATTGTGCTGCTTCCGGCTATGCTGGTTATAGCAATTATAATAAAACTGGATTCCAGGGGGCCGGTATTTTTTAAGCAGACGCGCATAACTTCATTGGGCAGGTCCTTTGGAATATTAAAATTCCGGACTATGGTGAAAGACGCGGAAAGCATAGGCTCAAAGGTAACCACAAGCGGGGACTGCCGCATTACGCGCTCAGGCAAATGGCTGCGTAAGCTTAAGCTGGATGAGTTTCCGCAGGTATTTAATATCCTTGCGGGGCAGATGAGCTTTGTGGGCGCGCGTCCAGAGGTGCCGGAATATGTTTCGGCCTATACTCCCAAAATGCTGTCTACTCTTTTGCTGCCTGCGGGGCTTACCAGTCTGGCCAGCATAAAATATAAGGATGAAAGCGAGCTTATACGAAAGGCGGACGACGCGGACAGCGTATATATAAATATAATCCTGCCTGAAAAAATGAAGTATAATTTAGAATATCTGGAGAATGTAAGCTTGCTTGGGGATATAAATATAATGCTTCGTACAGTATTTTCGGTATTAAATTAATTTACCCCATTGTCACTTGGAATTATATCGTGTATAATAAAAACCAGCATAGGTATGTCCGTGCAAAAAATGTGCTTGTATTTTAAAGCGAAAGGAGAAGCTTTATGGAGCTGAATGCTTGCCTGGAAAAATATATTGAATTGACGGGCAGGGAGGATATTAAGGAAACGGTATTTTTTGAGGATACTCCTGATATTATCGGGATTTACGCGCCGGGATGGGATTTTTCCATTGAAGAAAAGAATAAAGGCTATTTGGGGAAGGCGGTATGCGCTTCCAGTTTTTATACGGGCGGAGAGATTTATATCGAGGATAAGAATCAGTTAGAGCTTCCGGCGGAATTGGAGAGGCGGGCTATAACCGAATGCCTGGAGAATGAGGAAAAAAGAGGAGAATTTATATTCTGCCTGCTGGCCGGACGGCTGCTGCTGGTTGAGGAAAGCTTTTCTCTTGAAGGGGATACGCGCGGCGACTGGCAGCTTATCCGCGACAATATAAGTATTTCCTTTTCCAAATCGGACGAGGGGCAATATTTTAAAATAACTGTAAACGGAGAGGAATACGCAAATTGCAGGCTGCAGGACAGGCTCACTATGGAGCATGACTACAGGGATTTTACCGAGCTGCTTTTAAAATTTTCAGCTCCGGCTAAAACCTCGGTGGCTCAGGAAGAGCTTTTGCTTAGATTACTGGAAAAATATCCTGAATTTGAAGAGCATCTTGTGCGGCGCCTTTCTCCTGATAATCATAATATCTGCATTTATCAGATGAATATGCCAGTAATTGATTCGGAGGAAAAGCTGTGGCTGTATTTTGATAATGAAAGCGCGGGAGTGGGGGTATACCCTTATGTGCTCTGCGATGATATCGGGCTGCATATAGACGCTGTGAGCGGTTACATAGATTCCATTATAAATGAAGAAGTGCTGCTTATTAAATATTATAAAACCAAAGAGGCTTATTCTGAGGGAAACGCTGAGAAATACGAATGGGCTTCTCCCCCTAAGAGCGGCCAGGCAGAAGAGCTTCAGTCTAAGCTGGTTAAAAAGTCCAGCGGATTGGCCGGCCTTTTTAATAAGTATGCCTATATAGAATCATTTTCCTTTAAGGGAACGTATTCTTTTACAGTTGCGTTTTAGTTTTCAGCGCCTGGTATGCCCGGGCGCTGAAAATTTAAGCCTGAAATTTCTTATTTGCTTTAAGCTGAGGAGAAGAGAATAATGGACGCTTATAGAAACAGATATACAGGCGATATGTCCCAGGAATTTAATGTAAAGACCTTCAAATATGAGACGGGCAGGGCGAGGGGAGTGCTGGCCAGCCAGATAAATAACGGAGGGGGATTGGACGTAACCGTTCTGGCGGATAGATGTATGGATATGGCTCATGTGCTGTATAAGGGAGTAAATATAAGCTATATAAACTCCTGCGGAATAACCCATCCTGCTTATTACGAGCCTGAAGGGGAAAACTGGCAGCGCGGATTTACTGCGGGGTTGCTCACTACCTGCGGGCTTACGGCTTTTGGCGCGCCCTCTGAGGACGGTGGGGAGCTTTACGGGCTGCACGGCCGCATTGCCTATATGCCGGCCGAAGAGTACAGCTTAAAAACTGGTATGGAAAATGGCGTATGCACGGCGCGCCTTGAGGGACAGATGAGGCAGAGCAAGCTCTTTGGGGAGCATCTGCTTTTAAGGCGGCGGTATGAATTTAAGCATGCGATTAACGAGATTATTCTGGAAGATGAAATAGTCAACGAGGGCTTTGCATCCTGCGAATATATGCAGCTATATCATTTTAATTTCGGTTATCCGTTTATAGACGAGAATGCAGAGATTTTTCTGCCCACCATGGAGGTTAGGCCCCGGGACGAAATTTCCGTTCCGGGCAGGGATAACTGGACGCGCATGGAGGCTCCTGTGGACGGTGCTCCAGAGGTATGCTATTTCCATACTATGCGCCGGGATGCGGATGGAGCTTCCTTTGCGTCTGTATATAATCATAAGCTGGGCTTGGGTATGGTGTATTATTACGATGCGGGCATGCTGGAATATTTTATTCAATGGAAAAATATCAGCAGCGGCGAATATGTTTTGGGGCTGGAGCCGGCCACTAATTACGTTTTGGGCCGCGCGGCGGCGCGCCGGGACGGCTCTTTAATAGCTCTTGCGCCGGGAGAGCGGCGAAAGCATAAATTCAAAATAAAATTCTTTGATTCTGAGGAGGAATTTGAGAAGCTTAAACGCTGGGGAGGGGAAAGGCTATTTTTGTAGTGCATACTATACCGCCGGTTTATAACTCCGCTTCGCGCGTGCTTATGCTGGGCAGCATTCCTTCTCCTAAATCGAGGGAAACCGGTTTTTTTTACGGACATCCTCAGAATCGCTTCTGGAAGGTTATGGCGGGGGTTTTAAAGCAGAAATGCCCGGAGGGCAATGAGGAGAAAAAAGCCTTTCTGCTTAATAACCAAATAGCTGTCTGGGACGTATTGTATAGCTGCGAGATAGAGGGCGCAAAGGATACCAGCATAATGAATCCGACGCCTAATAATCTGAAGCGTGTTTTGGCTGCGGCCGATATAAAGGGCATATTTGCTACAGGAGGCAAGGCTTATGAGCTTTACTGCCGTTTCTGCGAGCCTGTAACGGGAATCAAGGCGGTTAAACTGCCCTCTACCAGCCCGGCCAACGCAGCGTTTTCGCTGGAGAAGCTGATAAAGGCATATTCGGTAATTTTAGAATATCTTTAACAAAATAAATTCCTCTTGGACGGCCGCGCCCCAAAGCGCGTGCGGCCGTCCAAGAGGAATTTTATATATATGTCAAGCGCTAAATTCCGTATGTGAACGCTGATTATATAGGGATGCTTTCAGTTTAAGAGAAACAGTATTTCTTATAACTCGGGCATTTTTAATTTTCTGCGTTATTCTAAAATAGGCATATCCCCAGGCTTGTTTCTTCATTTTCCGCCTTGGAAATGAAGAAATTTTCTTTATTTGAGGCCGTGGGGTGGGAGCGCATTGATTTGTGCTCTGTAAAGCGCGTTAGAACCATATACAAAGGGCGCATAAGGAATAACGGCAACGCCGCAGGACGCAAATTAATGCATTAGGAAGATATAGCTACTTGCAAATTGAGGGTAAAAGTTAAAAAGCAGCCAATTAGTGGCTGCTTTTTTTATTATTGTGTTCGTTGGTGGGCAAAAACTCAAAAAAATCTATGAAAATAATAAAAAAGTGGTTGTAAGTGGGCAGAAAGTATTGTATAATAACCATACAAGACTGTATTAGGAGGTGAGATATATGCAGGGCTTTGGTTTTTTGGGCACTTACGACGCTACCATTGACGATAAAGGCCGTATAAGGCTGCCCGCCAAATTCCGCGCTTTGCTGGGCGAAAGCTTTATTATTGCTCAGGGTGCGGAAAATTGCCTGAGCGTATATCCCGCCGAAACATGGGAAAAGGTGACGGGTCAGGTTGCGGGCCTGGACAGCTTGGACCTTGAAGTAATGGAATTCAGACGCAGCCTTTTTTCGACGGCTAACGAGGGAAGCTTTGACGCCGCCGGCCGGGTGCTTATTCCGCAGCGCCAGCGCGGCTACGCCCAGCTTAAAAAAGAGCTTATAGTTATAGGAAATTTTGATTGCTTTGAAATTTGGGATAAGGATAATTGGGAACAAAAGGATTATGCGTCCCTGGAAAAGAGACGCAGCCTCCAGAAAGGGCTGAAGGCTCAGGAGGATGGAAGGAGTAACTGAAAGTGGATTTCAAGCACATTCCCGTTATGCTGGACGAGACGCTGAGGCTGCTTTGCGTAAAGGATAACGGATTATATATAGACGGCACGCTCGGAGGCGCGGGACATGCTCGCGGAATACTTTCGGCCGCAAAGGACGTGCGTTTAATAGGCATAGACAGAGACGGTGAGGCGCTGGCGGCTGCGGCGCTGAGATTAAAGGAATACGGAGACAGAGTAACCCTTGTACATGCGAATTTTTCAGAAATAAAAAATATTTTGGCTCAGCGGGGAATTGAGGGAGTAGACGGAGTGCTTCTGGATTTGGGAGTAAGCTCGTATCAGCTGGATAACCCTGAGCGGGGCTTCAGCTATCAGTATGACGCTCCTCTGGATATGAGAATGGATAAAAGCCAGTATCTAAACGCTTATCATGTGGTAAACGATTACAGCGAGCGGGAGCTTTACAGAGTTATACGGGATTACGGAGAAGAACAGTGGGCCTCCAGAATAGCTCAGTTTATAGTGCAGGAGCGTCAGCGCAAAAGCATTGAAACCACTTTTGAATTGGTAGATATAATTAAAAAGGCTATTCCCACGCGAGCCAGGAGGACAGGCCCTCATCCTGCGCGCAGAACCTTTCAGGCTATACGCATAGAGGTAAATAATGAGCTGGGTTCTCTGGAGCAATCCATTAGAGACGCTGCGGATTGTTTGAATCCGGGAGGCCGGCTTTGCGTTATAACCTTTCATAGCCTGGAGGATAGAGTAGTTAAACGAGTTATGCAGAATATGGAAAAGCCGTGCACTTGTCCGCCCAAACTGCCAGTCTGCGTTTGCGGGGCGGTATCCAAGGGCAAGGTTGTGGGACGGTTCGTTATACCTTCGGCGCAGGAGATGGAGAGCAATCCCAGGAGTAAGAGCGCAAAGCTGCGCTGCTTTGAAAAAGCCTGAATTATTCCGTGCTCCGAAGAGGCTGGGGACAAAATATATGTAATATAGCTAAAGGCGGGTGAATAGAAATGGATAACAGAGGAAGAAGGAATAGGGATAGGCTTTATCAGGATGAGCAGGTAAGCGTGCGTTACCGGCTTGATTCCAACGCCGCCCTTCAGCCTGAAATAAACCCCTCTTATCCGCGGCCGGAAAAACGGGCGCAGCCAAGGGTAAAGCCTGATTTGCGGGTGGTGCCCGGCGGGCAGGAAAAGCATAAGCGTTTTAAGCGCTTTCTCGGAGTAACGCTTACTCTGGCTTTTGCCGCTTCGGCATGCCTGCTGCTTATGGGAAACGCCGCTATATACGAAAACAACCGCAGCATACAAAAGATGGGCAAGGAGATTCAGAACAGCATAGTAGCGGTTAACAGCGCCAAAAAGGAGCTGGCCGAAGCCGCTGATATGGAAAAATATCTTGAGCTTGCCGGAGAATTAGGCATGAAATATCCTGACGCCAGCCAGATAATCCAGCTTGAGCTGGAGCCTGCCCAAGCCGAATACGAGGAGCTGACCGAAATACAGAAGAACGGAGGCTTTTTCGACAGGCTGCTGGATTGGCTGAATTCCCTTGAGAGGAGGAAGTGAATTGGCGAATAACGCTTATGCTAAGCATAAGAGCAGACTCTTTTGGATTTTAGGCGCGTTCATGGTTTGCATTGTGCTGCTGGTGGTGCAGCTTTTCAGATGGCAGATAGTTAAATCACAGGAGCTTCAGAGGCGGGCATTGGGACAGTGGACATCTTCTACTGTAGTATCCGCTTCCAGAGGCTCCATTTATGATAGAAACATGGAGTTGCTGGCTGTAAGCGCAAGCAGCAAGAGTTTGGTGGTGCAGCCTGCGCAGATTGCCAAAAAGGGCGATCCCAACAGGACTGCCGACCAGCTTGCAGCCATACTGGACATGGACAGAGAAACTATTTATAACCGCGTGACTAATACGAAATATGCTGAACAGAATATAAAGCGGCATCTCTCAGACCAGGAAGTATTGGCTATTGAAGAATTAAATCTGCCGGGCGTGGTTTTGGTGGACGACCGCAAGAGATACTATCCTAAAGGCAATACTCTTGCCCAGGTTTTAGGCAGGACGTCGGTTGACGGCGTGGGCAAGGAAGGCTTGGAGCTTAAATATGATAAATACCTGCGCGGGCTTACCGGCAGGATTTATTCCTCTACCGATATAGGAGGCATGCAGATTCCGGGCGGGGAAGAGAGATATATAGACCCGACCAACGGCCTGAATTTAGTGCTCACTATAGATTATGTTATCCAGAAGTTTGCTGAGAGCGCTATGAAGCAGTGCTATGAGGAGCAAAAGGCGAAAAAGGTTGAATGCGTAGTTATGAATCCTCAAACAGGGGAAGTACTGGCCATGGTAAATATTCCAGATTACGACCTTAACGACCCGCCTCTGGACGATGTGGACGCATGGCAGGAATATTCGCGCAACAGCGCTATACTGGATGTATACGAGCCGGGCTCGGTCTTTAAAATCATTACTTTAGCCAGCGCGCTGGAGGAGGGTAAGGTAAACCTCAACAGCACCTTTAACGATATAGGCTATGCGCTGGTGGATGGACAGAAGATAAAATGCTGGCGCAACGTGCCGCATGGACACCAGACGCTTACTGAAGCCGTATGCAATTCGTGCAACCCGGCCTTTGTAGAAATGGGGCTGAGCCTCGGCGTGGATACCTTTTATAAATATCTGCGCAATTTTGGCTTCGGTACTGAAACCAATATAGATTTTTCCGCGGACCAGGGCGGACTTGTACTGGCTCAGAAATATGTGCAGAACGTAGACCTGGCCCGCATGGCCTTTGGGCAGGCGGTAGCGGTTACCCCTCTTCAGCTTATTACAGCGGTTTCAGCGGCTATAAACGGCGGCAAGCTTATGCAGCCATATCTGGTAAAGGGCATGGTGGACGACGACGGCAACAGCGTTATGAACGTAGAGCCGACTGTTATCCGGCAGGTAATTTCCGAGGAAACCAGCGCTACAGTCAGACAGATACTTGAAGAGGTGGTGCGCGTAGGCGGCGGTAAAAACGCTTATATACCAGGCTACCGCGTGGGTGGAAAAACGGGTACGGCTCAGAAATACCGTGACGGCGTAATCGTGCGTGATAAGCATATAGCCTCGTTTTTAGGCTTTGCGCCGGCGGACGACCCGCAGATAGCCGTGCTGGTGGTTGTGGATGAGCCGGACGTGGCTATAGATTTCGGAAGCGTTGTAGCGGCGCCTTATGCCAAGATGATTTTGGAAAACGCCCTTAAATACATGAACGTGCAGCCTGAAAATACAGAAGAGGACAGCCAGCTTATGGTTGCCGATATAGAGGTGCCCGATGTAAGAGGCATGGATACGGTTGAGGCTGAAAAGGTTTTGGCCAAGGCCGGATTGCGCATGCTTGTTCAGGGAGAGGGCAAGGTTGTAGCTCAGGTGCCTGCCGCCGGAGCGATGGTTTATTCCAATACTGAAATAATGGTAACGGGCGAGGAGCCCGTGGACGCGTATACCGATATATATCAGGACGAGGATTAGCGGGGGTATTTATGAAGCTTGAAGCGCTCCTTCATGGCCTGGACGGTCTAGAAGAATATTCTATAAAAGGAAACGCTGATAAAGAAATAGGGCATCTGACGCTGGATAACCGAGAATGCGTAAAGGGGTCGCTGTTTTTTGCGATAAGAGGACTGGAGACCGACGGGCATAAATATATAGCCGGCGCTTTGAAAAACGGAGCGGAGGCTGCGGTAGTAGAGGAATTTACGCAGGATAATATAACTCAGATAAAGGTGCCTGACTCGCGCCGGGCTATGAGCCTTATGGCTGCGGCCTTTTATGGGAATCCTGCGCGGGGCATGAGCTTTTTGGGAGTAACAGGCACTAACGGCAAGACCAGCATTACCTTTATGCTGCGCCATGCGCTTAATAAGACGGGCGCTTCTGTAGGGCTTATAGGCACCTCGGGTATATATATAAACGGGGAAAAGCAGAATATAAGCATAAAGACCTCTACCACTCCCGACCCCATAGAACTGCAGTATATACTGAGAAAAATGCGGGATAGAGGGGTAAAAAGCGTGGTTATGGAGGTAACTGCTCAGGCGCTGTATCTGCGCAAGGTAGAGGGCATCCTTTTTGACGTAGGCATATTTACCAATCTGACCCAGGACCATCTGGAGTTTTTTGGAGATATGCAGACCTATGCTGCGGCTAAGCTGAAGCTGTTTGAGCCTGGCCGCTGCAAAAAAACCGTTGTCAATATTGATGACGAAACAGGCCGCAGGGCTGCCGCAGGCGCAATTACCTATGCCCTGGACCGGGACGCGGATATCATGGCAAAAAACATAGCTTATTCGGGTCAGGGTAGCGCGTTTGATTTGGTATATAATGGACGCAGCTATCCGGCGTCTCTTAAAATATCAGGGCGCTTCAGCGTATACAACGCTCTGGCGGCTTTTGGAGCGTTGACGGCTTTGGGCATGAAGGCGGAGTATGCCTTGGAATGTCTTGCGGAATTTTCGGGTGTTCCGGGACGGTTTGAAACTCCCGATATGCAGGGCAGGCCCTACAGCGTGGTCATAGATTACGCTCATACTCCGGACGGCCTGGAAAATATACTTAAGGCGGTTAGGGCGTATCATAAGGGACGGGTAATTACTGTTTTTGGCTGCGGAGGCAACAGGGATACTGCCAAACGCCCCATAATGGGGGGGATAGCCGCTCAATACAGCGATTTTTGCGTTATCACCTCAGATAATCCACGCTATGAAGAGCCGGAAGAAATAATGCGCCAGATTGAAAAGGGGCTGCCTGATGGATTTGATAATTATAAAATGCTGGAAAACAGGCGCTCGGCAATACTATTTGCTATGGAAAACGCTCAGGCGGGCGATATAATTATAATTGCGGGAAAGGGCGACGAGGATTATCAGGAAATAGGCGGCGTAAAGCATCATTTCAGCGACAGGGAAACAGTTGCCAGCCTGCTTAATGAAAACGCCCATTTATGAACGGGGGAAGGAACAAATGGAGGAATTTAAGGATATAATACTGCCGGTGCTGGCCGCTTTTATAATTTGCCTTTTTGCAGGACCTTTTATTATAAAGGCCATGCAGAAACTCAAGTTTGGGCAGCAGGTTAGGGACGACGGCCCTAAGAGCCATTTAAGCAAGCAGAATACGCCTACCATGGGCGGGCTTATTATGCTGGTGGGGATTATAGTGCCCGCTTTAATATTCAGGCTCAGCGGGATGGCTATGATAGCATGTCTGGTGGCGTTTGCTTATGGAATAGTGGGTTTTTTAGATGATTTTATAAAAATTGTTAAAAAGCGTTCTCTGGGGCTTAAGGCGTATCAGAAGATAATAGGGCAGTTCGGCATAGCGCTTATAACTGCTCTTTACGCCTATTACAGCCCTGAAATAGGCAGCAGTATATATCTTCCTTTTTTAGGCGGGGAATTTAATTTGGGCTGGGCGTATATCCCGGTGGCCGTATTTGTTATAATAGCTCTTGTAAACGCTTCTAACCTTACCGACGGTTTGGACGGTCTTGATTCGGGAGTGAGCCTTATAATAATGGGCGCTTTTACTATCATAATTACCTATCTTTCAGCGGGCGCGTTTGCGGCGGGGGATTCAATTTATGGAGAACAGCTTAAAATGCTGGCTACCTTCTGCGCTATAGCTGCCGGGGCTGCATTAGGCTTTCTGCGCTTTAATATATATCCGGCGCGCATCTTTATGGGGGATACAGGCTCGTTTATTCTGGGCGGGGCCATTGCGGCGGCCACTTTGTTTTCCCGGCTGATGCTGTTGATACCCATAATGGGCGGAGTGCTGGTAGCTTCATGCGTTTCGGTTATACTTCAGGTGGGTTCGTATAAGCTGAGAAAAAAGAGAGTGTTTTTGATGGCTCCTCTGCATCATCATTTTGAGCTAAAGGGATATCCCGAAACTAAGGTTACGGGCATGTATATGATTATTACTTTTGTGCTTTGCCTTATATCCCTTTTAATGCTGGGCTGAAAGCTCACCTGCCCGGTATAGGGACGGAAAGGAGAACATATAGATGGATATTAAAAACAAGAGGGCGCTTGTAATAGGTATGGCGCGCAGCGGCATAGCGGCGGCGAAGCTGCTTAAGGCTTTAGGCGCGCAGGTTGTTTTAAACGATTCCAGGCAGATAGATAATATAGATGGCCTGCCTGCGGGAGAGTATATCTATAAAACAGGGATTAGTCCCGACCAACTTATAGGGGACGCGGATTTTATAGTGATAAGTCCAAGCGTTCCGCCTAGTCTTCCGGCGCTGAAGCGGGCGCGCGAGCTGGGCAAGGAGGTGCTGACTGAAATAGAGCTGGGCTACAGGGTGTGCAAAGGTCAGACGGTTGCTATTTCAGGCACTAACGGCAAAACCACGACCACTACCCTTACCGGCCGTATTTTTTCAGATGCGAACAGAGGCAATTTTGTAGTGGGCAATATAGGTATTCCCTACAGCGCGCACGCGCTTGAGGCTTCGCCGCGGGATATTATGGTAACTGAGATAAGCAGCTATCAACTTGAATGCATAGATACCTTTCACGCGCATGTGGCGGCATTGTTGAATATTACCCCCGACCATCTGAATCGGCACGGGGATATGAACGGCTATATAGCGGCTAAGAAACGGCTTTTTCTCAATCAGACGCAGAAGGATTTTGCGGTGCTTAATTATGACGATGAGATTGTCCGCAAAATGGCTGAGGATATTAATGCCCGGGTATTGTTTTTTTCCTATGAAAAGGAGCTGGGCGAGGGAGTATTTATAGAGGACGGAATTATTACATTTTGTCTGGGCGCTCTTAAGCAGCCAATATGCAAATGCGAGGATGTGCGCATTAAGGGCAGGCATAATATAGAAAATGCCATGGCGGCTGCCGCGATAGGCATGCTTATGGGGGTTTCTGCGGCAAATGTGGCGCAGACTCTTATGAGCTTTGAGGGGGTGGAGCATAGAATTGAAACTGTGCGCACGGTTAAAGGGGTTACCTTTATAAATGATTCAAAGGGTACCAATCCGGATTCTACAATTAAGGCCATACAGACTATGGATAAGCCTACGGTGCTTATATTAGGCGGCTACGACAAAGGCGGGGAATTTGACGGCTTGATAAAAGAATATACGGACAATATCAAGCATACAGTTGTTTTAGGGGATACAGCTCGGAAAATTATTGGCGCGCTGGAGCGCGCGGGCATTAAGGAGTATACTCATGCCGCCGGCTTTGACGAAGGAGTGCGCCTGGCGTTTAAGGCTGCCCAGCCTGGCTGGAACGTATTGCTTTCGCCAGCCTGCGCAAGCTTTGACATGTTTGCGGATTTTGAAGAGCGGGGCAGAGTGTTTAAGGAGCTTGTAAATTCCCTGGAGGAATAAACCGGCGTTAAGTTTTTTCAGCTTGCGGGCGGCTTGGGCCGAGGAGGCTGCTCCGGCGGCATATGCTTTTTTTCAGCGCTTCCTAAAGGCCCTAATGTCCTAATGTTAATAATAAAACAAAGCCCGGATTTAGGGCGGATTTTTGAGAAAGAGGCGGCTTATGACGCAGGAAAACAAAAAACAAAGGAAAAAAGCCAAGCGGGTAAGACGAAGCGCTATCAGCTTCCCCCTCTTTTATGTGGCTATACTGCTTTTATGCATCGGGTGCATAATGGTGCTGTCCAGCACCTATGCCAGTCAGATATTGGACGGGGCAGATTCCATGAGCCTCTTTATTCAGCATGCGGCGGCGTCGGTAGTATGCGTGGTTATGATGTTTCTTATATCCCGTTTTGATTATCGTAATTTTAATAAAAAGCCGCTGGTTATAATAGCTCTGGTTGTATCCACCATTCTGCTCTGCGCGGTATTTCTCTTTAGGGATAGGGGCGGCGCGCACCGCTGGATTGATTTGAAGATTTTTACTCTTCAGCCGTCTGAAATAGCGAAGTTTGTGCTGGTATATTTTTTGGCCTGGTATCTTTCGGGCAACGTCAACTGGTATAAAAGCCTTAAAACCTGGGCGATACCCTTTGGCCCTATAATCCTTTTTGCCGCGCTTATAGTTATTGAGCCTAACCTTTCCACTACCGCCATATGCATACTTATTCCCAGCATTATGCTGCTTTTTATAGCGGGTATGCAGAAATGGCTGGTGGCGCTGGGCGGAGTGGTGGTTACGGCGGGCGTAGTGTGTATGATGACCTTTGTCGGCTGGCGGAGCGACCGCGTTCACGCCTGGCTGGATCCTTTTTTCGACCCGCAGGATAAATCCTATCAGATAGTTCAATCCCTTTATGCGCTGGGAAGCGGAAACCTTTGGGGAGTAGGGCTGGGAAACAGCCGTCAGAAAATAAGCAACCTTCCCATGGCGGATACAGACTACATATTTGCTATAATTGCGGAGGAATTTGGTTTTATAGGCGCTGTAGCCGTAATCCTTTTATATGCGGCCTTTATTTTCATGGGCATGCGCATAGCCATGAACGCGCCCGACCGTTTCGGCAGCTATTTAGCCAGCGGGATAACTATAATAGTGGCTATGCAGGTTATAGTCAATATTGGGGTTGTTACTAATTTAATTCCCTCTACCGGCGTAACGCTGCCTTTTATAAGCCGTGGGACGTCCTCTTTACTGGCCTTTTCAGCGGCTACTGGAGTCCTGCTGAGTATAAGCGCGTATTCCTCGCGCCGAGCGCCGAGGAAAAAGCAAACCGACCAAAATGAAGAAGAACGGATAAGACGAATAAGCTGAAAAGCTTTTAAGGGTCTGACAACGTAACGTTATAATGAGCGCGCGCTGGAAAGCAACGGCGTGCGCTTAGCTATAAATTTTTATTTATTATTTATTGCGGGCAAGCGCTTAACGGTGGACGCGCAATATAACAAAAGCCGCCCCTAAGGCATATATTGCAGTATACAGAAAAAAACTCGTCTGGTTTCAGCCGGATTAATAAGACCTCGTTTGAGATTCTTTTGTTTTTGCTGCAATGTATGACCTGGAGGTGCGTAAATGTAAAACATACTGCTGAGGGGAGGCAGGCGTTTAACAGGCACGCTTGGCATTCACGGCGCCAAGAACGCCATTCTTCCCATTTTATCAGCCTCGCTTCTGGCAGAGGAGCCGGTTGCTTTAAATAATTGTCCGAGGCTTTCGGATATAGACAATATGCTTGAAATACTAAGGAGACTGGGCTGCCGTGCCGAGCAGGAGGGGGATAGGATATATATTGATTCCTCTGATGCGGACGGCTTCAGAATAGACGAACAGCTTTCCCGCAGGCTGCGGGCTTCGTTATTTATACTTGGCCCTCTTTTGGGGCGCTTTGGAAAAGCGGTTTTGAGTTATCCCGGCGGATGCGATATAGGAATGCGGCCGATTGATTTGCATCTTAAGGGACTAAGGGCCATGGGAGCGCGGATAGATGAACAGTTTGGATACATAAGCTGCGAGGCGGTGCGTCTTAGGGGCTGTGAAATATATTTGGATTATCCCAGCGTGGGAGCTACTGAAAATCTTATGATGGCTGCTGCTGCGGCCGAGGGGGAGACGGTTATAAATAATCCGGCCAAGGAGCCCGAAATAACAGAGCTGGCCCGTTTTATTGAAACGCTGGGAGGCTGCGTCAGCTTTTCAGGCAACAGCATTCTGATAAAGGGAACCCCCCTTTCGGGCGGAGAATTTACTCCTATGGCGGACAGAATAGCCGCGGGCACTTATATGATAGCGGCCGCCATAACCGGAGGGGACGTGGCTGTTACGGGCATAAGCCCGGAATATCTGCGTTCATTAATAAATAAGCTGTCCGAATGCGGATGTGAAGTAGAATGCGCTTCGGACAGGATACGCGTTTCGGCTCCATGGCGCTTAAAAAGCCCGCGGATAATAGAGACTATGCCTTATCCTGGTTTTCCTACCGATTTGCAGGCCCAGATGATGGCTTTGCAGACGGTGTGCGACGGAACCTGCATCATTGTGGAGAATATTTTTGAAAACCGGCTTAAGCATGCGGGCGAGCTTATAAAGATGGGCGCGGATATAACGGTTAAGGGCAGGACTGCGGTTATTAAAGGGGTCTATGAGCTTTACGGAGCTAATGTAAGCGCATATGACCTAAGGGGCGGAGCGGCTATGGTGCTTGCCGGCCTTAGGGCGCGGGGAGTAACCAGAGTTATGGACGCCGGATATATAAATAGAGGATATTACCGTCTTGAGGAGAATTTATCTAAATTAGGCGCTGATATAAAAACTGCGGAGGATTAGACTTGAAAGAGCAAAGGAATGAAAAGCGGAAAAAGGTATATGTTAAAAGCTATGGGCGGCTTAGCATTTTTCTGCTGCTTTTGCTCGTATTGGCGGTTGTGCTGCTTGTCAACAGCAGTATATTTGAAATTTCATCAATAACCATAATGGGCAATTCGCGCTTTTCCCGCGAGGAAATAATAGAAAAGGCAGGGGTAATGGTAGGGGATAATATTTTAAAATTATCCGAAGCGGATATAAAGGAGCGCCTTGAAGAAAATCCTTATATTTCGGTAACAGATATAGTGCGCGAATTTCCTGATAAGCTTACGATATATATAAGCGAGAGGGAAGCGCGGGTGCAGTTTGAATATGCCGGAGTTTACTGCAACGCTGATTACGACGGCGTTGTGCTGGCGGCTACTCAAACCCATGATCCCGCGCTTCTGCTTATAAAGGGCATGAATCTTACGGGCTATCAGCCCGGAAAGAGAATAGCCGTACAGGACGAACAGTTGTTTTCAGATTATCTTGAGCTGATTAAGCAGCTTAAGGGCTATTCTTTGATTACGCAGGTAAGGGAAGCGGATTTGTCAGACGGGGAGTTTACTCTCAATATGCAGAACGGGCTTACTGTGAGGCTGGGCGCTCCTATTAAATTGGCGGACAAGCTTGCCTATTATGCTCCGGCTCTGGACAGTCTGCAGAAAAACGGATATGCTGACGCTTCTGGACAGATTAAAGGCATTCTTGATTTATCCGTTATAGATAATTTTGCTTTTATGCCTCTGGAAGAGAATCAGGAGGCGCCGGAAAACACAACAGAGAATGCGCCGGAGAATGCGGAATGATAAGAAGAAATAGATAAAAACGCGGCAAAATATGCGGTTGCTTATATAAATGCTTAGCTGTGCTAAGGTTTTTTGCCTCATTTAAAGAAAATATATAAAAAACGCTTTTAAAAAGAATGAAAATCTGTTATTATATATAGAAGGATGTTCTATTTTGGAGGCGTGTACCTTTTCATAAAGCGTCCTGCCCATATTAGGGCTTTAGGATTTTGTTTGCCTGGGAGGCGGGAGAGGAATGAGGCAGACCGCTGCTGCTATTGAGATAGGGACAAGCAAGGTTGTCTGCATGATTGCCGAAAAGGGCGTTTACGACGGCTTCAACCTGCTTGGAATATCTGTAAATGAATATGCCGGGTATAATCGTTCGGGTTGGCTGGAGCCGCGCGAGCTTAAGTATACTATAAGCTCTGTGCTGAGAGAAGCCGAAAAGCAGGCGGGACGCAGATTGCGCCGCGTGCATGTTGGCGTTCCGGGTGATTTTACTCAGGTAGTTCTTAAAAGGGCCAGTCTTTCCTTTGGGAAAGCGCGGCGAATTACTCAGGACGACGTGGAGCTGCTCTTTAAGCGGGGCGAGAATTTTTCCGCTATGCGTGATTATTCTGTTGCGCACCGTTGTCCGATACATTTTATGATTAACGGCGAGCGCAAGACTATGGACCCGCTTAATATGATGGCCAGCGAATTAAGCGCAATGGTTTCCTATGTTTTAGTTAATAAGGGCTTTGTTCGTTCGGTAGGCGCGCTTTTGGAGAGCGAGGGCTATCTTCTGGATTCAGCTATTGCTTCGCCTCTGGCGCAGGCGCTTGCGTTTATTCCCGCTGAAATGCGCGACCGTACTGCAATACTTGTGGATATAGGCGACCGCTCTACTTCGGTAAGCGTTCTAAAGGGAGACGGGATGCTTTATCATAATTCAGTCCGTATCGGCGGGCTGCATATAACCAGAGATTTGGCCATGCTTCTGCATGTGGACGACGAAGTAGCGGACCAGCTTAAGCGCAGGGCCGTCTATGGTCTTTCGGTCAGCCGTGACGATGTATATGAAATAATGCCAAAGGGAAGCAGCCGCGTGCAGAGCTTTTCGGCAATGAAGGTTCAGGATATAATTAATGCGCGCGTGGACGAAATTTGTGATATAATTAAAAGGGAATTGGATAAATCGGGCTGCATCCTGCCTGAATATGTGGAGATATGGCTTACGGGCGGCACGTCCGGCATGCGGGGAATACGCGAATTTATGCAAAAGCGGCTTAACCGTGGAGTGAGTCTTATTCAGCCTAAATCCACCCGTTTAAATAAGCCTGAATATTCCTCCGCGCTGGGCGTGATTGACTTGGCGCTGGATAACATAACTCAGGAGGAAGTTTCCCTTCTGGAGCAAATAAAACAAATATTTAAGAAATAGCGGTTAGGAGGACATTAAGTATGATGGATTTTAATCTGGACGTCGGAGACTTTGCCCAAATAAAGGTTGTGGGAGTAGGCGGCGCCGGTAATAACGCTGTGGACCGTATGATAACCAGCGGTCTTACCGGCGTGGAATACATTGCCGTTAATACGGACAAGCAGGCGTTAAAGGTTTCCAAGGCTAATAAAAAGGTACAGATTGGCGAGAAAATAACAAAGGGCCTGGGCGCGGGCGCTAATCCGGATATAGGCAAAAAAGCGGCCGAGGAAAGCCGGGATGAGATAGCCGAGCAGGTTAAGGGCTCGGATATGGTGTTTGTTACTGCCGGAATGGGCGGCGGCACGGGCACGGGCGGCGCCGCGGTAGTGGCTGAGGTTGCTAAGGAAATGGGTATTCTTACAGTAGGGGTAGTAACAAAGCCCTTTATGTTCGAGGGCCGTATACGAGCGCTTAATGCCGATAGGGGCATTGCTGAGCTTAAGACCAAGGTAGACAGTCTTATAGTTATCCCTAACGATAAGCTGCTTCAGGTTGTGGGCAAAGGCACGTCTATAGTAGAGGCGTTCCGCCAGGCGGACGACGTGCTCCGTCAGGGCGTTTCGGGTATAAGCGATCTTATAACCCGTCACAGCATGATTAATTTGGACTTTGCCGACGTAAAGGCGGTTATGAAGGATAAGGGCGTTGCGCATATGGGCATAGGCGTAGGCACCGGTGAAAACCGCGCTGTAGACGCGGCTAAGAAGGCCATAGCGTCGCCCCTTCTGGATACCACTATAGAGGGCGCTCGCAGCGTTATATTGAATGTTACCGGCGGGCCGAGCTTGTCTCTGACTGAGGTAAATGAAGCGGCATTCCTAATCCAGGAGGCAGTTGACCCTGACTGCAATATTATATTCGGTGCTGGAATAGCTGATGAATTGGATGATGAAATACGCATAACTATTATAGCTACCGGCTTTGAAAGGAATAATCCTCATGCCGCCCGCCGCGGAGAGCGCCGTGATAACGGTGAAAACCGCGTGGAATACGACGAGGATGACGACGGTCTGGAGATGACTCCGTTTAACGGCAGAAATAATCAGACTCAGACTCGCGCCTCAGGCTATGAGGAAGAGGAATATATAGAGCCGGTAAAGCCTGAGCCTAGGTATCAGGAGCCGCCGCAGACTATGCGGGTTAGCCGTTATGAGGAGCCTGAGGAGCAGCCGGAGGAGGAAATACGGCCTCGTCGTCAGCAGAAAAACAGCTTTTTCTCTTTCAGAAGCGAGGAAGACGATGATATAGATTTTGATATGCCAGCGATTTCGCGCAGACAGAGCCGTAACAATAATAAGTAGACGAAATTTGCTTTGGAATAGTATAAATCATAAGCGCCTGTCTGTTTTTCGGCAGGCGCTTTGCTTTTTGTTTTTACTTCGTCGTGTGCTTTGCGTATAGGTTATATTATATAGAGCCTCTGGAGGGCAGGAATTTAACGCTAAATTTTTTTAAATAGGCTTATAATATCTCTGCTTGGCTCCGACTGCACCGGCAATAAAATCATCAATTAAATTCCATTCTCCAGTAGGATCAATGCGAATAATCGATTGTTTTCGCAGTAGGAAAACATATTTGTTGCCAAAATAGTGCTGCCTGGGGT
>URIR01000031.1 GCA_900547955.1 uncultured Eubacteriales bacterium | reverse complement strand
GCGGCCTTAAGGCCGCCGGCATAGCCGCACCCTAAATGCCATTTTAGACGGCTTGCGCTTTTCCCGGCAAAAAGGGGGCCGTGACGCGGCGGCCTGCGGCCGCCCGGGCCGAGCCGAAGGCTCGGCCCGCCTGTTAGCTTTGCTAACAGGGCGTCACGGCCCCCTTTTTGCCGGGAAATATGGAGCGTCTATGAATTTATGCTTGGTTAGGAATGTGAAGTTAATGGTTAGTTTTGTGTATGGTAAATGGACCGCAAACCAATCTATAATATTAAAAAAGGAGGCAGTTTTATGAAAAAAACAATTATTGTCTGTTTGATAATATGTCTGTTTGCAGCATTTGCGCAGATGACTCTGGGAGAGATTCAGCCGGACAGCAAAGCTGCTGTTATGCTGGAAGGCTTTGACGATTTGTCCGCCGAGGATATAGGCTGCGCCGGCGGGTGTGTAAGTAATTTTGATACTCATTACGATTTGGGCTATGGGGACGGAACAATGCAGCTGGTTCGCACAAATGTTTCCCGTCAGGGCATAGCCCTTATACCCGATTATGCTTCAGGCTATAACGAGGGTATTCTGCGCGCTACATATAACAGGCTGGGCAGCAAAAGCGTTTCTTCAGAGCGAGCGGCGGCGCTAAAGGAGGCCTGGAGCAGCGCCGACGGCTTAAGATTTTATATAAAGAACAGTACTGATGATGCAATTTATCTTTCTATTCCGCTGTTCTTTATTGACCCTGCGGCGCCTTCTGAGGATAATATGGTATGTTTCAGCCTATATACCGGTACAAGACTTTATGATATGGAAGGAAACGAGGTTGAGGCGGAATTTGTATCAGAGGGATGGAACAATCATCAGATTATAATTCCCTGGGACTTTGAGGGATGGGTAGATATACCTATGACGCTGGGCGGAGTAGGAGGAAACGACAGAGAAGGAGAGTATGGATGGGATCTTATTCAATGGGATGACCCAGCCAAACTATCCAATCCATATATATCCTTTGAGAATGTTTATATGGTGCAGTTTGATTTTAGGCTGCCCACACCAGGATATGTTACTGAGCTGGATGAATATGAATCTTTTAATATTATACTGGATTCCATTCAGCTTTATCAGGAGGGCGAGGGTGAAATTACCTATCTGCCTGACGACGGTACGCCGGATTTGCCCCCGGATACGGCTAAGCCGACAACCCAACCTACAAGCGGGAACACGGATTTGTCTACCAATTCAGGTTTATCTGCGGATGTTTCAAATAATACTCAAACATCAACTTCTGGTCCGGGAGAAGAATCAAATCAAAATAATCTATTATGGATTATTATAGCGGTGGGAGCGGTTGTGGTTTTAGGCATAGTTACGGCAATAATTGTAATTGGGAAAAAGAAGCGGATATCCAAGCAATAATTTAAAGCGGCCCGTTTTGACGGGGGCGGCGCCCGGCCGCACGGCCGGGCAGCAGCGCCCCTCAGGGAGCGGGGAACACAAAGTGTTCCCCGCTCCCTGAGGGGCGCTCCATTTAGGCGGCGTTTGCGGCCTTCGGCCGCCCGACGGGCTTTTTTAAAGCCCGTCGGAGACCGGCATGCGCCGGTCAAACGCCGCCTAAATGCGCCGCCCCCGTCAAAACGGGCCGCTTGCTTTTTAATGCCGCTGAAAAAATAGTAAAATAATTTTATATTTATGCTATAATAACACTATATTATAGCTGATAGGGAGATTATTAATATGCAACCGTCTGTTTTAGCTTTTGGAGAAATATTGTTTGATGTTTTTGAAGGTCAGTCTTGCATAGGAGGAGCCTCGTTTAATTTTGCAGCGCATTTTTCTAAGCTGGGAGGTCAAAGCTATATGGCTTCAGCCGTAGGGGACGATTCAATGGGGAACAGCGCCTTGAACTATGCCGACCTTTATAAAATTAATAAAGATTATATAGCCGTGCTGCCGGGGATGAGCACGGGCTATTGCAATGTTACCCTGAAGAACGGGCATCCGTGCTATGAGCTGGTGCGCAATGTTGCGTATGACGCAATTCCTTTTATGCCGGTAAGGAGAAGCTTTGACGCGGTATATTACGGTACTCTTGCTCAAAGGGATAAGCGTTCGGCAGGTACTCTTGAGCATATCTTGAAGAATGTCGGTCATAGACATGCGTTTTTCGATATAAATATAAGACAGGATTTTTACACCGGGGAGATAATAGATAAGGGGCTGCAAAATGCTACTATTTTGAAATTCAGCAGAGAGGAAAGCTTTGTTTTGGGTAAAAACGAGAGCTTGGAGCAAATCTGCCGCCGGCTGTATGGCAATTATCCTAATCTTAATATAATAATAGCCACGCTGGACGCCGACGGCGCGATGGTGTATTCCTGCGCGGAGCATAAATTTTATTATTCGCGCAGACCCCAGGCGTCGGTAGTTTCTACGGTAGGCGCTGGGGACAGCTTTTCTGCGGCATTTATGTATAATTATCTTTTGGGCAGAAAGCTTGAGGAGTGCATAGAGGGAGCGGTTGCGCTCAGCGAAAAAATAGTTTCTCAAAAGGGCGCCGTATGACGCGCTGTGCATATAATTCTTTTAAAAATTAATAGGATTAAAAAAGCCCCTTATCAGCTTTTATTGCGGATAATGGGGCTTTTTACACATCACAAAATAATATTAATTATTTCTGCATTATTCCTGGCTCTTTTTCTTTTTGAAAACAGCAACTGCGGCGACAGCTATAATTGCGGCGGCAGCAACAGCTATTTCAACCCAGAGCTGAACGTCGCCGGTATTTCCGCCGGGCTCAGTTGGCTTCTCGGTAGCGCCGGGTTCAGCAGGATTGGTGGGCTTAGGACCGGCTTCTTCGCCCAGAACCAATTCGGAGTCGGCTTCCTCAACATTTGCTCCGTAATAGAAGAAGTTGTCTATTCCTAAATCGCCGTTGTCATAGGCGTGCCCGTCAGAATCGCTGGGCATCCAGCCGAAGCCGGTGATTTTAGCGTCTGAAGGCAGGGAAGTGTCCGGACCTCCCCAAACCTGTTGCAGGCTGGCAAGAGGAATAAAGACATGTCCTTCAAACTCTGCCGGAATGGTGATATCCGAATGTACAATCGTTTCAGGCGCATAAGGATGAGTCTTTTCCGGAGCGGTCTTAACCGACTTATTTCCATCCATATCCACTAAGGCGTATTCCTTATTGGAGCCTATGGCGTAAGAGCCGTTATTGAGGTTGGCGGAAGCGTCGGTAGATAAAACTATTGAAAGGGGCAAATCGTTGCCGGTATTATTCTGCACATAGAAGCCAAAACCCTCGGCTTTAGTTACATCGGCCAGCTTGTCGGTTACAAAGCCCAGCCAGGCAGCGCCGCGGGATGTTGCATTCAGATATACAACACCTTCATAGGTATCTACCCACGGGCTCTTCAGGCCTAAGGAATCGCTGGCGTTAGCGGTACCCACAAACAGGCTTGAGACATCTCCTTCATCCATTTTTACAGCTACGTTTACTTTAAGATTTTCGTCGTCAAAGGGAGTGGCAACAGCGGCCAACGACATAGTGCACATAGCCAGCGCCAGCACCAAGGCCAGCATGACAACTAAGGTTTTTTTCATTAAAGTGCTCCTCCATTCTTTTATTTTGATGAGTGTAACTTAATAATACACTAACGACATAATTTAGTCAATACTCTAATTCATAAAAAATTCATTAAAAAGCTCAAATAACTCTTGAAAATTGAGAAATAAAATTGTATAATAAATTTACCATTAAACAAAGGGGATGATAAGCAATGAATAAACAGGTTTTTATGATATGCAATGCGCATTTAGACCCTGTATGGCAGTGGGAATGGGAGGAAGGCGCGGCCGAGGCTATTTCTACCTTCAGGGTAGCGGCGGATTTTTGTGAAGAGTATGAGGGATTTGTTTTCAATCATAACGAGGCGCTTTTGTACAGATGGGTGGAGGAATACGAACCTGTATTGTTTGAGCGTATAAGAGAGCTGGTTAAAAAGGGACGCTGGCATATAATGGGCGGCTGGTATTTGCAGCCCGACTGCAATATACCTTCGGGAGAGAGCTTTGTGCGGCAGATACTCGAAGGGCATAAGTATTTTATGGAAAAATTCGGAGTAACACCTCAGGTGGCCAATAATTTTGACGCGTTCGGACACAGCAGAGGGCTGGTTCAGATATTGGCCAAGAGCGGCTATAAGGGTTATATATTCTGTCGGCCTACGGGCGAGGTTCGCGGCCTTCCGGCAGATTTGTTTGTCTGGAAGGGCTTTGACGGCTCTAAGGTTATGGCTCAGCGCATGCCCATGATGTATTCCTCCGGCCGAGGCGGAGCTGTAGATAAGGTAAAGGGCACGGTAGGAGCCTATCCTGACAGCGAGTTTATCCCCTGTCTGTGGGGAATGGGGGACCATGGCGGCGGTCCGTCCAGAATAGATATTGAGGCGCTGAACAAGCTGATTTCGGAGAGCGCTCCGGAGATAACCTTTAAGCATTCCACTCCGGAGGAATTTTTCGAGCGGGTAGAAGACAGCGGGCAGGCGCTGCCCGAATTTGACGGCGAATTGAATCCCTGGGGAGTAGGCTGTTATACCAGTCAGATTAAGCTGAAGCAGAAATACCGCGCTTTGGAAAATGAATTATACGCTGTGGAGCGAATGTGCGCAGCATCGCAGATAGCCGGCCTTATGAAATATCCCAAGGAGGAGCTTTCAGAGGCGCAGAGGGATATGCTTATGTGTCAGTTCCATGACATTTTGGCGGGCACTTCCATTCAGCCGGGCGAGCAGGGCGCGCTTAGGAGTCTGGACCATGGCAGGGAGATAGTTTCAAAATTGAGGGCCAGGGCGTTTTTTGCGCTTGCATCCAGGCAGCGCAGGGCGCAGGCTGACGAGATACCCGTTTTAATTTATAATCCTCATCCGTTTGAGATAGAGGGAGATTTTGAATGCGAAATGATGCTGTGGGGCGCCAATTTTGACGAGGCATTTTCCATGCCGCAGGTATACAGGGACGGAGAGGCTTTGCCGACGCAATTTTCCAAGGAGCACAGCAACCTGAGTATGGATTGGCGTAAAAAGGTGGTTTTCCACGGGGTTCTTAAGCCAATGCAGATAAACAGGTTTGACTGCAAATATACTAAATTGGAGCGCAAGCCCGCCATTGAAACGCAGGAGGATAATTCCTATATTTATCTTGAGGGCGGTAACACGCAGTTAAGGATTGATAAAAATACCGGATATATTGATAGCTGGATATCGGATGGGCGCCAGTATCTTAGAGAGCCTATTTCATTAAACATAATAGCGGACAGCGCAGACCCTTGGGAGATGACGGTTAATTATATCAACACAGTCATAGGCAAATTCTCTCTGCTTTCGCCTGAAGAATGCGCGGAGGCGTCGGGAGTTAAAAAGCCCCTTAAGGCTGTGCGTGTGATAGAGAACGGCGCGGTGCGCACGGTTGTTGAGGCGGCTTTAGGATATAACCGTTCGCGCGCGTTTATAAACTATATAATATCCAAGGATACAGGCGAGGTACAAATAAACGTGCGGCTGCAATGGGCGGAGCTCCAGAAGATGGTTAAGCTGCACATACCGGCGGCGCTAAAGGACGCCCGATGCATGGGACAGACCGCTTACGGCGTTCAGGAGCTGCCTGTGGACGGCAGGGAAAACGTATCTCAGAAATACATAATGCTTAAGGGGGAAGGCTGCGCGCTGGCTGTAATAAATAGTGGGATATATGGCTCGTGCGTTAAGGACGGGGCTTTAAATCTGTCCCTGCTCCGGTCGGCGGCGTATTGCGCTCATCCCATATTCGACAGGCCGCTGGTACCGCAGGACAGGTATATGCCGCATATGGATTTAGGAGAGACGGTATTTGAATTTGTCGTTAAATTCGGCTCTTTGGATGAGATAGAGCGGGCTGTTCCGCGCAGGGCGGACAGCTTTAACGAGCGGCCGTATGCTTTGGCTTTTTTCCCGGCGGGAACTGTCTGCGCTGAGGATGAGTGCCCATTGAGGCTGGAGGGAGATAAAGTGGAGCTTACTGTTTTTAAGCAGGCGGAGGACGGCGACGGTTATATTTTAAGGCTGTTCAATCCGTTTGAGGAGCAGGCAGAGACGATTATTGACTGCTGTCTGCTGAAGGAAAAACTGACGGTGAGCTTGACTCCTTATGAGATTAAGACGATTCGTTTGCGTGACGGCAGGGCGGAGGAGGCTTCGCTTACTGAAAAGGCCCTGGATTGACGCAGATTGAGGATTAAGGTTTTTGGGTGAGCGGATATAGCCGGTTTAGGCGGCGCGGAATTTTGGCGGCGTTTGGGCAGGCGGAGCCTGCCCCCGGCTGCGCATCCTGCGCAGCCGGGCGGCCGTTCCGGCCGCAAACGCCGCCAAAATATAGCGGCAGTTATTCCTAGGGAACGCGAAGCGTTTCCTAGGAATAACTGCCGCTGCAGCCCGGCCGCAGGCCGGGCACCGCGCCGCCTCAGCGTTTTTAAGGCTTTTCATATTTAAATAACCGAAGCTTTTTCTGCGTCCGGCGCCCATAGGGCGCCGGACGCAGGCTCAATGCCCTGTTTCGGGATAGCTCCGCTATCCCGAAACAGGGCATTGAGCGTCCCCCCCGCCCCCCCCCCCCCCCCCCCGCCCCCGCCTTCCCCCCCAATCCAGCATCTAAGTTTCGTTAGATATATTAGAAAATTAATGCTGGATATTATAGAGAAAGTATTGTATAATGATAAACGTATGAGTATTCCAATCTATTTATACGTAATAAATTGTAAAGGCTGAAGCTCAAATGATAAATTGGTATCCGGGCCATATGGCCTCAGCCAGGCGAATGCTGGAGGAAAATTTAAAAATAATAGACGCTGCGATTGTAATGCTGGACGCGCGCCTGCCCTATTCCAGCCGTAATCCGGATTTGGATAAGCTGCTTAAAAATAAAAAGCAAATATTCGTTTTAAATAAATCAGATTTAGCCGACCCTGAAAAAACCAGGCTTTGGCTTGAATATTTTCATTCCGGAAGCTATGAGGCGGCCCAGATATGCGCGCGCTCAGGCAGCCGCCGGGAACTGCTGGAAATGATAAACCGACTCTTGCGCCCTGAAATTGAAAGCTACAGGCAGAGAGGTATAAATAAAACCTTGCGCCTGCTGGTCTGCGGCATACCCAATTCGGGCAAGTCTACTCTTATAAATATGCTCGCCGGCCAGGCGCGCGCTAAAACGGGGGACAAGCCCGGAGTTACGAGGGGAAAGCAGTGGATAAAGGTGGGAGAATATATGGAGCTGCTTGATTGCCCAGGGCTGCTATGGCCGCGCCTGGACGACCAGCAGAGCGCCGTCCGTTTGGCGTATACCGGCGCTATTAACGACGATACGCTGGATAAGGAGGAGCTGGCCCTTTGCCTGGTGAAAGACCTGTCCGCAATGTATCCCCAGCTGCTGGCCGGCAGATACGGCGTGCCCGTGGATACTCAGCCGCTTGAAACCTTTGATAATATATGCCTCAAAAGAGGCTTTGTGCTAAAAGGCGGACGTCCCGACCGGCTGCGGGGCGCCGAAACTATCCTTAACGAATTGCGCAGCGGCCGTATAGGCCGCGTAACCTTTGAACAGCCCCTTTGAAAGGCGGGAAAGCTTTGACAGGTCAGCAAAAGCTGGAACAGGCCCTGAAACGGCTTGAATATGATAAAAAATATCTTGAACGCGGCGTTAATTGCCTGGCGGGCACGGACGAGGCGGGCCGCGGTCCGCTGGCGGGGCCGGTAGTGGCCGCGTGCGTCGTGCTGGATTATGATAATCCTCCCCTGGAGGCAAACGATTCCAAGAAGCTTTCAGCCTCTAAAAGAGACGCGCTTTATGATAAAATAATTGCTGAGGCCAGGTATGTGGGTATAGGCATGGCCAGCCAGGAGGAGATAGACAGAATAAATATTCTCCGCGCGGCCCTGCTGGCTATGCGCAGGGCCGTGGAGGCTTCCAAGGCTCCTGTTGATTATCTGCTCGCGGACGGCAACGTTCTGCCGGGCGCGCTGGATAAAAAGAGAGAGCAGGCTGTGATAGGCGGAGACGGCGTCAGCTTGTGCATAGCGGCCGCTTCTATAGTCGCTAAGGTTACCAGAGACAGATTAATGCTGGAATACGCGCTGCAATATCCCCAGTACGGCTTTGAAAAGCATAAAGGCTACGGCACGCCGCAGCATAGGGCAATGCTGGAAAAATACGGCCCGTGTCCTATACACAGGCTCTCCTTTTTAACTCCAAAGCGTAAAAGCGAGGGGCTAAGGGGCCGGGGGAATTTGGCTGAGGAAGCGGCCTGCGGGTATTTAGAGGCCCTGGGCTATAAGATATTAGCAAGGAATTACGTCGTTCAGGGCGGGGAAATAGATATAATAGCAAATGATTCAGGCATAATTGTGTTTGCTGAAATTAAATACCGCTCTAACGGAGTTTGGGGAGAGGGCGCTCAGGCGGTCGCTCTGCGCAAGCAGGAATGCCTTAAAAGGGCCGCTCAGGCGTATCTGGACCAGAACAGGATAACTTTGCCCGCTCGCTTTGACGTGCTGGAATTATCCGGCCCGCTCTCATTTGGCGATATAAGACATATAAAAAATGCATTTGAATAAACGGTAGGTGCTTTTATGAAGAAAAAAACCAAGAAAATTATCCTTATAACAGCCGGAGTTTTAATTCTGGCTGTCGCCGCCGCGCTTATTATTTCCTCCTTTGTGGGCTTTCAGCCTAAAGAGGTAAATTTGATAAAGAACGGCGGCTTTGAGGAGGTTGAAAACGGGCTTCCGGCCGAATGGTATACCGAAGCCTATACCGCCGGAGCGGAATTCTCCGTTCAGTCGGATGGATACGAGGGGAACAGCGCTAAAATAGTAAGCGGCAGCTATAACGACGCGCGGTTTGTCCAAAAGGTTTCGGTCAATCCCAACGCCGTGTACCGGCTCAGCGCCTGGGTGAAAACTGAGGATGTTAAGGCTAAATCGGGCATAGACTCCAATAAAGCCTGCGCCAACGTCTCGGTTATGGAGATGTTTTATATCAGCCAGACGCTTTCGGGGGACAGCTCCTGGACGCGCATAGATTTTTACGGCCAGACGGGCGCCGGGCAGAGGAGCGTGCTTGTGGCCATGCGTCTGGGCTTTTACAGCGGAGATTCCATGGGCACCGCTTATTTTGACAATGTTGAATTGGTGCAGGTGGATTCAGTTCCCGAGGGAGTAGTGCCCGTAAGCTGGGCGTCTACGCTTAACGGCGGAGATACCCGTCCCTCCGGCGACGTACAGGCCATAGAGGGCAAATCCATGGGACTGGGCCTGCTGTTTATACTGGCCGTTATATTGGTGTTTACCTTCGGCTACCGCATGAATAATAATCTCTTTCGTGAAAAGTGGTGGATATGGCTTATCCTCTTTATAGGACTGCTGATAAGGGTTTATAAGGCCTCTAATGTCCGCGGCTTTTATACCGATATAAACTGCTTCTCAAGCTGGGCGGGCACAATGGCCCAGGACCCGCTCAATCTCTATAATACCCATTGTGATTATCCGCCTCTTTATATGATTTTCCTGGGCGTTATAGGCACTCTGGCCAAATGGCTGAATCTGCCCCTGGGGACTCTGGACAGCCCCATGGGCCTTGTGCTGCTTAAGCTGATTCCCATAGCCTGCGATTTGATTCTGGGCTGGTTTATATACCGCGTGGCCTCCAAAAAGCTGGGAACGCGCGCGGGCGCATGCCTTGCGGCGGTGTATGTGTTTAATCCCGCCGTTATAATTAACAGCGCCTCCTGGGGTCAGGTGGATTCGGTGCTTATGCTGTTTATCGTCCTGGCCATATACTTCTTTATCAAGCGCAGATACGCTTTGGGAGTTTTCTCATATCTCGCCGCGCTGCTAATAAAGCCCCAGGCTCTGATATTCGCGCCTATTATGCTCTTTGGAGCGGTTAAGGGCATGATTGAATGCGCTCAGGATTTTAGGGGCGAAAAACGGGATGTCGCTAAAAAGCGCGTGCTGGCCTTTTCCGGCTCCATGCTGGGTTCAATAGCCATATTCTTTGCATTGAGCTATATATTCATGCCGGACGGCGCTAATATTTTCTGGCTGCTGGAGCATTATTTCAACACTATGGGCCAATATCCCTACGGCACCCTCTCCGCCTTTGATTTCTTCGGCCTGATAGGGGGCCAGTGGGTGAATGTAAACCAAGGCGAGTTCCTGGGCATAAGCTATAATATTATAAATGCCGTAATGATGGCGCTGGCCATAATTATTCCCACTCTTTTGTACTGGTTTAAGCGCGTGCGCGCCAGGAACGGAAAAAACGGGTATAAATTAGAGCCCAAGAACAGAAATATGTTCCTTGCCGCGGCTGTTATTGCCGCGGGTGTGGCCACTCTTCCGGCTATGGTGCATGAAAGATATATGTTCCCCGCGCTGGCTCTGATACTTATGGCCTTTGTCGTATATAAGGACAGGCGGCTCATATACGCCTACGCCGGACTGTCGGGCGTGCATTATCTGAATGTGGCGCTTGTGCTCTATGCCTACGGCGGAAAGGCCTATACGGGCAATGAGAGCCAGAGCTATATGGCGGCGGACAGCCCCTTTATGATAATAGGCTCCCTTTTAATATGCCTGCTGTATGCGTATCTGGTGTATGTGGCCTTTTCAATAAGGGGAGGGCATATAAAGGAGTTTGAGCTTATTGGCTCCGGACGGGGCGGGGATGATTTTACTCCTATAATATTGCGGGATGAGAGTATTGCTATGGATGATATGAACAAAAATAACAGCGGCTTGCCTGGCGGAATGGAGAACGCGGACAATGCTGATAATACGGCAAGCAAGGATATTCCAGCCGGAGCGGAAAATATGGATAATTCGGGCGGCCCGGGAATTGCGGGGGGCGCGGCAAGCGCGGAAGAAGCAGCGGGCCCGGGAATTGCGGGGGGCGCGGCAAGCGCGGAAGAAGCAGCAGGCCCGGGAATTGCGGAGAGCGCGGCAAGCGCGGAAAAAGCGGCAGGCCCGGGAATTGCGGAGAGTGCGGAGAGTGTGGAAAAAGCCTCGGGCGCGGAAAATACTGAAGGCTCTCAGAGCGTGCCGCCCTGCCAAGGGGAGCAGATTGCCTCTGACGGCACGCCTCTTGTGCGCAAGGCGGAGAGCCTGCAAGAGCTTAAGGTTATAGCTGCGCTTGAATCCAAGCGCCGGCATGATTTCAACAGGGCGCATAAAAAGCGGCTGCTTGATTTAAAGGATATTTTGATAATGGCCGTGGTAACTATAATCTATTCGGTGGTTGCCTTTATAAATCTGGGCTCTACCGAGTATACCCCCTCCTCATATTGGGAGAGTCAAACGCCTGGGGAAGAGGCGGTAATAGATTTTGGGGCGGTATATGATATAGAGCGCATATATTTAAATCTTAACGTACAGGAAGTGGCCGTCGATTATTATATGTATCTCTATTATTCGGAGGACGGGGTCAACTGGAATACCCTGGACACTCTGAAATTCAACAGCTTTAAGCTGTTTGTATGGAATCAGCCGGGCGAATTGAACGGAGATAAGACGGTCAATGTGCGCGCGCGCTATTTCAAGATAGTTTCGGACAGCGTTAATAAGGGCATGCGCGTAAATGAAATAGTATTTTATCAGGATGCGCAGGAGGATATTATTGTGCCTGTGCAGAGCGTGCAGGGCGTTTCAGGAGAGCACGGCGCGCTTTGCCTGGCCGACGAGCAGGATACCGCCGCTGTGCGCACATATATGTCCTGCATGTATTTTGACGAAATATATCATGCGCGCACGGCCTACGAGCATATAAACAGCTGGAACGTATACGAATGGACTCATCCGCCCCTGGGCAAGGTAATAATGTCCATGGGCATCCGCGCCTTTGGCATGAATCCTTTTGGATGGCGCTTCTGCGGCACAGTAGCCGGCATTCTGATGCTGCCCGCCATGTATATTTTCGGCAAGCTGCTGTTTAAGAAGCGGGTATGGGCTTCGGCCTTAATGCTGCTTATGACTCTTGACGGCATGCATTTTGTACAGACCAGGATAGCTACCATAGATTCCTATTCAGTACTGTTTATCATTCTGATGTTCCTGTGCATGTATAAATACTATACCATGAGCTTTTATGAGGACAAGCTATGGAAAACCTTTATTCCGCTTGGACTTTCGGGCATATTCTTCGGGCTGGGAGCCGCTACAAAATGGATATGCCTTTATGCCGGCGCGGGGCTTGCGATTATCTTCTTTATAAGCCTGGGGCGCAGGATAATGGAATATACGCGCGCGCTGGACGCAGTTAAGCGTCCGGAAAAATACAGCCAGGCCGAAATAAAGTATTTAAAGCATATAAGCGACAGCTGCCTGCGCAATGTAATTCTGACGCTGCTGTTCTGCGTGCTGTTCTTTGTTATTATACCTGTGATAATATACTGCCTGAGCTATATACCGTATTTTGATACGCCTGAGAATCTGGGCAAGAAGTGGTATGATATAATCTGGCAGAATCAGGAGGCAATGTTCAATTACCATTCAGGGCTTTCGGACAGCCACGGCTTCCGCTCTCCCTGGTACGAATGGCCGGTTATGGCGCGTCCCATGTGGTTCTACGACGGCGTGGATACTGCGCCCGCGGGCATGATGGAATGCATTTCCTGCTGCGGCAATCCCCTTATATGGTGGGCGGGTCTGGTCTGCACGGTGATAAGCATTGCAATACTGGTCAAAAAGGCGGCCCGCAGATATCAGGTTACATCCCCTCAAATGCTTTTAAGGCGGAACAGGGAAGTACAGATGCTGCTCTTTATCACTCTGGGGCTTGCAGCTAATTATCTGGCCTGGATACTGGTGCCCAGGTCCACCTTTATATACCATTATTTTGCTTCTCTGCCCTTTATAATGGCCTTTACGGTTTATGTCTTTAAAAAGCTTTATGAGTGCGCGCAGGGCCGAAATAAAAAGCGCGTGTCTGCCGGAATAATTGCGTTTTTTGCATTTGCGCTGGTATTGTTCGTTATGTTCTATCCCGTTTATTCGGGCATGCTGGTGTCCCGCTGGTATGTGGATAATTTCCTGGTATGGCTGCCGTCCTGGACCTTCCATAGCTGATAGAAAAGGAGTTTTGTCTTGAAGGAGCTTATAGATAAAATAAAGGGCTGGCTGCTGGATAAGCTGGGAGAAAATAAGTATACGGCGTTTAAGCAGTTTGTGCGCTTCTGTTTGGTGGGCGCGCTTAATACGCTGGTAGATTACGGCGTATTCGTACTGAGCTATAATCTTGTATTGGGGAGAAATGAAAATTTAGATTTTCTGGCCATAGGCTTGGGCTGGTGCGCGGGAGTGGTTTGCTCCTTTATATGCAATTCGCGCTGGACCTTTGAGCAGAAGAAGTGGTCAGGCAGAAGAATTGCGCTGTTTTTAGTGCTCAACGGCCTTCTTTACGGGCTGACCTGGCTGAGCTGCCGGCTGCTGGGCACGTTAGGAGTGGTAGAGGAGCTGGCTAAATTGATAACTCTGCCCTTTACTACCGTGCTTAATTTCCTGGGCAATAAGTTTGTGGTTTTTCGGAACGCCGGGAAGCAGGCGAGCGGGCGGGAATAATATAATTGCGCGCCCCAATATAAGCGGCTGGGGTGCGGACGGATTCGGCTAAAGGGAAAAACATAGGGGCGGGAAAAGCGGCAGGCGCGCTCATTTATGCCCCGCTTAATTTTAAGCGGGGCATAGGGCGGGGCGAGCCGGCGCCGCTGGTTATAAAAAATGTTTTAGAGGAGGAAAAAGGCGGGTATGCTTTCAAGGGTAAGAAGCTTTGCGCTTAACGGTCTGGACGGGCGCCAGGTGCTGGTGGAAACGGATATATCAGGCGGGCTGCCCGGCCTGGAGACGGTGGGCCTGCCTGACGCGGCTGTTAAGGAGTCGAAGGAAAGGGTGCGTTCCGCGATAAAAAACAGCGGTTTTTCTCTGCCGCCGGGTCGGATAACCGTCAATCTTGCTCCTGCTGACGTCCGCAAGGAGGGAACGCTTTACGATCTTCCAATAGCTGCCGGCATACTTTTTTCCAGCGGCCAGCTTAAATTTATGCCTGATGATTTTATTTTAATTGGCGAGTTATCATTAAGCGGGGATATACGCCCTGTGCATGGAGTAATGCCCATCCTGCTTGCCGCGCGGGAGCAGGGCTTTAAAAAGGCCGTAGTGCCGGCGGGCAACCAGGCTGAGGCGCGCTTTATTTCGGATATGGAGATATATGCGCTGGATACGCTGGACCGTTTGGTGCGGTTTTTTGAAGGAGACATTAAATTGGAGCGGGTTCCCAACGTGGTCTGGGACGCTCTTAAAAAGGCTGAGCCGGCCGCGGAGGATTTCTGCCGGATAAAGGGTCAGGCCGCGGCCAAGCGCGCCATGGAAATAGCGGCGGCCGGCGGCCATAATATACTGCTTCTGGGGCCTCCCGGCTCTGGCAAAACCATGCTGGCTCGGGCGCTGCCCTCCATATTGCCCGATTTATCCTTTGAAGAAGCGCTGGAGGTAACTAAGATACATTCAGCGGCGGGAGTGCTGGACTGCGCCCGGGGAATAATTACCGAGCGTCCGTTCAGAGCGCCTCACCATACCGCAAGCGCTCCTGCGCTTACGGGCGGCGGCCCTAAGGCGAGGCCGGGCGAAGCGTCCTTAGCTCATAATGGAGTGCTTTTTTTAGACGAGCTGCCCGAATGCTCGCGGGCGGCATTGGAGGCGCTGAGACAGCCGCTGGAGGACGGGTTTATTACGGTTTCCCGCGCGGCGGGCAGCGTGAGCTATCCGGCGCGCTTTATGCTGGTGGCTGCTATGAATCCGTGCCCGTGCGGAAATTACGGCTCGCGTATTAAGGAATGTAAATGCACTCCCTCTCAGATAAGCCGGTATCTTTCGCGTATAAGCGGCCCCTTGCTGGACAGGATTGATATACAGATAGAGGCGGAGGAGGTCACTTACAGCCAAATAAGGCAGGAGCAGGAGGAGGAAAGCTCCCAAAGCATAAAAAGACGGGTTTGCGCCGCGCGGGAAATACAGTCGCGCCGATTTGAAGGAAGCGTCTGTCATGCCAATTCGCAGATGAGCAGCGCTCAGATGAATAAGTTCTGCGTTTTATCTCCTCAGGCTGAAAGACTCCTGAAAAATGCATTTAATACTCTGAAATTAAGCGCCCGCGCATATACCCGTGTTTTAAAGCTGGCGCGCACTATTGCGGATTTGGGAGCAAGCGAGCGCATAGAGGATATGCATGTTGCTGAAGCTGTGCAGTACCGCAATCTGGATAGGAAGTACTGGCAGGGCGGCGGAAATTAAGCGTTTATTTTCAGGCGTTCGGTTTTCAGGCCCTTTTTCCCGGCTCAGCAGGGGAAAGGGCCTGTTTAATTTTTTTGTTCAGCTTGAAACCGCCGAGCAGCCGTATGCGTTGTAATATCTTCATTCTTTGCTTACATTTTTTCTCTTGATTTTTGGTCCTCAGTATGATATCTTTTAAGATATAGTATTTTAGGGCATAAAGTCTAATTTTTGAGCGCGGCATAGAGAATATGCGCGCGGTTTGAGCTTCGGAGGCTGTATGTATTATAATGAAGATGCGCTTCTATATCTTGCGCTTGCGTCTGCGCCCGGCATGACTTGCGACCGATACGGCAGGCTGCTGGAGGATTATTCTTCTCCAATGGAGATTTGGGAGAATATAAGCTTAAGCAATCCGAATATAGCTTATCTAGGGAGGGAGCTTATAGACTATCTGCTTTCTCATAAAAGCGGAAGACATATAGAAGAATATGTTAAGCAGCTTGAGGCGCTGGGCGTGGCTGCCGTATGCAGGGGTATGGAAGCATATCCGGAAACGTTGGAAAATATACAGAATCCCCCGCCTGTACTTTATTATAAGGGGGATTTTTCGCTGACGGCATGGAGCAGCGTGGGCGTTGTAGGCTCGCGGCGCTGTACCTATTATGGCAAGAGCACGGCTATGCGCTTTTCGCGCGAGCTGGCTGGGAACGGGCTTTGTATTATTTCAGGCATGGCAAGAGGCATAGATACTCAGGCGCATAAAGGAGCGCTTGAGGCGGGAGGCAAGACTATAGCCGTATTGGGCTGCGGCGTAGATATAGCGTACCCGCCTGACAATAAGGGACTTTATGATGCGATTGCCGACCGCGGGCTGATAATAAGCGAATTTGCCCCGGGCATGCCGCCGCTGCCCTCAAATTTCCCTCGCCGCAATCGTATAATAAGCGCTCTTTCTCAGGTGCTTCTGGTGGTGGAGGCGGCCTTAAAGGGCGGCGCGCTTATAACGGCGAACTGCGCCATAGACCAGGGCAGGGACGTATTTTTTATTCCGGGCAATATAGATTCTCCTGCTTCGGCCGGTACGAATATGATGATTAAGGAGGGGCTGCCCGCGGCGCTTGGTCCTGAGGATATTCTGGAGCATTTGGGGCTTGCCTCTGGAGACGAGGAAGAACAGAAAATAGATTTAGACGAGAGGGAATTGCGTATAGCCGGGCTGCTTATGGAAAAGGATATGAGCATGGACGAGCTTTGCGCCGGCACCCTTTTAAGCGCCGCCGAGCTGGGCGGGCTTTTGACAATGCTAGAAATGCGTGGTATAGTAACACAGCTCCCGGGCAAGCTTTATACGCTGAATAATAAAAAGCAGATTTTCGGAGGAAATTAAATGTATAATCTTTTGATTGTGGAATCTCCCACAAAATGCCGCACTATAGGCAAATTTTTAGGCAAGGATTATTTAGTGCTAGCCAGCGGCGGGCATATTGTGGACCTTCCTAAGAGTAAAATGGGCGTAGACGTTGAGCATTCGTTTACTCCTGAATATAAGACTATGGCGGGCAAAAAGGAGACGGTGGACGAGATAAAAAAAGCCGCTAAAAAAGCGCAGAGAGTTTTTCTTGCAACCGACCCGGATAGAGAAGGAGAGGCTATTTCCTGGCATATAGCCCATCTGCTTAATATAAATGAGACTGACGACTGCCGCGTGGTATTTAACGAAATAACCTCGCAGGCGGTAAAGGAGGCTATAAAGCATCCCCGGCCCATAGACCGCAATCTAGTGGACGCACAGCAGGCGCGTCGGGTGCTGGACAGGCTGGTGGGCTATGAAATAAGCCCCGTGCTATGGCGCAAGGTAAAAACAGGGCTTTCGGCCGGGCGCGTTCAGTCGCCGGCGGTAAAGCTTATAGTGGACCGTCAGAGGGCTATAGACAGCTTTGTGCCTGAAGAATACTGGCTGCTGGGCGTTGTGCTGCTTAAGGACCGAAAAAAGTTCACAGCCGCCTTTTACGGTACGGCTGAAGGCAAATTGGAGCTGAAATCCAAGGAACAGGCGGAAAAAATAATTTCGCAGCTTGAAGGCGCGGAATATGTGGTAATAAAATATAAGGAGGGGGAAAGGAAGCAGCACGCTCCTTCGCCCTTTACAACCAGTCTGCTACAGCAAGAGGCTTCCCGGAAGCTGGGCTTTTCGGCCAAGCGCACCATGTCGGTGGCGCAAAGCCTATATGAGGGTATAGAGATAAACGGAGAGGGCGTCGGCCTTATAACCTATATCCGTACCGATTCTTTAAGGATAGCTGCCGAAGCTATAGCTGAGGTAAGGGAATATATAGGCGGCAAATACGGTTCTGAATATCTTCCTGCTTCGCCTAACTACTATAAATCCAAAAAGAATATACAGGACGCGCACGAATCTATACGTCCTACCTCTCTTGCGCGCGAGCCTGAGAGCATTCGAGCCTTTTTAACGAGCGACCAGTATAAATTATATAAACTGATTTTTGAACGGTTTGTCGCGTGCCAGATGTCTGACGCGGTTTATAAGACAAAATCTGCTGATATAGAGGCGCGGGGATATATTTTTAGGGCTACGGCTTCGGAGAGAGTATTCGACGGCTTTATGACTGTTTATATAGAGGGCCGTGACAATGAGGAGGAAAAGGAGAAAAAGCAGACGCTGCCCGCCCTGGCCGAGGGAGATAAGCCTGCGTTTTCAGAATTTAAATACGACCAGCATTTTACCGAGCCGCCGCCGTATTATACCGAGGCTTCTCTGGTTAAGGAATTGGAGGAGCAGGGCATAGGCCGGCCCAGTACTTACGCGCCGATAATTTCCACTATAATTGAGCGGCAGTATGTGGAGAGGGATAAGAAAAAGCTTATTCCTACGGCTCTGGGAATATGCGTAAACGATTTTATGAATAAGAGCTTTCCCGATATAGTAAACGTGCATTTTACCGCCGATATGGAAACGAAGCTGGACGAAGTGGAGGAAGGGGATAAGAATTGGGTAGATGTTATGAAGGAATTCTACGGTCCCTTTGAAAAGAGCGTTGAGGAGGCGGGTAATTCGGAGAGAGTAAAGGTTCCGGTTGAGGAGACAGATATTAAGTGCGAAAAATGCGGCCGGAATATGGTGATTCGTTCCTCTCGATTCGGTAAATTTTTGGCGTGTCCTGGATATCCAGAATGCAAAAACACCAAGCCTCTGCCTGAGGACGAGGTATCGGTGCCCTGTCCCAAGTGCGGCGGCAAGCTTATAAAAAAGACTTCCAAGAAGAGCTTTAAGAAGTTTTATGGCTGTGAGAATTATCCAGATTGTGATTTTGCGGCGCCTGGTCTGCCGACAGGGGAGAAATGTCCTGAATGCGGCGGAATACTGGTAAGCGGATATAAGGGGCGGCCTTTCTGCATTAATCCTGAATGTCCCACCCGCATAAAGAAGCAGGCTGAAGATGGCGATAAGGCAGTTAAAAAAACAGCTTCGGGGAAAAAGGCTAAGAAGAGTTAGCGAATTTTTAATAATATTGCCCGGCCGCAGGGCCGGGCTGCAGCGGCATAGTCCCCAATAGGAACGCCATTAAATGGCGTTCCTATTGGGGACTATGCCGCTATATGGGGGGCGTTTGCGGCCTGGCGGCCGCTCTCAGGGCGGGCAGAGGCCCGCCCTGAGGCAGGCTAAAGCCTGCCAAACGCCCCAAGGAGCGGCTTTCGCCGCATATTCATGGCAAAAAGCTCGCTTTTTGCCATGAAATTATAAATCAGCCGTTTGGAGTCTGCTGGCCCTGGAACCTATCGGGCGCTCCCTGCGTTTCCATAGTACTAAGCCGCTTAAATTCTTTTTTAAACCGGAGCATAACGGCAACTGCGAGAATGCCGGACAGCAGGGCGGTTACAGAGGAATTCAGCCACAGTCCCGTAAGCTGGAGCGGCCAAAGCACGCCTATTAATATAATAGGAAAAACCAGCGCTGTGGAAACTGAAATTATAGAGGCGGGCATCGGCTTATCTACCGCGACCATAAAGCTTTGGGTAGCGAAGGAAAACCAGCGGGTTATATAGGTTAGACTGAATAGCTGCAGCGCGCCGGCGGCCATGCCGATAAAGCTGGAATCCAGATTTTGTATAAATAGTGAAACAAGCTGAGCGGGGAAAGCCAGCATTATGGCTGCAGAGCCAATTGAAACTACCGCGCCGGCGGCAAAACAGCATTTTTCTATGGCCTTAACACGGCTGAAATTGCGCGCTCCCCAATTATAGCCGACCGCCGGCTGAAGGGAATCGCATACTCCGTATAAAACGGGCTGGACTATTTCTCCCAGATACATCAATATGCCGTAAATGGATACAGCGGGCTCGCCGCCCATGCTCAGAAGCACGGCATTCATAACGATAGCCATAATGCGCCCGGCAATATTGTTTAAGAAATTGGGGCTTCCGCAGGTTATAATCTGCCTTATAAGAGCCAGATGAAAGCGCGGCCTGCAAAAACGCAGCTGAAGCTTATTTCTTAAAAAAGGATAGAGCGCCAGCAGCGCGCAGAGCAGCATGCCTGTGCAGGTGGCCAGCGCCGCCCCCCAGATGCCCCATTTAAATATAAACAGGAAGGTAAATTCCAGCGCCGCTCCTATAACGGCCATAAGAATATTAAGCGCCAGACTGCGCCGTATCTTTGAGCATATGCGAAGATAGTTGTCCATAGCGAATACTATGGTGGTAACGGGCGAGCATATGGCGTAAACCCGCATGTATTCAACGGCCATGCGCGCTAAATCCCCCTCCGCTCCCAGCATGCCTATAAGGATAGGGGCGGCAGCATAAAGCGCGCCGCCAATCAGCGCGCCTGTAAGCACAATCATTACACAGGCGCAGGTAAATATGTTATTGGCTTCCTGCTCCTGCTTTTTGCCCAGGTTTATGGCTATGGGCACGGCCGAGCCTAGTCCGATAAGGTCGGCCAGAGAAAAATTTATTACTACAAAGGGAAAGGCCAAATTAAGCGCGGCAAATGCGGTTTCTCCTAAAATGCGTCCTACAAATATCCCGTCCAGCAGTCCATATAAGGCCGACGCCAGCATGCTTAACGCGCCGGGAAGGGCGGCAATAAAAAATAATTTTATAGGAGGAGTGTTGGCAAAAAGGTTTTTAGAGTTCATGTATCCGTCTCCTTGGTTAAATGGGTTTCATGCCGGTTAAAGCCTTCCTGCAGACTGTCGGCAAAGGTCTCCATTGCTGATATAAACTGATTGGAAAATTTTTCGAGGGTTTTAGCCATGGCGGCCTGCTCAGCGGAATAAATGTCTCCACATAGCTTCTGCATATATTCCCGGCCGGCTGGCGTTATAACTATGGCTTTTTCCTTGGAATGCTCTTCATGCAGCAGAGTTATATGGCCGTTTAATACGCATTCCTTTACTATGGTATTTATTGTGGTTTTGGGAATGAGCCATTGCTCGCATATCTGTTTTTGCGAATGAGGCCGGGAATCGTTAAGCGCGTAAAGCAGGGAAAGGGTATTGCCTTTAATCCCTAGCCTTTTGGCTTCCTGATAATAAAGTCCGTCAATTTTGTTTACAGCTATTATAAGCCGTCTTATCTGTTCTTTAAGCTGTTCCATATTTTCACCTCCGGCATTGACAGAGCTGAATTCTTTGCGTTGACCGCGGCCTGCGGCCGCGTAGATTTTTGAAAACAGGCTGCTCTGCTTACCGAAAGCATTATAATACGAATTCGTATTATAGTCAATGCTTGAATACCTTTGAGCGGTCGAAGCGGACGTCTACGTCTGTTTTTAGGCGATACTGCAGGCGAGGCATTTAAGCCGCAGGGCGGTATATAAAAACATTTTTTTGCGCTTGCTCCTATGCGCGCTAGATGCTATAATCATAACATAGCGCTTTATACCAGGCTGCCGTATTGGAGGTAGAATTATGAAAAAGGCCGGGACGCAGCTGCCTGACAATTATACCCTTCAGGCGGTGATAGATTTAAAGAATAATAAAAAGCAGGCTTTGGCGGTTAATATATGCGCGCTGGTAATAGCTGCGGTTATGGTTGTCGCTGCAGCCCGTTTTATACCTATTAAGAGCGCGTATACCGGCGCGAGCGAGGGTTTGCTTAAGCTGGGGGTTATTGTCTCGGGCATGATAGCTTATATATTGCTGCATGAATTGGTGCACGGGCTGTTATTTTGGGCTTTCAGCGGCCGCAAACCGTTTTACGGGTTTTCAGGATTATATGCGTATGCGGGCAGCGACGCCTTTTATTTTCGGGGCCAGTATATAGTAATTGGGCTTGCGCCTGTGGTGATTTGGGGTGTCGCATTGGCGGCGGCAAATTATTTTGCGCCATACGATTGGTTTTGGGTGGTATTTATTATACAGGTTATAAATATTTCGGGCGCGGCGGGGGATATATATGTGGCGTGCAGGCTGCTTAGCGTGCGGGGAGAGGTATTGGTTAAGGATTCGGGAACGGCTATGGAGCTTTATATTAAGGATTCTGGACCGAAATTGGAAAAATAGGATTAATGAAATTTATAAGGCCCGGGGCGTTGTTTTTCGCTCCGGGCCTTATATTTTATAGTAAGTTTATTTTTGAAGCAGTTTGCTTTGGCCGCCCATATAGGGACGCAGAGGCTCGGGAATGTTCAGGCTGTATTTTTGACCGTCATATTCGAGATTGTTTTCCAGCAGGGCTATAAGCATGCGCGGCGGGGCTACGGCGGTATTATTGAGCGTATGAGCCAGATACTTTTTGCCGTCCGAGCCTTTAATGCGGATACCCAGCCTGCGGGCCTGGGCGTCGCCTAAATTGGAGCATGAGCACACCTCGAAATATTTCTGCTGCTTGGGGGACCAGGCTTCAACATCGTAGGATTTTACCTTTAAATCGGCCAAATCGCCGGTGCAGCACTCCAGCGTGCGCACGGGAATATCCATGGAGAGGAAAAGCTCTACGCTGTAGCCCCAGAGTTTATTAAACCATTCCATGCTTTCCTCGGGCCTGCATATAACTATCATTTCCTGTTTTTCAAACTGGTGGATACGATATATGCCGCGTTCTTCTATTCCATGAGCGCCTTTTTCCTTACGGAAGCAGGGAGAATAGCTGGTAAGCGTAAGAGGCAGCTCGCTTTCGGGCGTTATGGTATCTATAAATTTGCCTATCATGGAATGCTCGCTGGTACCTATAAGATATAAATCCTCGCCCTCGATTTTATACATCATAGCGTCCATTTCCTCGAAGCTCATGACGCCTGAGACCACTCCGCTGCGTATCATAAAGGGAGGGATACAGTAGGTAAAGCCTTTGTTAATCATGAAATCGCGCGCATAGGATAGCACGGCGCTGTGCAGCCGGGCTATATCTCCCATTAGGTAATAGAAGCCCTCGCCGGCTACTTTACCAGCCGCTTCCTTATCTATTCCGTTGAATTTAGCCATTATGTCCGTATGATATGGTATGTCAAAGACAGGAGACTTTTTTTCGCCATATTGGCGTACTTCAACGTTATCCTCGTCCGATTTGCCTATAGGCACGGAGGAATCCACCATATTGGGCAGTTTAAGCATTATTTCATTAAGCTGCTGCTGGAGAAGGGTTTCTTTTTGAGCAAGCTGATTTAATTCTTCGGCTTGGGCGGAAACCTGCGCTTTGAGGGCATTCGCTTCAGTTTTATTGCCCTGGGCCATTAAAACGCCGATATTTTTGCTGAGTTTATTACGATTAGCGCGCAAATCATCGGCACGGCGGCTGGCCTGGCATTTGCTGTCGTATAATTGGACCGCCTGGTCTACTAGGGGCAGCAAATGATTCTTATATTTTTTTTGTATGTTATCCTTTACAGCTTGCGGGTTATCCTTAACAAATTTTATATCCAGCATTGGTTTTATCTCCTGTTTATAGGCTTTGTATAGCTCTTAGTTATTTAGGTATTTTAAACAACTAATTAAATTTTGTCAATATCTTATGCGGTTATTTGCCTGAAGCTGGGAGAAACGCGCGCGGCGGGCGGGCAATATAAATGGGCGCGCAGGGAAAGACGGCTGAGAAGAG
>URIR01000030.1 GCA_900547955.1 uncultured Eubacteriales bacterium | reverse complement strand
TTTGGCCTGAGCCCTATGGGGCTCAGGCCAAATGCGGCCCCCGGTTTTTCGGAAAGCTTTGCTTTCCGAAAAACCGGGGGCCCTGCAGCCCGGCCGTTGGCCGGGCTGCAGACCGCCGCGCCTAATTTTGCGGCCTGAAAAACGTCGAGATTACACTTTGCCGTAATAAGTTATTTAAAATAACAGATTGAGAAAAGGAGCGCCCTATGCTATAATTATATATTATGAATATATAAGCGAGGATAGATAATGTATCATTTTTTTGCATATATGGCTAGGATGAAATATATAGAGCGCTGGGGTCTTATGCGCAACACCAGACAGGAAAATATCCAGGAGCATTCACTTCAGACGGCGATGCTGGCGCATGCTTTAGCCATTATCAGGAATGAATTTTTCGGCGGCAATATAGATGCGGATAAAACTGCGGCGGTTGCTATGTTTCATGAGGCAAGCGAAATAATAACCGGAGATTTGGCTACCCCGATAAAATATTATAATCCTGAAATAAAGACTGCGTATAAGGCGCTGGAAAATGTGGCTTGCCGCCGGCTCATTGATATGCTGCCGGATGAACTGCATAATATATATAAGCAGTATATGCTGTGCGAGGATGAGGAAATTAATAGAATTGTAAAATGGGCAGATAAGCTATGCGCTTATTTTAAGTGCGTAGAAGAGCTTAATCTGGGCAATACTGAGTTTGCCAGTGCTGAAAAGGGTATATTGGAAGAAATAAGAAAAATAGATGCGCCTGAGGTAAAGTATTTTATGGAGCATTTTGCTCCCAGCTTTAAATTGAATCTGGACCAAATGGGCTGAGAAAGGAGAGGACATATGCAGCTTGGAATTTCAACCGCTTCTCTGCACGGGCGGCTTAATACGGAGGACGCCCTGAAGTGGATAGGCGATATGGGCGCCTCCTGCGCGGAGGTTTTTCTTTCGTCTCACAGCGAATATAAAACAGAATTTTTGGGGAAGCTTCTAAGCGCGCAAAATTCTTCCGGAGTGCCGGTCAGCTCGGTACATACTCTTAATACTCATTTTGAAGCGCAGCTTTTTTCTTCAGGCAGGCAGTTTGACGACGCTCTGGCTATTTTTGAGAGCGTTTTGGAGATAGCTCAGGGCCTGGGGGCTAAAAATTATGTTATGCATGGGCCGGGAATTATAAAATATATGAAATATAATACCGATTATAAGTTTTATGGCGAGCGTACCGCATTTTTAAGCGAGCTCTGCCTGCGCAGGGGGGTAAGGCTGACCTGGGAAAACGTGCATTGGGCCCATTACAACCATCCGGATTTTATAACGCGCTTGGCGCGGAATTGCTCTTGCCCGGTTTATACGACACTAGATATTAAGCAGGCTATGCAGTCGGGGGAGGATTATATGGCATATCTCCAGCTTATGGGGAAACGACTCAGCAACGTGCATATATGCGATTACGACCATGAGGGCATGCTGTATATGCCTTTAAAGGGAGAGTTCGATTTTGACAGTTTTTTTGACAGGCTGGCGGATATCGAGTATCAGGGACCAGTTATTATTGAGGTATATAATAAATGCTATGAGAGGCTGGAGGAATTGGAAACGTGCTACAGGCGGCTGATTAATATGCTGGGAGGGAGATAAGCTTGGCGCGCAATATATTTGACGATTCGGTATTTTTTAACGGCTATATGGAACTAAGAAGGAGCGGTGTTAATTATAACGAATTGTTGGAGCAGCCGGCTATGAGGGCCATGCTGCCTGAACTGCATGGAAAAGCGGTGCTGGATTTAGGCTGCGGTTATGGAGATAACTGCCGGGATTTTATAAAACGCGGGGCAAGCCGCGCGGTAGGCGTGGATATTTCCGAGCGCATGCTAAGGGAGGCGGCCTCTGGGGATAATCCGGCGGGCGTTAGGTTTATGCATATGGATATGTCTCGCATATCCGAGCTGAATGAAAGATTTGATTTTGTTTACAGCTCGTTGGCCTTTCATTATATAATGGACTTTCCGCAGTTTGTATCGGATATTTACCGCTTAATCAACGACGGGGGCGAGCTGCTGTTTTCGCAGGAGCATCCTATTGCTACCGCTACGGCTGGCGGCCTGGGCCATTATAATGAAAACCAGGCGGGAGAATATGTTTCGTATACAATGTCTGATTACGGGAGAAGCGGGAAAAGGGTTGTGCATTGGTTCGTGGACGGCGTGGAGAAATATCACCGGACTGTTTCGGAGATAGTTAACGCGCTTGCAGGAGCGGGCTTTATGGTGAAAGAAATGCGGGAGCCGCTGCCTGACGCGCAGGCGCTGAAGATTCTTCCGGGGCTGGAAAAAGAGTTTATAAAGCCTAGCTTTTTAATAATAAAAGCTAAAAAATAAAATGGGCAGGGCCCGGCCGAAGGCCGGGCCCTGAGTCTGCCTCTCCGCCTTAAAGCTTTGCTTTAAGGCGGAGAGGCAGACTCGGCCCCGCTCGCCCTAGGGCGAGCGGGGCCGTTAATTTATTGGATAAGCCGGTAATCGCCGGCACGCAGTATATCGATAAGCTCTCCGTTATTATGCGCCGTTTGATTTAATATTAATCCGCCTCGGCCTGCGTCCTCAGGCTGATGAAAATCCGAGCCGGATATTTTATGCATTCCAAATTTATCAGCCCAGGCGTTTGCTATGTCGTTTCGGGAGTCGTGACGCGGATTTCCGTTATGCGTTTCAATTCCAAAAAGCTTGCCCGGAGGAATTATATGCATATGATTGCGGAAAGGGTGAGCCTGGTATATAAGCGCGCTGTCGGGCAGTATGCTCAAAAAGGAATCCAGGTCCATTTGATTAAGGAATTCATGAGTGCGCAAAAATTCTTCGTCCAGCCCGTATACTAAAAAATCTGTGGGAAGGGTTGCGTCAAAGCATAGCTCCAGCCCCAAAAAAACAGCCAGCCCCAATTTCTCCCCTTCTTCTTTGGCCAGATTATAGCCGTTCATATAAAAATCCATCAATTGGTCAAATGAACAATCACGCATTAAATCTATGAAATAGCGGCTGTAGTGATTTGTTATTACAATGCCGTCATAGCCGTTGTCCTTATATAATTTTACAGTATCTTTTGCGGATACATGCGCGCAGAAGCTTACCTCATTAGTATGCGCGTGCATTTCCAGTTTCATAAATTTATCTCCTTAAGTTATATATGTTTCATTTTATAGCGGCCGTTGGATTTTGTCAATTTTGTTTTGCATGTCCGCTATGCGCTGAATGTTAATATCGTGCTAATTTAAGTTACTTTTGTTGGTTGTATAATATAGCATTAAGTGCTTATAATAAAATCAAATAAAAGGAATTAGGAGGTATTAGACATGAAAAAGTTTTCATTAATACTTGCCGTTGCGCTGGCGCTCTGCATAGCGGTTATGCCTTCGTTGGCAGCGAATGCATTTCCTGCGGCCAGCGGCTCGTACAGCAATTCGGGCGCTATACAGGGTTCAAATATGGATTATGAGGTTGCCGAGGACGGCAGCAGCGTTGAATTTACTGCCGGAGCAACCGGCGGCTATGTTGACCTTAATATCGCTACGGGCTATATAGGCAACTGGGCGGGACACAGGAACAACAAATATATTGCCTTTAAGCTGGAGAATAAGAATGATGCGCCGTTGGTCTTTATGTTTAACATAAATCTTGTAGTTTCTGGCGGCAACCCGAATGGCGACGTTGTTGTAAAGGATTTGTATGCCTATAACGCGGATATGACTGAGAATCTGGACGTAACTTTCAGGGAAGCGGACGCTTCGGGCATGAGCCGTCAGGGCGTGCGCACCGAAATAACCGTGCCGGCTAAATTTAACGGCTGGATTCTTATCCCCAATACGGCTGTTGGTATAAACTGCTTTATTGACAAGTCGGAGGATGGGGCGCTTGAACCGGCTGAGGGCCAGAATTTTGATGGAGCGGCTGCGGACGCTGAATATCATATTAATATGATGACTATGGCTTTCTCTGCCGACAGCCATCTCGTGCTTGGCGATATCGTAGCCAGCACCGAGGATATTCCTGATTTTGCAAAGGCATCCGAGCCTGAACCGGAAAAGCCCGGCGATGAAGGAGATTTCGGCACCCTGGCTTATCTGGCGGTAGCCGCCTGCTCGGCCGGAGCGCTTGTTATAAGCAGAAAGAGAAAGTAATCATTCCTTTATAAGTGCAAAGCAGCAATAATAAAAGGACCGGCCGCGCCGGCCCTTTTATTATTATTTATTACCCTCAGTTTGCAAGCAACTACATGCCTCAAAATGGGATAATTTCTTCATTTTCTGTATTATCCTCAATCAGCGTATTTTCCCGTACGCTTTCTTAGTCTGCCTTGAAAATGAAGGAATTCTTTTTTTGAGGTCGCAGAATCAAAATGCGTAAAATTTGCGTCGGGTAAAGCGCGCTTGAGGGAGAAACGTACCCAAGCGTACATGGAATCAAAGCAGCGCAGCAGGGCGCATATTTTATGCCTTTTGACCGTCTTATTTGTAAACTGAGGGTAGCTGCTTTTAACATATTATACATACGCGGTTATTGATATGGTTATATTGATGTGCTAGAATAATAATATAATTGAGAGGTTTTTAAGAATAACGCTTATGGAGGATTGAAATGACTATAGATAAGATTATGCAGGCCAATATTTCAGAAAATAATTCCGAATGGCCTATACCGCCCGAATTATCCGAGGTGTTTATAGATTTTATAACCATGCGTCAGCTTTACGGAGCGGCTATAAAGGAAATACGAACCAAGCTGGAAATATTGGACGATGAATTTCATGTTAAATTTGACCATAATCCCATTCATCATATGGAATACCGCCTTAAGACGCCTAAAAGCATAGCGGGAAAGCTGAGAAAAAAGCAGCTGGAATTCAGCACGGAATCAATACGGGAGAATTTGACCGACATAGCGGGCGTGCGGGTAATATGCAATTATCTGGACGATATCTATCATATAGCTCGGCTGTTGGTAAAGCAGGATGATATAACCCTTGTCCGGACGCGGGATTATATAAAGAATCCTAAGTCCAATGGTTACCGCAGTCTGCATCTTGTTGTCCGGGTACCGGTATTTTTAGCCGAGAGCACGGAATATGTTCCGGTAGAGGTGCAGATACGCACGATAGCTATGGATTTTTGGGCCAGCCTGGAGCATCAGCTTAAATATAAATCGGAAACTCAGCCCTCGGAGGAGTTATATGAAGAACTGTACAGATGCGCAGAGGACGCTTATGGCCTTGATATGCGTATGCAGGCTATATATAAATCCATGCATGCGGAGCAAAGCTGAATTAATGTTCTGCATATTAAAGCGGGTATTATCTAAGGTAAAATTGAGCAGAATAATAAAGAAACCGCTTGACACTTTATCGCGGCTGTGATATAAATTATAAAACAAAATAACTAAAGGGCTATGAAGAGAAAAGTATCCGGAATTTTAAGGGCCTCAGAGAGCGGAGCAATTTGCTGAAAGCGCCGCGCCCTGTTTTTGGAGAAAGAACACTTGGAGCCTCCGTCCCAAAGCTTTTTAAGGCAAGTAGGCGCGGACGTTTCCGGCACGTTACAGCCGGCAGGCATTATTTAGTGCCGGAGAGAGAATCATAATTATGATTTATTTGGGTGGCACCGCGGAAGCAGGCAGTCTTTCGTCCCTTAAGCCGGATAGGCTTTTAGGACGCAGGCTGCTTTTTTGATTTTTATGTGCCGTCCGAACGGGGCGGAGAAACGGAGGTTAATATGGAACGGACGCATTACTGCGGAGAGCTGACCGAGGCCGAGGTGGGCAGGAGAGTTACCGTGTGCGGCTGGGTGCAGACAAAGAGGGATATGGGCGGAATTATCTTTATTGATTTGCGCGACCGGGAAGGCACGCTGCAAACGGTATTTGACGCCCGTTTGCTTTCCGAAGAGGATTTTAGGCTGGCTGAAGGCATAAAAAACCAGTCTGCGGCGCAGGTAAGCGGAATTATGCGAATAAGAGACCAGGAGACCTATAATCCTAAATTAAAAACCGGAACTATAGAGCTGGCTGCGGATGGAATAAGGCTTTTTTCCGAATGCGCACCTCTGCCTTTTCCCATGGAGGACGGTTTTCTTGCCCGGGAGGAATTACGGCTGAAATACCGCTATTTGGATATCCGCAGGCCGGAATTGCAGCGCAATCTCCGGTTCAGAAGCGGGGTGCAGTCGGCTGTAAGAGGCTTTTTGGAGCAGGAGGGCTTTATAGAGGTGGAAACCCCCATGCTGACTAAGTCTACGCCCGAGGGGGCGCGGGATTATCTTGTGCCCAGCAGGGTGCATCCGGGCGAATTTTACGCGCTGCCCCAGTCCCCGCAGATTTTTAAGCAGCTTTTAATGGTGGGAGGGCTGGATAAATATTATCAGATAGCGCGCTGCTTTAGGGATGAGGATTTGCGCGCCGACAGGCAGCCTGAATTTACCCAGGTGGATATGGAGCTTTCATTTGTAAGCCAGGAGGACATTCTGCTTCATTTGGAAAAGCTGTTTAAATATCTGTTTAAGAGGTGCCTGGATATTGAATTGCCCGCCTTTAAACGAATGACGTGGCATGAGGCCATGGATATTTACGGCAGCGACAAGCCGGATTTGCGTTTTGATATGCCCATATATGATTTGAGCGATATTGCTAAAGGCTGCGGCTTTTCAGTATTTAGGAAGGCAATAGAGCAAAAGGGCCGGGTGCGTGCGCTCTGCGTTAAGGGCGGAGCGGCCTTTACCCGTACTGAAATAGAGGGGCTGACTCGCAGGGCAGTAAGCCTGGGAGCTAAGGGAATGGCTTGGATAAGCGTCCAGCCTGACGGCTCATATTATTCTATTCTGACTAAATTCATGTCTAAAGAGGAGTTGGACGGCGTCGCTTTAAGGGTAAAGGCGGAGCCGGGAGATTTTATACTCTTCTGCGCGGACAGCCAGCCGACTGTCTCAAGGGTGCTGGGCGGACTGAGACTGGAAATAGGGGATATGCTGGGCTTAAGGGATAAAGGGAAATATGAATTTTTAATTGTTACCGATTTTCCGCAGTTTGAATATTCACAGGAGGAAAAGAGATATATTTCAGCTCATCATCCATTTACCATGCCCTATCCGGAGGATATAAAATATCTGAAAAGCGCTCCTGAAAGGGTTCGGGCGCAGTCCTACGACGTGGTGCTGAACGGCGTGGAATTAGGCAGCGGCTCCATAAGGATACATGACCAGCAAATACAAAAGCTGGTTTTTGAGGCGCTGGGCTTTTCAGACCAGGAGATAGAAGAGCGCTTTGGCTTTATGGTGAATGCTTTTAAATATGGCGCGCCGCCGCACGGCGGCTTTGCCTTTGGGCTGGACCGGCTGGTAATGCTTATGCTGGGATGCGATTCTCTCAGAGAGGTTATCGCCTTTCCTAAAAATAAAGAAGCGGTATGCGTTATGACGGGCGCGCCTGACTATGTGGACAGAGAGCAGCTTGAAGCATTAAAATTGGGGACTGCGTGCGGGGACAGGGACGCTGAGCGCAAAAAGGCCGGAGTGAAAATGGATTTGGATAATATAGCGATGCTGGCGAGGCTTAGTATTCCGGCGGACCAAAAAGAAGCGCTGGAACGGGATATGATGGATATTATCGAGATGGCGGGCCGCCTTTCTGAAATTGAGGCGGACAGGGAGACGATTAATATTTCCGGCCTAAAAAACGTAATGAGGCCTGACGAGCCGGGAGAAGCCTATAAGCGGGAAGAGCTGCTTAAAAACGCTCGGACAAAAACGGGCGAATATATAACCGTGCCCAAGGTATTGGAATAAGGAGGGAACGCTATGCGCGAAATAGTTGAATTAACGGTTAAAGAGCTGGCCGCGGCTATGAAGAGGGGAGAATTTAGCCCGAGAGAGGCGCTGGAGGCTTATATAACGCAGATTGAGGCGGAGGATGGAAAAATAAACGCCTATATATCTCTGGAAATTGAAAACGCGCTTAAGAGAGCGGAAACGGTTAAGCCGAACGGCGTTTTAGGCGGAGTTCCAATGGCAGTTAAGGACAATATATGCGTTAAGGGCGTTAAAACCACCTGCGCTTCTAAAATGCTGGAAGGTTTTATTCCGGCTTACAGCGCGTGCGCATATGAAAAACTTGAACAGGCGGGCTGCGTGCTTATAGGCAAATTAAATATGGATGAATTTGCTATGGGCTCCACTACAGAGACCTCGTATTTCGGGCCTACCCGCAATCCGATTGATCTTACGCGCGTGCCCGGGGGAAGCTCGGGCGGCTCGGCTGCTGCGGTCAGGGCGGGAGAAGCTCCTTTTGCGCTGGGTTCGGATACAGGCGGTTCCATAAGACAGCCCGCGGCCTTTTGCGGCGTGGTGGGACTGAAGCCCACCTATGGCAGGGTGTCTCGCTACGGCCTGGTGGCCTTTGCCTCCTCTCTTGACCAAATTGGGCCTATAACCCGCAGCGTAGAGGATAACGCGCTTGTTCTTCAGGCTATAGCCGGGCAGGACCGCAGGGATGCAACCAGCTCTCCGCGCGGAGCGGAGGATTTGCTTTTGGGTATGCAGCAGGGGGTAGAGGGCTTGAAAATAGGCCTGCCCAGGGAGTTTTATGAAGAAGGCATAAGTCCGGAGATAAAGGATGGGCTTTTAAGAGCCGCTAAGGGCCTGGAGCAAATGGGCGCAGAGGTGCTGTGGGTGGATATGCCTTCGCTAAAATACGCGCTGCCTGCCTATTATGTACTTTCCAGCGCCGAGGCATCCTCCAATCTGGCTCGCTTTGACGGGGTGCGTTACGGATATCGAAGCGAAGAATACGAGGATATAACTCAATTATATATTAATTCGCGGAGCGAGGGCTTTGGAGCGGAGGTTAAGCGCCGGATAATGCTGGGAACCTTTGCATTAAGCTCGGGTTATTACGACGCATACTATAAAAAGGCGCTTCAGGCGAGGACGCTGGTTGCGGATAATTTTAAGGCGGCATTTGAAAAATGCGACGTACTGCTTACGCCTGTAGCCCCTACTACCGCTTATAAGCTGGGAGAAAAGATAAACAATCCGCTGGAGATGTATATGGGAGATATGTATACAGTACCTGTGAATATTGCGGGAGTGCCTGCTTTAAGCCTGCCCTGCGCTGAGGATTCTTATGGATTGCCCATAGCGGCGCAGCTTATCGGCCCGCATTTTTCAGAAGGGCTGCTTTACAGAACGGGCAGGGCGCTTGAGGAGTGGGCTCAGGCTCAGAAGGCTTATACGTCCGAAACCGGCCGGACGGCGCGCCGGGTATAAATGGAGGTGAAAAAATGATTAAGGATTATGAAATGGTTATAGGGTTGGAAGTACATGTGGAGCTTAAAACCAGAACCAAGATATTCTGCGGCTGTAAAACTGATTTTGGCGCAGAACCTAATACGCAGTGCTGTCCAGTATGCATGGGTATGCCGGGGACGCTGCCGGTGCTGAATAAAAAGGTAGTGGATTATGCCATAAAGGCCGGTTTAGCGGCTAACTGCCGGATAGCGACTGTTTCAAAGCAGGACAGAAAAAATTATTTTTATCCTGATTTGCCCAAGGCGTATCAGATTTCTCAATATGATTTGCCGCTTTGCGAAAACGGATATATCGATATAGAAACGCCTGAGGGGAAAAAACGCATAGGCATAACCCGCATTCACATTGAAGAGGACGCGGGCAAATTGATACACGACCCTCAAATGGGCACCTTAATAGACTGCAATCGCTGCGGCGTGCCGTTAATTGAAATTGTATCCGAGCCGGATATACGCTCGTCTGCCGAAGCTCGCGCTTATCTGGAAAAATTAAGGGCGGTTATTTTGTATACTGGCGTATCAGACTGCAAAATGAACGAGGGGTCGCTGCGCTGCGATGTAAATTTATCGGTGCGCAAAAAAGGGGAGACTGCTTTTGGAGTGCGTACTGAGATGAAAAACCTCAATTCCTTTGCCTTTATAGTTAAGGCTATAGAATACGAATATAAAAGACAGGTTGAGGCCATGGAGAGCGGAGAGGGAGTAATTCAGGAAACCAGGCGCTTTGACCCGGACAGCGGACAGACCTATTCCATGCGCAGAAAGGAGAACGCCAATGACTACCGGTATTTTCCCGACCCGGATTTGCCTCCTATAGAAAACAGCGCAGAATATATTGAGGGCCTTAAATCAGAAATACCCGTGCTGCCCGACGTACGAAAAGCAGAATATATAAGAGAGTACGGATTGAATTCATATGATGCGGAAAGTCTGATAAATGATTTAAGCCTAGCGCAGTTTTTTGAAGAGGCGGTTAAGCTTACTCAATATCCAAAGCAGCTTGCGAATATGCTGGTTTCTGACGCGCCGCAGGACGAGAGAATGGTCAGCCCGCGCAATCTTGCTGCTTTATGCGAATTAGCCGGGCAGGAGAGAATAAACAGCAGTACTGCTAAAAAGCTGCTTAAGGAGATATGGGAAACAGACGGGGAGCCTGAAAAGATTGTCTGCCAGAGGGGGCTGGAACAGATAAACGACAGAGCTGCTTTAGAGAGCATAGCGCGCGGTGTTATGGCTGCTGAGGAGAGAATGGTCTCTGATTACAGACAGGGCAAAAAAGCAGCGGCTAAGGCAGTTATAGGAAAGGTTATGGCTGCGACGGGCGGTCGGGGCAACCCCTTGGCTGTAAATGAGATTGTGTATCGTTTGCTGGACGGGGAAGCTTGAATTGGAGACAGTTAAAACTGTTTGCGGCGGCGAGGGGGCGGCTCTTGAGCAGGCGTAAAACGCCTGCTCCGGGCCGGAGGCCCGGCGGCCGGAACGGCCGCAAGAGCCGCCCCCCTTTTTTATAGCGTTTTTATTCGCGGAAAGAAATAACAGGCGCGCCCGCAGGGCGCGCCTGTAACTTTATCGGCCCATGCCCCGCTGCGGCCGGGCGATATTTTAAAAGCTAATATGTGCTGAAAGCTTTAAGCGGCGCTTTTTTCTTTTTTGTTGTATCCAAGCACCTTTCGCATAATGGGCAGGAGCGTGCCTAAGATAACGGGATAGACAATTATATAGAATAATACCGAGGGTGCGCGCTTAATGGCTTCGGCCCAGAATAAATTGAAGCCGGTATAAAAAACTGAGTTCCAGAAGGTATTTAACGGATAAGTGACAAGGGTCTGGATTATTATTACCGTAAGCAATATTTTATAAAATAGCTTTAGGTTTGTCTTTTTATCGAGAAAATTAAATACTACCCATATTGCCGCTCCGGTTAATGCAAGAGTAAGGGTATATGCGGGATTAGGCGCGTATTTGGCTTCCAGGAGGGTGCCTAATAAGTCTATAACGCCTCCAGTTATAGCTCCTAAGAGCGGACCGTAGGTTATGGCTACTAGATAAATGAACAGCACATGCACTCCCAGCCTGGAAAGCAAGGCTGAGCCTATGGTGATGTTAATGGAGAGCAGCGCTTTGCATACAACTCCCATCGCTGCCAGCAGCGAGCATACCGTCAGCGCTTTGACGTCAATTTTCTTTTTTGTTTTCATATAAAAAACCTCCTTTTCTAGAAAAATGCAGTTTCCTAAAATAAGGAGATATAAAAATAATCCTTATTCAGCAGCGGACGCGGCGGCGCACCGCAGGCCGTAATGGCCTTTCGTCCGGGGGCGACTTCCCATCCTTCCCGGCACTTAACGCGCGCACACCTACTCTGCAAATTTCATAATTAGCATACAATAAAATTTAAAATATAGCAAGCATTTTTTGACCTTTTACGTCGCTGTTTTATATATGTGTAAATATTAAAGCTGAAAATACCCTCAGTTTACAAAGAACTACACGCCTCAAAACGGGATAATTTCTTCATTTTCTGCGTTATCCTCAATCAGTATACACGTCTGCCTTGAAAATGAAGAAATTCTTTTTCCTTGAGCTCTCCAGAGTCAGAAGGCATAAAATCTGCGTCATGCAAGACGCTTGAACGACATGTACCGGGCGTACATGGAATCAAAGCAACGCAGCAGGACTCAGATTTTATGCCTTCTGACCGTGTAGTTTCTTGTAAACTGAGGGTACGGTCAGGCTTAAGACGGGCGCTTTTTTGCAAGCTTTCCCTGAAGAGAGAGCCTTATGCATATTAGATTCAGCGCAAGACAAACCGCGCTTTGTATAAGCATGGCGAGTATGTAGCCGTATATGCCCAGCGGAGCGGTCAGTATATAGGTAAGGAGCAGAGAAATTATGCCGCCGGTAATGCTTATTTTAAAAGTCTTACCCTCATAGCCCAAGCCGTTTAGTATAGTGGAGCTTATGTGCGTCAGCCCGTTCACTACTGTATATGGCGCCAGGGCGAGCATCAGCGTACCGGCCAGGGGCTGATTGTAAAGTATATCTCCGGCAGGCCGCGCCAGAAGTGAAATTATGACGGCAGAAAACAGCGCTATACCGCCGATAGAGAACAAAGCGCGCTTTATTTTGCTGCGCAGCAGGGGAATGTTGTTATACGCTCTGGTACGGGCGATATCGGGCAGAAGCACAACGCAGACCGCCGAGGTAATGGTTGACGGAAGAAAGACTATGGGCATAGCCATTCCTGTAAGCACGCCGTAAATGGATAGGGCCTCGCTTTGAGAAAGTCCGCCGGCAGCCAGACGGAGGGGAATTACTATAGCTGTGACCATAGAAAGCAGGGAGCCTATAAGCCGGTTGGCGGTAAGCGGAGCGGCGGCTCGAACCATTTCGGAGATTTTGCTTTTGTCGGTTTTGCCGGGCAATTTACCAGTCAGCAGCCGGATAACTATAAAGGAGATAATCCCTCCTGCGCTTATGCCTGCGGCGGCTATAGCTGCGCCGCTGTATTTATCGGCGGCGCCGAAGATATAGAATACGGAAATTACAAAGCCTACTTTAAAGAGCTGTTCTATTATTTCGGACAGGGCGGATACCCAGGAACGCCCGCAGGCGTGCAGGTAGCCTGTGGGTATGGAACCTACTCCCCCAAAGAGTACGGCGGGTATTAAGGCTAGCACTATTATTCCTGCGTTGGCGTCTCTTATCATGAGTCCTGCTATGAGGTTGGAGGCTGCCAGCATAAAGGCGGCGCTAAAAATAGATATAACCCATCCGATTTTAAGCCCGTTTTTGAGGGCCGAGCCTGCGCCCTGAATATCGTTGCGCGCAAAGCGGGCGGCGCTGTAGCGTGAAACAACATTGGGCAGCCCTGAAGCGGCGAAGGTTACGAACAGCATATATACCGACATGCCTAATTGATACAGGCCCAGCGATTCCGAGCTTATGCTGCGCGACAGCCAAACCTTATAGGCCAGCCCGATGAAGCGTACTATTATATTGGAGGTAATTAGAATAGCTGTATTTTTTATCAATGCGTTTCTCAAATTCAATTCTCCTTAAAACTGCTTGTTAAAATCTGCTTGCCATATTTATGGTCGCCTGTTAATATCATATTAAGTTTTTGGCCGATTTATTTTAAAAAATAGCGCGTAATATTATAGGAGGCTGGATATGAGACTGGATTTGAAAATGCCTGAAAAAATAATATTTGAAGAAGGCTGTATTGCAGAATTGGAGAAATGCGCTTCAGCCTATACGGACAATATTTTTATAGCGGCATCCAGAACCCTGCTGAAAGAGGGAAAGCTGGACGGCGTGCTGGCGGGGCTTAAGCAAAGAAATATTAAATATACTGTTTTTGATGGCGTTACGGGGGAGCCTTCTTTAAAAATGGTGGACGGCGCAGTAAACACAGCCCGGGCTGCCGGCTGCGGCGCGGTAGCGGGAGTGGGCGGGGGAAGCGTTTTAGATTTAGCTAAATGCGTGGCTGCGCTTATAAATAATGAAGGAGGAGTAGAGCAGTATCTTGAAATTACTGACGCTCCTAAAAAACTGGAAGGGCAAGTTGTTCCATTTATAGCTGTTCCTGCTACAGCGGGGACAGGCTCTGAGGCTACAAAGAATGCAGTAGTAACTTCGTTGGAAAAAGGCTATAAAAAAAGCCTGAGAAGCGATAAAATGCTTGCGCGCGCAGCGTTAGTGGACCCGCAGCTTACTTACGGGCTGCCCAGGGAGATAACTGCACGCACGGGTATGGACGCGATAACCCAGATAATTGAGAGTTATACTTCCAAAAAGGCGACGCCCCTTACCAGAGCGTTGTGCGCCGATGCGGCTGATAAGTTTCGCTGCCTTTTTAAAGCATGGGATAAGAATGACCATGCTGCCCGCAGGGGTATGTGCTATCTGAGCCTTATAAGCGGCATAGCGCTGGCTAACAGCGGGCTGGGGGCGGCGCATGGAATAGCGGCTGGGCTGGGGGCGCTTTATAATGTGCCGCACGGAGAGGCGTGCGCTGTGCTGCTACCCCATGTTATGCGGCTTAATATGGAGCTTTGCCGGGAGGATTACGCCCTGCTGGCATATAGGGCATTGGGCAGCTCCAGCGCGGAAATGCTTATTGATTATATTGAGGAGCTGAATGAAAAAATGGGCATTCCAGGACGCTTAAGCTATCTTAATTTAGGGGACGTTGAGGCGTTGAGCAGGGCAAGTATGGGCTCGAGCATGAGCGGAAACAGAGTTGCTTTGGATATTGAAAGCTGCGCGCGTTTTATAAGGGAGATAATTTAGAATAAGAACACAGCGCCTTTTTCCGGCATATGATATATAGTGTTTATTTTATATATCGGGTGAGGGAGTGTGTTTATGTTTGCTTATTATACTATTCAAAGAGGGGATACGCTTAAAAGTATAGCGGATAAATTTGGAACGAATACAGAACTGCTGCAAAAGGTCAACGGCATACAAAATCCAGACCGTATAAATGCCGGCGATTTGCTTATAGTCCCCATTATCGGATGGAAGCCGCCCGAATGGTGGCGCAACGGCATGGTTATTTTTGAGCTGCCCGGGCGGGATGCGATGGAAGGCCTTTTTTCGCAGACGCAGGTTGTTCCTGAAGAAGAAAAAGAGCCGGGATGCATTACTTGTATTGTTGAGGATGGAGACACGCTTAATACTATAGCAAGGCGCATAGGCACAACGGTAAATATACTAAAGCATTTAAACGGACAGGAGGTCTTGAATAATTTAAAGACGGGCAGCGTAATATGCGTTCCGGATACGGAAAATACATATGTTTATGTTGTGCGGCCGGGAGACAGCGTATATATGATTGCCAAGAGGTTTAACGTGCCGGTTGAGAGAATTTTAAGGGTTAATTATATGAACGCTGAGGACATTATACTGCCCGGCATGCAGCTTGCTATTCCTTTTTAAGAAGCATTATAAATGGTATACCCGCGGATTAGGACAATGTTCGCGGGTGTTTTTTTATTTATGGTTCAATATCCTGTTTAGGCATGCCGCTGAGTGTGGATATACGGTTATAAGCATTAACTGCATCTATGTGCATGCGAAGCTCATGAGCTGAATGGATATAATCGCCGCGCTTATGCAGAGCAATCTGCATTTCGACTTTCTGTAAAAGGAAATAGCGGCGGGTACTGCTGCTGTGGGTCAGCAGCTCATGCAGATTTAAATATTTCATATTGTTCACCTCGGTTAATATTATGGCCTTAACCGGGGCAATGCATACCTTAGATGCTGCGGAGGGTTTTCGGGGCTTTTAAACGAGCGGCCGGTTAAACCGGCCGCTCGTTGGGCCCCCCCCCCCCCCCCACGCGGTTGCCGCGGCTGTAGTGTTAATTAGAGGCGTTTCGCTGGGCGAAGGTTTTGCAAGGCGCGCGCTGCCGGCGGATTGGTATTAAGGCCGGATAACGGCTGGTTTTTGCGGCTGCTGCATATTTGAATTATGTGTTGAACAATAGAACGCGTTTTCTGTTTTTAATTCCTTTTCACTTTATTTTTTACCGAAGTGTGTTATAATAATACAATACCTTTTTACCGCGTCAGTAATATATTAGAGGCGGATAAAAGCGTTATGCTAATTTGCGCGGCAATGCCCGGTTTTGCCGCTGATAATTTTTACAAAGGAGAGAACTTCTGTTGGAGCGTTTTAAGCTGGTATCAAAGTACAAGCCGATGGGGGACCAGCCCGAAGCGATAAAAAAGCTTACCGAAGGCATTCAAAACGGATTGAGGGAGCAAGTGCTGCTTGGGGTTACCGGTTCGGGAAAAACCTTTACTATGGCGAATATTATAGCTAATATCAACCGTCCTACACTAGTTTTAGCGCATAATAAGACGCTTGCGGCGCAGCTATGCAGCGAGTTTAGGGAATTTTTTCCTGAAAACGCTGTGGAATATTTCGTATCCTTTTACGACTATTATAGGCCTGAGGCATATATACCCACTACCGACGTTTATATAGAAAAGGAAGCGGAGAGCAACGAGGAGATAGAAAAACTGCGGCACAGCGCAACGGCAGCTCTTCAGGAGAGGCGGGACGTAATAGTTGTGGCTTCGGTTTCATGCATATACGGCCTGGGCGACCCTAAGGAATACAAGAATATGGCTTTGTCAATAAGGCAGGGCGCTCAAATTAACCGCGCGGATCTGCTGGCGCGTTTAGTTGAAATTCAATATGAGCGCAACGATGTGGATTTTTTTCGCGGCACCTTCAGGGTGCGCGGGGATTGCGTGGAGATTTATCCACCGTCCAGCGAGGATAAGGCCATACGGGTTGAGTTTTTCGGAGACGAAGTGGACAGGATATGCGAAGTGGATGTGCTCAGCGGCAAGCCTTTAGTTGAATACAAGCATATAATGATTTTTCCGAATACCCATTATATCGCGGGACAGGAGCGCATGAAGGAGGCCGTTGTACAGATAGAAAGGGATATGCGCGAGCAGGAAAAGCTTTTTATTGAGCAGGGCAAGCTTCTGGAAGCTCAGCGGATAAGCCAGCGGACAAGCTATGATATAGAGATGATAAAGGAGATAGGCTATTGCCAGGGAATTGAAAATTATTCCAGGTATATGGACGGTCGTGCCCCTGGTGAAGCGCCGTATACGCTGCTTGATTATTTTCCGGACGATTTTCTTTTAATGGTGGACGAATCCCATGCAACCCTTCCTCAGGTGCGTTCCATGTATTTAGGCGACCGTGCGCGCAAGGAACGGCTTGTGGAGTTTGGCTTCAGGCTGCCCAGCGCGCTGGATAACCGTCCGCTTAATTTTGATGAATTTCTGGGGCATATAGGGCAGATGGTATGCGTGAGCGCTACTCCGGCGGAATTTGAATTATCCAACGCGGGCGAGGTTGCAGAGCAGATAGTCAGGCCGACGGGTCTGCTGGATCCCGAGATAATAGTCGTGCCTGTTAAAAACCAGATAGACGACCTTGTCAGCCGCATAGGTGAGGTAACTAAAAAGGGATACAGGACGCTGGTGACTACTCTTACCAAGAAAATGGCTGAAATGCTTACCGATTATTTGAACGATATAGATATAAAAGCGAAGTATATGCATTCGGACGTGCATACTTTGGAGCGCATGGAATTAATAAGGGATTTGCGCTTAGGTGAATTTGACGTGCTGGTGGGCATAAATTTGCTGCGGGAGGGCCTGGATTTGCCCGAGGTGGCTATGGTGGCTATTTTGGACGCGGATAAGGAGGGCTTTTTGCGGTCTGAGAGGTCTCTGATTCAGACCATAGGCCGCGCGGCCCGCAATAGCGAGGGCAAGGTTATTTTGTATGCTGACAGAATAACCGATTCTATGAAAAGAGCTATGGATGAGACTAATCGGCGTCGTGCTAAGCAGGATAAATATAATAAGGAGCATGGAATAATACCTAAAACCATTATTAAGCCTATAAGCGAGGTGCTGGAAATATCGAGGCCTGTTAAGGAGACGGATGGCAAGATGGATATTGCCGACGTTAAGGCGGAGATTGCGCGGCTGGAAAAGGAAATGCTTAAGGCGGCTAAGGAGTTGGATTTTGAAGCGGCAGCCAAGTATCGGGACGCGCTTAAATTGCTGAGGCTGGGATTGGACGATTAAGCTGCGGGAACCGCCAGGGGCGCGGGTGGGGGTATATGGGCCGCGTAAAACGGCGGCGTTTGGCAGGCTCAAAGAGCCTGCTCCGGGCCGGGCCGAAGGCCCGCCCCGGCGGCCGCTTGCGGCCGCAAACGCCGCCGCTTTGCGCGGCTGTCCCCGCCCTTTAAAGGGCGGGGACACCTTTAAAGGGCGGGGCGCCCCTTTGTTTTTAATATGTAAAACGCTGTTTAGGAGGAATATTGAATGATGCTGGAAACTGAATGCCTATTTCTTAGATAGATAAATCAGGGAAACTATGCTGCGGAGGCGGTTAAGGCTTGCAAAAGCTATGTTTTTAAGCGTTTGAAAGCTAAGGAGATGTTTTCCATAATCAGCGGCACTAACGCTGCTTCAAAAAAAGCAGCTCTGCGCAATGGAATGTCGGGTGTTGATACATCGCGCAGGTCTTATAGAGGTAATGATATGTCGTGCTGCCTATATTGGGTAAAGATGCGGATATTAGAAACACGCTTTTGCTAGATGGGAAAAGCTGCCGTTGCGGCCCTGCGGATTTTGGTTTATAATTATTATGAATATTTTTGGTTTTTATCTTAATTAGCGGAAAATCAAAAGATAAAATAATCTACGGGAGAAATATATGAGGGACAGTATAAGCATTAAGGGCGCAAGAGTTAATAATTTAAAGAATATTGATTTGGAGATTCCGAGAAATAAGCTTGTGGTATTTACCGGCCTTTCGGGTTCGGGAAAAACCTCGCTGGCTTTTGATACGCTATATGCCGAAGGCCAGCGCCGCTATGTTGAATCCCTTTCCAGCTATGCACGCCAGTTTTTGGGACAGATGGAAAAGCCGGACGTGGATTATATAGATGGGTTAAGTCCGGCAATAAGCATAGATCAGAAGACTACCGGCCGTAATCCGCGCTCTACAGTAGGAACTGTTACCGAGATACACGATTATCTGCGCCTGTTGTATGCGCGTATAGGCGTGCCTCATTGCCCCAAATGCGGCAGAAGGATAGAACAGCAGACAATAGACCAGATGGTAGATAGGGTTTTGGAGCTGCCCGAGGGGACTCGCGTGCAGATTATGGCGCCTGTAATAAGGGGCAGAAAGGGCGAATATAGCAAGCTGCTTGAGGATATGCAAAAAAGCGGATATGTGCGTGTCCGTATTGACGGACAGATGTATGAATTAAGCGATGATATAGCCATAGATAAAAAGAAAAAGCATAATATTGAAATTGTTGTGGACAGGATAATTATTAGGCCGGACGGAGGTTCGCGCGTGGCAGATTCATTAGAGAACGCTCTTTCTTTGGCCGATGGTCTGGCGCTGGTGGATATAATTGACGGAGAGGAAATGCTCTTTTCTCAGAATTATTCCTGCGTTGAGTGCGGCATAAGCATAGAGGAATTGGAGCCTCGTTCCTTTTCCTTTAACAGTCCGTTCGGCGCGTGTCCTGCCTGTACCGGCCTGGGTATGCAGAGCAGGATTTCGCCCGAGCTGATTATTGCGCACCCTGAACGCTCTTTAGCTGGCCGAGCTATAAAAATTTCAGGCTGGAGCAGCCTTGCGGATGATTCCATGAGCCTTATGGCCTATAGGGCGTTGGCGGAGCATTATAATTTTGATATAAATACTCCGGTATGCGAGCTTCCGGAAGAAATAGTTAATATTATCATGTATGGGTCGGGTGAGGAGAACATACAGTTTTCTATTAAAACCGGACGGCATGAGAGGAAATACGAGCAGCCCTTCGAGGGCATAGTGCGCTCGCTGGAGAGACGTTTTAGGGAAACGGGCAGCGAGATGGTTAAGCAGGAAATAGGACAGTATATGGTTATGGAGCCCTGTCCTGTCTGCCATGGCCTTAGGCTTAAGCCCGAAGTGCTGGCCGTTACTGTCGGAGATATGAATATTGCCCAGTTAAGCCTGCTTTCGGTTAAGGAAGCAAAAGCCTTTATGGAAAATTTAAAGCTTACTCCCAAGGAGAATATGATTGCCGAACGGATTCTTAAGGAAATAATCACCCGCTTGTCTTTTTTATGCAACGTGGGCCTGGATTATCTTACTCTGGCTCGTTCGGCCGTAACTCTTTCGGGAGGCGAGGCTCAGCGTATAAGATTGGCTACTCAGATAGGCGCCGGGCTTATGGGAGTATTGTATATTCTGGATGAGCCCAGCATAGGCTTGCATCAGCGGGACAACGGACGGCTGCTTTCTGCGCTTAAGGGACTGCGTGATTTAGGCAATACCTTGATAGTCGTGGAGCATGATGAAGAAACCATGATGGAATCTGATTATCTTGTGGACATAGGTCCGGGAGCTGGAGTACATGGCGGAGAGGTGGTCGCTGCGGGTACGCCGCAGGAGGTTATGCATAACGAGCGTTCCATAACAGGCGCATATCTTTCAGGAAGAAAAATAATTCCCATACCAAAGCAGAGGGTTAAGCCCGGCATTAACTGGATAAAAATTAAAGGCGCGGAGGAAAATAATCTTAAGGGGATAAACGTAGATATCCCAATAGGGCTTATAACCTGCGTTACCGGCGTGTCCGGCTCGGGTAAAAGCTCGCTGGTAAACGGCGTGCTCTATAAAAATCTTGCCCGCATGCTGAATGGTTCTAAGCTTGTAGGCGGCAAGTGCAAGCGTATAGACGGCGTGCAGAATCTGGATAAGATTATAGTTATAGACCAATCTCCCATAGGACGCACGCCCCGTTCTAATCCGGCGACCTATACCGGCGTATTCGACCCGATACGCAATTTATTTGCGCAGACTGCCGACGCTAAGGTGCGGGGCTATAACAGCGGCCGCTTTAGCTTTAACGTAAAGGGCGGCCGCTGCGAGGCGTGCGCCGGCGACGGCGTTTTGAAGATTGAGATGCATTTTATGCCTGATATCTATGTACCATGCGAGGTGTGCAAGGGAAAGAGATATAACCGCGAAACGCTGGAGGTAAAATATAAAGGCAAGAACATTTACGACGTTTTAAATATGACGGTGGAGGACGCGCTGGAATTTTTTAGCAGCCTGCCCATGATAGCTAAAAAATTGCAGACCCTTTACGACGTGGGGCTGGGCTATATAAGGCTGGGACAGCCCTCAACCACATTGTCGGGAGGGGAAGCGCAGCGCGTTAAGCTGGCTACCGAGCTTTCACGCGCAAGCACCGGCCGTACCATATATATTTTGGACGAGCCTACTACCGGACTGCATACCGACGACGTATCCAAGCTTATAAAAATTTTGGACAGACTGCGCAGCGGGGGGAATACGGTGGTGGTTATAGAGCATAATCTGGACGTAATTAAATGTGCGGATTATTGCATCGATTTGGGGCCTGAGGGCGGAGACCGGGGCGGAAGGATAGTCGCTACGGGCACTCCTGAGGAAATAGCGGCGGTGGAGGGCAGTTATACCGGCGAATATTTAAAAAAGGTTCTGGCCTGTAAAAAGAGCAAACGAAAATGAGTTTTATGAAGCCGGCGTTCAGCCGGCTTTTTGCTTTGGTGCGCGTTTGTTTGAATAACGCCTGGCCCTGGCCTTTATTAACGGAGGGCCTGCCGTAATGCAATTTTGATGCGCTTTGCGTCAAAATTGCTATTGCGTTTGCTTTTTGATTATGCTATTATACCTTTAATACGTTAGAGGGGGTAAGCTCATGAATATATATGAAATTAAAAGGAATTTGGAAACTAAGGATATCAAGCGCATAATTTTGGATACCGATACATATAACGAGGTGGACGACCAGTTCGCGCTTGCTTATGCGGTTATGCATCCGCAAATTAATTTGCTTTCAATAAACGCCGCGCCGTTTTTTAACGACCGCGCTCAAAGTCCATGCGACGGTATGGAAAAAAGCTATAAAGAGATAGAAAATATTCTGGAGCTTATGAATTTAAGCGGACGGTATCCCATATATAAAGGGTCAGACAGGTTTTTAGCCGGAGAGCGGGTGCCGGTGGACAGTCCGGCCGCCCGCAATATTATCCGTACCGCTCAGGAAGCTGAGGAATTAGTATATGTAGTCGCCATAGGCGCTATAACCAACGTTGCTTCCGCGCTTATGCTGGCGCCCGAAATAAAGGAAAAAATAGCTGTAGTTTGGCTGGGGGGCAATTCTCTTTTAAGGGACAGTCCTGAATTTAATATGGCGCAGGACGTAATGGCTGCAAAGGTAGTGCTGGAAAGCGGAGTGCCGTTTATACAGCTTCCAGCTTCAGGCGTGGTGTCTGCTCTGGCGACTACTATTCCTGAGCTTGAATATTATCTTGCCGGCAAAAATAAGCTGTGCGATTATCTGGTGGATATAGTGCGCCGTTATCCCGTTGACCCGTATGCTTACAGCAAGCCTATCTGGGACGTGGCCGCTGTGGCGTTTATGACTACTCCCGAGGGGTTTGACCGCGTATTAATACCTAAGCCGGTGCTTACCATTGAGGGACGCTATTCCTTTGACGCGGGTCAGGAGCATATGATATATGTGCGCGCGCTGGATAGGGATAGGATTTTTGCCGAGCTGTTCAGGCTGCTGAGCGCCTTTAAATAAAGGCTGTTTTGATAAAAAACGGAGGATAATATACGCAGCGCGTAAATTTAAAAGGGGACGGGCGCAATGCTTTTTGAGGGCCTTATATTGAAGCGGCCTTCGGGGAAAAGCATAAGCGCCCGGTCCCTTTTAATAATATTGATAATTTTGAAGCTTAAATATGGAGCCGTTTTTTTAATTCCCGCTTTATGCGCAGGGTGCGCTTGAGGATAAGCAGGAGGATAAATATAAACGCGCAGGGTATCAGTACGAAAATGCTCCATCCCAGCGAGACGGCAGAATAAAGATATATATCTACGAAAACCTCTATAAGCAGGCAGAGGATTCCGGCGCATATAAATATGGCGGCGGGCAGGGACAGCCCCCGGATATACTTATACTGTACGCCCAGCACCAGTATAAGAATCATGGAGGAGACTACGCTTACAATGGGTACGGCCACAGTAGTGAACCATGGTCGGGAGCCGTCCAGCCGGGACACCATAAACAGGAAGAAAAGCAGCGCCGCGATATCCAGCACAAGGCTTTTTATAAGCACGGCTCTTTTAAAAATCAGAGGGACGGTAACGACGACCCATGTGAAGAATATAGCGCCTATAACGTATTGAGACCAGGTTATGCTTTTATCTATAATGATATTGCATACGCAGCATATGGCCGCGGCGAACACCATAAATACAGAGAGCAGGGCCGCGGCGAACTGCTTGTTTATATTCATGCTAAGCTCTTCTATCCTGTTGGGATAGGGCCTTTGGCGTGGCTCCTTATCCTCAGGCGGCTGAGCGGGATTTATAACCTCCACTCCGCATAACGGACATTTCTTTTCGCTTTTTTCCAATTCTACGCCGCAATTAACGCAGTATGACATCCGCTTTTTCCTCCTCAAGATTGTTGCTTTCTATTTTAACGTGTATGCCGTTTTTAACTAAAAAGGTGAAAAAACGCCTTTCAACTTCGGCTTCCTTTACCGAACGGGTAAAGGTGAGAGTAACGGTGTTATTGTAGCTCAGCATAGCCGCTGCCGTAGAATTGACGCGGCCCCGGCCCAGCATAAAGCAGGCGCCGGTTATGTATTTTTGCATTTCTTCAGGGAATTTTATTTCTCCCAAATTGGAGAGGGTGCCCGAAAAACGGCTTTCTCCAGCCATTTTATATACCATGCCCAGAGCAAATTTTTTTATGAAAAGAGGCATTATTCTTACTGCCGGATTGCGCTCGCTGCCTACATTGGCCGCCATTTGGGCGTTCAGCGCCTTGGCGTTTATCTCGTATCTCATAAAATAATGCACATGCCGTGTTATCTCTTCAAAGGTATAGTCTCCCAGGCCGGGGTCTATTCCTGGATTTACGAATAGTGAAAAATTTCTCAGGGTACGGCTGGGATAAAAACGGCGCATATTCACCGGTACTGAAATTTTTACGGGCTTATACTGCCTTCTGTGCAGG
>URIR01000029.1 GCA_900547955.1 uncultured Eubacteriales bacterium | reverse complement strand
CCGGCGGTATGACGCCGGAGAGGAATTAAAGTCAATATTAGGTTTTGGCTGAAGGGCTTAAGCTGAATAGGGTTCTGAAAAGGGAGGGGCGGAGGCCTCTCCCTTTTTGCGTTTAAGATAATTTTAAGGCGTGTTTGCTTAATATTGCCGAAGAAGATAGGTTTTTAAGAGAAAATTGTCAATCGGGTATTGACTTTGAAATATTCCTATGCAATAATGAAAATATAATAGAGCATTTAGATTGCGGCGGTAAAATTTAAATTGAAAGGAGAAAAGGATAATGAAGAAGAAGCAGGTAATAATTATAGCCGCTGCTCTTGCAGTTGTACTGCTTACCAGCACCGCAGTATACGCCATAGGCAGCTTAAGCCCTGAGGATAATCAGGCTAATAAGCCGGTTGAACAGCTTCCTCTCTCCACAGACGCAGCCAAAGCGGAGAAAGCACAGGCGCCCCTTACCGCCGAGCAGGTGGATATTTCTGCATATTCTGTACCCTTAGGGACAAAGGCCGAGCAGATATTGAGGGATACCCTTACCAAGAAGCAGATGACCGAGCAGGAAATAGATTATTATAACGCTTTGCCTTCCGAAATAAAAATGCTGACCCGCGCCGAGGCAGTTGAGAGGCTGGAGGAGCTGACTCAATGGCTGGAGGAGAATGAGAAGGAGATATCCGAGTATACCGACGAGGAGCTGGAGCAGAGACAGTCGGTTAGTACCGAGCAGCTTTTATGCAAACTGTATATTGACTGCCTGGCTACAGGCTCTGAGCATGCTATAGGCCGGATTGATTCTACGCTTGTATTATACGAAGGTTGTATCGTGGAATTAAGTTATCGCATAGCTGATAATCCTGATTATCAGAACCTGAGGAATAAAAGAGCTATGCTGGAATTTCTTGTCGATGTACTTTATGACCTCAAGACTAAGGCTCAAAATGGAGAATATGACTATCAGACTACATTAAATAAGCTGGAGTGCGTTGAAAATTACTTCAATCTTAAAAATGATACTTATATTTTGTCCAATGTTCTTTCCGAAGAGATGTTTGAAGATTTCGCTCAGCGGTATCAGTCTGGTGAGAGCATAGAGTCCATATTGGGTTGAAGGGCTTAAGTCGAATAGGGTTCTGAAAAGGGAGAGGCGGAGGCCTCTCCCTTTTTGCGTTTAAGGCAGGGTAAAAGCTGTTTTTAATATAAAATCCTGGTTTTTTAAGGATAATTTACGGTATAATTTAAAACAAATAATAAACAATAAAAAAATATGCTTGCAATTTTATAGCACTATCTATATAATTGCTGTATTATTATATTAGTACTTGTTTTGGAGGTATAAGCATGGCTTATAAAAAATGCCCGAGATGCGAGCTTAATTATATTAAAGATACAGAGCAGTATTGCAAGGTCTGCCTTGTGGATATGGGGAAATTAGCGGGCGACCATATTTTGGACGACGATATACTGGATGAGGATTTGCGGCTGTGTCCTGAATGCGGAGAAAATTACCTTGAAGAAGGGGAAGAGGTTTGTTATGCCTGCCGTATAGAGCAGATGAAGCAGCTTTCCTCCAAGGACGCGATGAACCTGGACGACGGCATTGAATTTGAAGAGGAATTTGTACCGGCAGTTAAAGATGAGCCTGAGGAAGTGCTTATGGATTCTCTTGAAATGATGGATGATGATGAAGCGGACGGCGAAGAGGAAGAAGAATAAATTTTAGATTTGATTTTGAGAGGCCGGGTTCTTCCGGCCTTTTGTATTGTATAAGCGTACCCTGAATTGACAAGGGCATATACGGTCAGGACAGGGCTGTTTGAGTGTCCTGCTGTGTTGCTTTTCGCTCCGTGTACTTGAACGTACACCCATTAACGATAACGCGGAAAATGCCGAAATCAGACCGCTGGAGGCGTGTATCCCCTTGTCAATTTAGGGTAGTAATATCAAATATACACTAATGCTCAACTGGAGCATTGGGAGATTGCTGGTTAACGGCGCAAGAATGGCCCGATTCAGGGACGCGCGGTAAAAGACGCTTGTTATAAGCTGGAATAAGTGATATAATAAAATTAATATTCAACGGCAAATACTTAATCGGAGGTAAGCATGGGCGTTTTCTCATCAATATTTGGCAGCATGGATCAAAAAAAGCTTAATAAGCTGGACAAAATGGCCTTGAAAATAGAGGCGCTGGAGCCGGAAATGGCTGCATTAAGCGACGGCGAGCTTAAGGAAAAAACGGGCCAGTTTAAGCGTCGGCTGGAGGCGGGAGAGACCTTGGACGATCTTATATACGAGGCCTTTGCCGTGGCTCGTGAGGCGGCGTGGCGGGTTCTGGGAATCAAGCCGTTCCATGTGCAGCTTATAGGCGGTATAGTACTGCATCAGGGCAGGCTGGCAGAGATGAAAACAGGTGAAGGAAAGACGGTTACGGCGACTCTTCCTGCTTATCTTAACGCTCTTAATGGAAAGGGCGTGCATATAGTTACGGTAAACGAATATCTGGCTTCATATCAGGCGGAGGAAATGGGAAAGGTATATAATTTTCTTGGTCTGAGCGTAGGCACTATTGTTTCCCAGATGGACAGCGCTGCCCGCCGCGCCGCATATAATGCGGATATTACCTACGGCACCAATAGCGAATTCGGCTTTGACTATTTGAGAGACAACATGGTTATATACGACAACGAGAGGTGCCAGCGCGGATTGCAGTTTGCTATTGTGGACGAGGTGGACAGCATCCTCATAGATGAAGCGCGTACTCCTCTTATCATTTCGGGTCCTGGTGAAAAATCTACTGAAATGTATAATATAGTAGATGCTTTTGTGCGCAGGCTTAAGGAGGATGAGGATTTTACGCTGGACGAAAAGAGCAAGACGGTTTCTCTCACCGAAGAGGGCATCGCCAAATGTGAAAAAGCGTTTAATCTTGAAAACCTTGCCGACCCGGCCAATATTGAATTGAATCATCATATAAATCAGGCGTTAAAGGCTAATTTCCTATTCAAGCGGGACCGTGATTATGTCGTACAGGATGGGCAGGTGCTCATAGTGGACGAGTTTACCGGCCGTATACTCATAGGACGCCGGTACAGCGAAGGCCTGCACCAGGCGATAGAGGCCAAGGAGCATGTTAAGGTAGAACGGGAGAATAAGACTCTGGCTACCATAACATATCAGAACTATTTCCGCATGTATAAGAAATTATCGGGTATGACGGGTACGGCTAAAACTGAAGAAGAGGAATTTAACGGCATATATAATCTGGACGTCGTATGCATTCCCACTAATAAGCCCATGATTCGCAAGGATCAGAATGATGTTATATATAGGACGGTTAAGGCTAAATATAACGCGGTTGTGGATGAGGTTGCGCGCGCACACGCTAAAGGGCAGCCGGTGCTGGTAGGTACGGTATCTGTGGAAAAAAGCGAAATAATAAGCTCTCTGCTTAAGAGCCGGGGGATAAAGCATGAGGTTTTGAACGCTAAGAATCATGCCAAGGAAGCGGAGATAGTTGCTCAGGCGGGGCGGTATGGCGCAGTTACTATAGCCACTAATATGGCTGGCCGCGGAACAGATATAATGCTGGGCGGCAACGCGGATTTTATGGCGAGGAGAAAGCTGCGCAAGCTGGGCTTTGAGGAGCATATGATAGAGCTGGCTGCGGGCAAGCAGGAGGTGGATGATCCTGAAACTTTGGAATGCCGCAGGCAGTATAACGAGCTTTATTCCCAGTTTAAAAAGGAGACTGACGAGGAGCATGATAAGGTGGCGAAGGCGGGCGGCCTATATATCATAGGCACAGAGCGTCATGAAAGCCGACGCATAGACAATCAGCTGCGCGGCCGCTCGGGACGCCAGGGAGACCCGGGTGAGAGCAGATTCTTTATTTCCCTTGAGGACGACCTTATGCGTCTTTTCGGCGGCGACCGTATAATGAATATTGTGGATAAGCTTGGGCTGGAGGAAAATCAGGCTATGGAGGCGGGTATGCTTTCAAGGCAGATAGAGTCGGCTCAGAAAAAGGTGGAAGGCCGCAATTTTGAGATAAGAAAGCATGTTTTGCAGTACGACGACGTTATGAATGTGCAGCGGCAGATAATATATGAGCAGCGCCGCCGGGTGCTTGAGGGAGAAAACCTTCGCAGCTATATAATGGATATGGTAGAAAGCGTTGTGAAACGGGAGGTTGAATTCTTTACCCAGGGGGAGCGTGCTAATTGGGATTTGGCTGGGCTGATAAAAGCATTATATTCTCTTTGCCTGGATTCCTCCTGCGCGGATTTATCCGATATTGAAAATTTGGACCGTGCGGAGATGGAACGCGTTCTGATTGAAAAAGCGAATGCGCGCTATGAGCGCAGGGAAGAGGAGATAGGCGGAATGGGCCTGGATATGCGCGAATTGGAGCGCATAATACTTCTTCGCAGCATAGACAGCCATTGGAAGGACCATATAGACGCTATGGACCAGCTTCGCCAGGGTATAAGCCTGCGTTCTTTCGGTCAGCGCGACCCGGTAGCTGAATATAAGATTGAAGGATTTGAAATGTTTGACGAGATGGTTCGGCTTATACAGTCGGATACTGTGCGCGGGTTGAATTTTGTCAGTATAACTAAAGAGCCTGAAAAGCTGGAGCGTACTCGTGTAGCTAATCCGGTATTTGCTTCGGCGGGCGGCGAGCAGCCTAAGAAAAAACAGCCTGCTAAAGCGGAAAAGCAGGTAGGTAGAAACGACCCTTGTCCCTGCGGCAGCGGAAAAAAATATAAATATTGCTGCGGAAAGTAGACTGTTTATATATGTGCAGATAAGCATATGCGGTTTTGCATGATGAAAATCAGAGTGTGAATTATAAGCGCGGAATTTTTATCCCCACGGGAAAAGCAAATAATACGCCGGCCGCTTCCCCGCCGCTGGCGGGGTGCCCCGGCTTTGCCGGGGCCGGGCGGGCCGCAGGCCCGCCAAGCGGCCGGCGTATTATTTGCTTTTCCCGCGGGGATAAATTGGTTTTATACGGAAAAGAAAAATCCGATTCATGTTCAGCCGCAGTATAAGCCTTTGGGGAATTGCCGCCAATATAATGCTCTTGCTTATTTTCGTATTATACATTATAATAATTTTAAAATGCGTTATTTAGGTCAAAAGACATATAACTGCCGTTTGTGCGGCATTATATCTATATAATGAAAATAGTGCCGATATTATATTAAGGAGATGATATTAATGGTGCAGTTTGATATTTTCAAGCAGCGGCTGGCTCAGCTTAACACCAAGATTAGACAGGTAGGTGAATCCCTTTGACCTGGCTCACATGAAAGAGAGGGTCATGGAGCTGAATGAGGAGATGGCCGACCCGGAGTACTGGTCCAATCCTGATAAGGCTCAAATTAAAAATAAGGAATTAAAGCAGCTTGAGGACGGCATAAAGGAATATGAAGGTATGCTTTCCTCGTCTGAGGATATAGACGCTTTAATTTCTCTCGGACTGGAGCTGGAGGACGAGAGCACGGGTGAGGAGATAGAGCGCGAGCTTTCCGCTCTGGAGCAGAAGGCCGAGCAGATGCGCTTGGCCACTCTGCTTACGGGTAAATATGATAAAAATAATGCAATTCTTTCTTTGCATGCCGGTGCAGGCGGTACGGAGGCCCAGGATTGGACCCAGATGCTTTACCGTATGTATCGCCGCTGGTGTGAGAAGCATGGATATGCCGTAACTGAATTAGATTATCTGGACGGAGATGAAGCGGGAATTAAGAGCGTAACCATGCGCGTCGAGGGACTTAACGCCTATGGCTATCTAAAGGCGGAAAAGGGGGTGCACCGCTTGGTGCGCATTTCTCCCTTTGACGCTAACAGCCGAAGGCATACCTCCTTTGCTGCGCTGGAGGTAATGCCTGAAATAATAGACGACGAGGAGATTAAAATTCCCGCTGAGGACATAAGAGTGGAAACTCATCGTTCCACCGGCGCGGGCGGTCAGCATATAAATAAGACGGAATCGGCTGTAAGGATTATTCATATTCCTACCGGGATTGTAGTGCAGTGCCAGAGTGAGCGCAGCCAGATTCAGAACAGGGAAACCGCTATGAGCATGCTTCGTTCCAGGCTGATAGAATTGCGCGAGCGTGAGCGTGAGGAACGGGACGCTGAATTAAAGGGCGATATAAAGAAAATAGAATGGGGCAGTCAAATACGCTCCTATGTATTTCATCCATATAATATGGTTAAGGATCACCGTACTAACGCTGAGACGGCCAATATTCAGGCGGTTATGGATGGAGATTTGGATATGTTTATAAATAGCTATTTAAGTAAAGCGGAATAGCTTTAAAAAGGTGCGTGCCGGCGTTTTGAGCTGGCCGCCTCAAGGTGGTCGCATGCCGGACGTTTAAGCCCAAAGCCTTTTTGGTTTAATAAACGCTGACGGCCAGCTAACAGCTTAAGGCTGGAAAGGATTAAAAGCATGAGTGAAAGCAAAGAAAACATTTCGTCTAAGGGCAGCGGTCTGTATATTTTATTGGGCGTGTTTTTCGCCGTGCTGGCTATGTTTTTTGCATCTATCGTAGCGCTGGAGTCAGTTTTATTCAGCCCCAGCTATTATATAAAGCTGGAGGACAGCTTTAATATGTCTGATAAGATGAATTTAACTAAAGACGGTTATATTCGTTATTACAACTGTTATATGACTTATCTTTCGGAAGGGGATAAGAGCGCGCTGGAAACGGAGGCGGGCATCAGCGATAATCGGCCGCTGTTTTCTCAGGAGGATAAAGCGAGTCTGGCTTCATTCCGCGGAACATATGTATTTTTAAGCGTTGCCAAATGGGTTGCGCTGGCTCTCTGCGCGGGAATTCTAATAATAGTATTTGTGCGCGCGAGCAAAGCTGAGGTGAGGCTGATAGGCCGTACAAGCGGGATTGCCGTGCCTTTAATTACGGCGGCGCTATACGCTGTTTACCTATATATAAATAAAATCCTGCCTCCTATTATTCCGGATATAGCGCAGAGCGGCCTGCTGAATATTTTTATGAATGCTCAAGTGTTGGATAAATTCTATTCCAGTTGGATTACAATGTGCGCGGTTTTTGCCGTCGCGCCCTTTGCCGTGAGCCTGTTTTTTGCCAATGTAGGCAAGCGTAAGCATGAGGATATAACAGATGATTATATGTATCAGTAGCGGCGGACGTTATAGGTTTCTTGCTTAATAAATTTATTTAATAGTTATTTATTTGGATTAAGGCGGCGTTGGATTGTATTTTGAGGAAATGAAGAAAAGAGCGCGGGCTCTTAAAAGAAAAAAAGATATAATAATACTTGCGGCGGAGACTTCCTGCGACGAGACCTCCTGTGCTGTGGTTAAAAACGGGAGAGAGGTATTGTCCAACGTTATTTCATCGCAGATTGAAATACATAGGAAATATAAGGGCGTGGTTCCTGAAATCGCTTCCAGGTGTCATACTCAATGCATAAGCGCCGTAGCCGCACAGGCAATGGAGGAGGCAGGAATAGGGTTTTCCCAGCTTGACGCCGTGGCCGTTACGGCTGGGCCAGGGCTTATAGGAGGGCTGCTGGTAGGCGTAGCGTATGCTAAGGGTTTGGCTTATGCGTTAAAAAAGCCTTTAATACCTGTACATCATATAGAAGGACACATATGCGCCAACTTTATTACTCATCCGCAGCTTGAGCCGCCCTTTATGGCTTTAATAGCTTCCGGAGGGCACAGCCATATAGTATATTGTCCGGATTACTGCTCATATGAATTATTGGGCCGTACAAGGGATGATGCGGCGGGCGAGGCTTTCGATAAGGCGGCCAGAGTGCTGGGTCTCCCATATCCAGGCGGAGCGCCTATAGGAGAATTGGCGCTTCAGGGCAATGAGCGGGCATTTGAATTTCATTCTTCTCTTGCGAAAGAGGATAATTATGATTTCAGCTTCAGCGGTATTAAAACAGCGGTTATAAATTTGGCTCATGGCTATGAGCAGAGGGGAGAGTCTCTGCCCGCAGCTGATATCGCCGCATCATTTCAAAGATTTATGGTGGATACTCTTTGCAATAAGGCTGTTCGAGCCGCAGAGGACAGAGGGGCGAAAAAACTGCTGCTGGCTGGAGGGGTGGCTGCTAACCGGCTGCTTCGTAATACCCTTTTTGAGCGCGCTCAAAAGCGAGGGATAGAAGTGTATTTCCCTGAATTGATTTTATGCACGGATAATGCGGCTATGATAGGGGCGGCAGGCTATTTAAGGCTTATGAGGGGCGAAATTGCTTCGCTGTCTCTTAACGCTCAGGCCAATATGCCGTTATTTTGATTTGCATTGATAAAAGGGTTGTTCGCTTAAAAGCGTATGCGGCTTAACAGCAGGGCGTAAGATAAAAAGGGGGGCGGCTCTTGGGCAGGCTTTTCAGCCTGCCCCGGGACGGGCGAAGGCCCGCCCCGGCGGCGCGTTAGCGCCGCAAGAGCCGCCCCCCTTTTTATCTTACGCCCTGCTGTTTTGCAATTATTTGAATTTTATTCTCTTTTGCAAAAAAGTTAATATTGGGTATGTACTTTTGTTTTGCCGCGTGTTAAAATACTTTTTAATAATAAGGCAGAGCGGTAAGGAGGGAATTAAATGGAATTCTTTTCGATAAAGGGAAAACGGCCGGTAAGGTTGAAGGAAAACACGCGCGCTCTGGCTGCGCGGGCGCTTTCGGGCGAATTCGGGCAGGATGCGTTTCATACTCCGTTTGTTGAGATTACTCAGCCGGACTATGAACAAATGTCGTCAGAGGAACAGTATATTTGTATGCTTAATACGATAGTGGAAAAAGCGCCCCTTCGTATTGTTCCCGGTGAGCCTTTTGTGGGCTCCGCTACGCTGGGCGATGCAATTTTCGCTCTGGTGCCTGCTCGCTATAATGGAAAAAATGTGTTCTGCGGCATAAATCATATAACAATTGGCTTTGACAATGTGCTGTATATGGGGCTTAACGGACTGCGGGACAAAATCAGGCGGCGCTGTCAATATCAAAGTGAAGAAAAAATGCGGAATTATTATTCCAGCCTGGAAAGATGTATAGACGCGATAGAAATATGGCATCAACGGTACCTGGATGAGTTGCAGAGGCTAATCACGCAGCATCCGAACGAAGGCTATGAGGAGGTATATGAAAATCTTAAGGAGGTGCCTCTTAATCCTCCCAAAACATTCAGGCAGGCGCTGCAGTCTCTTTGGTTTCTTTTCGCTTTTACCCGGCTTATAGGAGTGTGGTCGGGCATAGGCCGGATAGATAAAATGCTGGGCGGCTTTTTGGAGGCGGATCTTGCTCAGGGGACTATAAGTCTGGAGGAGGCGCGCGAATTAGTAGCCCATTTTTGGATAAAGGGCTGCGAATGGTGCAAGGGAGATATAGTTAAGGGTACAGGAGACGCTCAGCATTATCAGAATATACTCCTGGGCGGCCGGGATATTACCGGACGGGATATAACTAATACGCTCTCTTATCTGGTGCTGGATGTGGTGGAGGAATTGGGAATAAGCGATTTTCCTATAGCTATACGCGCTCACAAAAATATGCCTGAAAAATTTCTGCGGAGAGCGGCCGAGGTGGTGCAGCATGGCGCGGGCATTATTGCGTTTTATGACGAGCAGAGCGTTATAGAAACCCTCGTGGGCTATGGCTATCCATACAGCGACGCGGTGAATTTCACGAATGACGGCTGCTGGGAGGTTTTAATTCCAGGCAAGACTCATTTTAGCTATTGTCCGCTGGATATGCTGCATTATTTGCAGACAGACGTGCTGCGTGTTAATAAGCCGGCAGAAAATGACGGAAGCTTTATGAGCTTATATATGTCTCTTCAAGCGGCTTCTCCTGCGGAGGAGAATGCTCCGACGCCTGAGTACTCCAGCTTTGAGGAATTATATAACGCGCTTTTAAGGGGGATAGAGAGCGGGGTGGCCTGGCTGCATACGGAATTGGATAAGCGCGCGCCCTATCATACGCCAGAGGCTCCATCTACGGCGCTGGTATTGTCTTTGTTTGTGGAGGGCTGCATTGAAAGGGGAATAGATTTTTCTAAGGGCGGAGCTTATTATGACGTCGAAGCTATTCATATGGGAGGAGTGCAGGACTGCGCCAACAGTCTGCTGGCTATTAAAAAGTTAGTCTATGAGGATAAGCTTATAACCCTTTCCGAGCTTATAACCCTTTTGCGAAAGGATTGGGAGGGCAGAGAGGATTTGCGGCTGTATGCGTTGAATAAGCTGCCCCATTTCGGAAATGATAACGCCCAAAGCAACGAAATGACAAGGCGGCTATTAAAGGATTATATAGCTATTGTTCGAAAATACGACCACAGGGCGGACGGTGTAAAATGTCCGCCGGGAGTATCCACCTTTGGCCGGGAGTGCGAATGGCGTTACGCAAGGGGAGCTACTGCGGACGGACATAAGCGGGGAGATATACTTTCGCCCAATCTAAGCTCTGCTCCGGGGGCGGATAAAAATGGAGCTACCGCCGCAATACGCGCATTTTGCTCTCTGCCTCTTACCGAGCTGGCCGGCTCCTGCGCGCTGGATATAAAATTAGGACCTTTTATGGCGCGCGGAGAGGAAAACGCAAATGCCATTATGGGACTGGTAAAGGGCTTCTGCGAGCTGGGAGGCTATTTTATGCAGATGGATATTGTAGATAATGAAATACTAAAGGATGCGCAGCTTCATCCTGAAAAGCATCCCGAGCTGGCAGTCCGCGTTTCGGGCTGGTCTGCGCGTTTCGTCACTTTGGATCCCGAATGGCAGGAGATGGTCATCAAGCGCGCTTCGGCTGGAGGGGCTTAATTTTGAATTAAGGATAAAAGCGCGGCGGAAGGGATTTTGCCGCAATGTGTAGGAGAAAGCTATGATAATAAGCAATATACAGCGGTTTTGCGTCCATGACGGGCCTGGAATACGCACAACCGTATTTTTTAAGGGCTGTCCTCTTAGGTGTAGATGGTGCCATAATCCTGAAAGCATGTTGTCTGAATTGCGGGTGTTTTTTAACAGCGAATATTGTATTATGTGCGGCGCTTGTCAGTCAGTATGCCCTGCCGGAGCGCATAAGTTGACCGAGCAGGGGCATGAATATGATTCAGGCGGATGCATTGGGTGCCGAAAATGCGTGCGGGTATGCCCTACCGGCGCGCTGGAAGCGGACAGCCGGGAATATGCTGTTGACGCGCTGGTTGAAGAGCTGCTGCGGGATAAGCCCTTTTATGGAGATGAGGGCGGGGTGACTCTTTCGGGAGGAGAACCATTGATACAGGGAGAAGCTCTCTTTGAATTGATGCGGCTGCTTAAAAAGGAAGGAATAAATATATATATTGAAACGTCGGGTTTTGCGCCGCGCGAAAATTTTGAGGCTGTACGAGGGCTGGCGGACGGCTTTCTATATGATATAAAGGATACGGACGATTCCAGACACAAGCTTAATACTGGCCAATCCTTTGGTTTATCCCGTTCTAATTTAAAACTGGCCGATACCTTTGGCGTTCCTATAATTTTGCGGCTGATAATGCTTAGGGGGGTTAATATTACGCCTGAGCATGCGCTGGCTTCGGCGCAGATATATAACGGCATGAAAAATGCCGCCGGGCTGGAATTGCTGCCCTGTCACGGAATGGGCGCGAGCAAATATAAGAGACTAGGCATTAAGTATGAAAGCATTGACTATTTAATTCCTGCGCAGGAGGAAGTGGAGGAGTTCAGGCAAAGGCTGCTTTCCTGCGGTGTGCCTGCAGTAATAAGCAAATGGTAAAAGCTTGTTAAATGAGCGTTTAGGGAAGTCTTTGCAGTTAATAAGGAAGAATTTGAAAAATAAAATCCAAGCGCATTTACGCGGGGCCGTTTGCGGCGCTTACGCGCCGCCGGGCCTTTAGGCCCGGAGCAGGCTTTCAGCCTGCCAAACGGCCCCGCGTAAATGCGCTTGGATTTTATTTTTAATTTCTGCCGGCGGCATTTTAACATAGAAATTTATTTACAATTAGTTTAAATATTATAAATATTGCTTGAGCTTTTTTTCACCTAATTTTCAATTATGCTCACTATAATATATTTAAAAGATAGAAATAAGGCAGCGGCCGCGGCGCGGCTCATTAATTAATAATACCGCGGAGAAAGGAAGCTTTATTATGAATAATGATTTTATCACTCAAAATGGCGGAGAATCGCAAAATAATAATGGCGATTATATTTTGCCGGACGCTCAGGAGTTGGACGTTCAATCCCGTAAAAGCTCCCAAAGGTCTCCAAAAAAGCGTGGCGTCAAAAGGGCGCTGACTGTTTTCGGCGTGATTATGGCTATGGCGGTATGCTCTGTCTGCGGATATTTTGGAGGGATATATTTAAATAACAGGGCGCAGGCTAACAGCGCGGGGACGGGTTCTGACACTTCGTCAAACAATTCTAACGTGGTTTATATGAGCAGCAATAAGACTCCGGTTAGCTCAGATAATAATGAAACGCTTTCGGTTAGCCAGATAGCGGCCATGGCGGCGGATTCAGTAGTGGAGATAGTCGTTAGAAGCGGCGCTGATTCAGGCTATATGGGCCAAACTATTCTTACTGGCGCGGGCAGCGGTGTAATTCTCACTCAGAGCGGATATATTATAACAAATAATCATGTTGTAGAAGATGCGGATAGTATAAACGTAAGGCTGCGCAGCGGCGAGGAGTATTCCGCCAAGCTTATAGGAACTGACGAGAAAAGCGATATAGCGGTTATAAAAATAGAGGCGGAAAATCTTACCGCTGCGGTAGTAGGGGATTCCTCTTTGCTTCAGGTGGGAGAGCTTGCCGTTGCTATAGGCAATCCCTTGGGAGAGCTGGGAGGCACAGTTACTGACGGTATAATAAGCGCTCTTGATAGAGAAATAACAATAGATGGGGAAAATATGACCTTACTTCAGACTAATGCCGCCATTAATCCGGGCAATTCGGGCGGAGGCTTGTTTAACGGGCGCGGGGAGCTTATAGGAATAGTAAACGCTAAAAGCTCTGGAACAGATATAGAGGGCTTGGGATTTGCTATCCCTGTAAACGACGCCGTAAAGGTTTTTGACGACCTGGTAGAATACGGGTATGTGCGCGGACGGGTGGATGCCGGCATAGATGCGCTGGAGATTAGCGATACGGCTACAGCATATATGTATAGAGTAAGTCAGCTGGGTGTATATGTATATGGCGTAGACTCGGGTTCCTCAGCTCAAAGCGCAGGACTTAAGTCAGGAGATTATATTCTCAGCGTTGATGGGAAGGAAATTGCTTCCCTGGCGGATTTTAACAGCGCCGTTGACGCGCATGCGGTAGGAGAACAAATTGAGATAAGCGTATTGCGGGGCAAGACGGTATATGATTTTACGGTAACCTTAACAGAATATATTCCGCAGAATCAGTCGAGTGCCGTATAAAATGTAAGACAACGGAATTGCTTAATCTGAGCATATATGCATTAATCGGGAAACGACGGGCTTTCTGAATCGGAGAGCGCGTCGTTTCTTCATTAACGGCAGGCCGTTGCGGTGGATGCTTGGGGCGGGGACTGTATATGTTTGCAGTTGGGAAAGTAGACGCTTGCAGTTGGGATGGTGGATGTTTGCGGCGGGGACGGTTGACGCTTGCAGCCGGATTTCGGAATATAATGCGCTGCTCGCGGTATTGTCCTGCCTGAAACAGAGAAGATTATTATTGACGAATGGCCTTGCAGGCCTTGCACTTTTTATTATAAAGCAGGGAATAAAAAAGCCCCGCAAAGCGGGGCAAAAATAATCTTTAAATTGCAGTTAATTAATCGATGCCGTTTATTCCAGCCTCCAGGCCAAGGTTTCCGTTGGAGTCTGTAAGGTACCATCCGCCGTTTATCTTAACGATATATGCGGAACCCTCAGAGGTCATTTCATCGTCAGCGCCTTTTATGGTTAAATCGGCGTCTACCTCATAGCCCTCGGTAATGCTCTTGCGAGCCAAGTCATATTTGGAATTTGCTCCTTCGCGTATTTCGTTTAATTCCTTATCGGTGAGCTTATCTTCCTTGGTTATCTTATAGGATACATTAACATTGTCGCCGTAGGATTCCTCCAGCGCGTCAATAATAACGTCGGCCATTTCTTCGGCGGCGTCCTCAATATCCTTAAGATCCATATCGTATTCGTCCTCATAGTATTCCCAGTATTCCTTGGGAGCGAGCTTTTCAATCTTATCTACCTTACCCTTAATCATAACGTCTATATAGTTGTTTATCGCGCTCTTATAGCCGCCTCCCGCGGTAAGAGCAACAATCAGGACTACAATAACAACTACAGCCGCTGCGGCGATTATGGCAATATTTCTGTTGCTGAGCTTTTTGGGAGCAGGAGCGGCCTGATTGTCGGCAGCGGCTGCTTCTGCGGCTTCAGTATTTTCGGGCTGCTGACTATTTTCGGGCGCCGGCTGCTGCAATTCCGCGCCGCATGCTTCGCATTTAACTGCATCATCGTTAAGTTCAGCCCCGCATTGTCTGCAAAACTTACTCATAGTTAAAAAACCCCCAATATTTATTGATTTATTATTGTTATATTAACATAAGTGCTTTTAATATGCAAGAAAAATTTAAAATTTTTTTGAACAATATAAGGAAAATTAATGAAAAAAAGAGCTTTTAAGCGGGTGCAAGCTGTGAAAACCGCCTTTGCAGCGCGCTTTTATTATATATTAGCATTGCTGCTGCGCTTTGCTTTTTATTCATTTTGAGTTATAATAGCATTAGTATGCAGAAAGAGATATTTAATTAAAATTAGGCTTCAAGGCTCGGCTTTTTGGCCATAGCGAAATTATGTTCTGTAAATATTCGCAGATTTAGTGCGGCATGCGCTGATGCGCAGGCATAAGCTATAACGAATGCCCAATATTCTGCTCTATGAGCGAATGCATGGGCGGTAATATAATATTTTTACAGCGTCCTTAAGCGGGGGCGCAGGCGCCTTAGCTGCGCCGTTTTGATTCGGGAGGTAGATTGTTTGTTAAAGGAATATCGTGCGGGAATAGACGTTGGTTCTACAACAGTCAAATTAGTGCTGCTGGATGAGGCAAACCGCATAATATACGGGGAATACCGCCGCCATTGCGCGCATATACAGGAGGCTCTGCTCTCCCTGCTTAAGGAGGCTCGCTCTGCTGTAGGCCAATGCGCGCTTTATGCCGGCGTTACTGGCTCAGGCTCAATAAATTTAGGCAAAGCGCTGGGTTTGGATTTTGTTCAGGAAGTGGTGGCTGTGGCCTCGGCTCTTAAATTGACCGCGCCCCAAACGGACGTGGCAATAGAGCTGGGCGGAGAGGACGCTAAGATAATATATTTCAAGGATGGCTTGGACGAACGCATGAACGGCGTATGCGCCGGAGGAACCGGTTCATTTATAGACCAGATGGCGGCTTTGCTGCAAACGGACGCGCAGGGCCTTAACGCATACGCTGAAAATTATAAGGAGATATATCCCATAGCCGCTCGCTGCGGCGTTTTTGCGAAATCGGATATTCAGCCTCTGATAAATGAAGGCGCAACTAAGCCGGATTTATCCGCTTCTATTTTCCAGGCTGTGGTCAATCAGACTATTTCGGGCCTGGCCTGCGGCAAGCCTATAAGGGGCTGCGTGGCGTTTTTGGGCGGTCCGCTGCATTTTCTGCCCGAGCTGCGCAAGGCTTTTATACGCACCTTGCGCCTTACTCCTGAAAATGTTGTGCATCCTGAAAATTCCCATCTTTTTGCAGCCATGGGCGCGGCTCTTGAGGCGTCCTGCGGAGCGCCGGCTGAATTAGACCAGCTTATTAAAAATTTAGAGCAGGGGGTTAAGCTGCGCTTTGAGCTGAAGAGATTGCCTCCCCTTTTTGAAAATAATGAGGAATACGACGCTTTTTGCCGCCGCCATGAAAAAGCGGTGGTGGATAAGGGCGACTTGTCCGCTTACAGCGGAGATTGCTTTTTAGGCATAGACGCAGGCAGCACAACCACTAAGCTTGCGCTTATAGGCTCGCAGGGACAACTGCTTTTTTCTTATTACTCCAATAATGCCCAAGGCCCGGTTAAAACCGCGATAGCAGCTCTGGATATGCTTAAGGCGCAGCTCCCGGAGGGCGCCCGCATAGCGCGGGCATGCTCTACGGGCTACGGCGAGGCGCTGCTTAAGAGCGCCCTGAGCCTGGACGAGGGGGAAGTAGAAACTATAGCGCATTGCACGGCCGCCGCTTTTTTTGAGCCGGAGGTAGACTGCGTGCTGGACATAGGCGGACAGGATATGAAATGCATCCGCCTGCGCAATGGCTCGGTGGATAACGTGCTGCTGAATGAAGCCTGTTCCTCAGGCTGCGGCTCGTTTTTGGAAAATTTTGCAAATTCAATGGGCTATTCGGCCTCGGACTTTGCTCAGGAGGCGATTTTCGCCGAGCATCCTGTGGATTTGGGTACCCGCTGCACGGTTTTTATGAATTCAAACGTCAAGCAGGCTCAGAAAGAGGGCGCGTCCCTGAGGGATATTTCCGCCGGCCTTGCCTATTCTGTGATAAAGAACGCGCTGTATAAGGTGATAAAGCTAACTGACGCTGCGGAACTGGGCAGCCATATTGTGGTTCAGGGAGGCACCTTTTATAACCGCGCCGTGCTGCGGGCTTTTGAAAAGGTTTCGGGCGCGGAGGCAGTTTGTCCGGATATTTCGGGCATAATGGGGGCTTTTGGAGCCGCGCTTATTGCCCGTGAAAGATATAAGGGGCAAAAGAGCTCGATGCTGCCGCTGGAGGAGATATCCCGGCTTACATATACAACCTCTACTCTGCGCTGCGGCAAATGCTCCAATAACTGCATGCTTACTCTCAGCCGTTTTTCAAACGGCGGCCGCCATATAACGGGCAACCGCTGTGAGAAGGGAGCGGGCGGGCAGTCTAAAAGCGTTAATGCTCCCAATATGTTTGAATATAAGCGGAAGCGGATATTCGGATATCAAGCCCTGGAACCGGCGAACGCTCCGAGAGGGGTGCTGGGTATCCCGCGCGTGCTGAATATATATGAAAATTATCCGTTCTGGGCGGTTTTTTTTAAGGAGCTGGGCTTTAGTTTAGCGCTTTCTCCATTTTCGGACCGCAAGCTGTACGAACTAGGCATGGATTCCATCCCTTCCGAATCCGAATGCTATCCGGCAAAATTGGCGCACGGCCATGTTCAGTGGCTGGTCAATCAGGGTATAAAGACTATTTTTCATCCCTGCGTTTTTTATGAACGCAAGGAGCGGGCTGACGCGAAAAATCATTTTAACTGTCCTATAGTTGTGGCGTATCCGGAGAATCTTAAGAATAACGTGGAGGCTGTATTTGACGGGACGGTGAAATATATCCGGCCCTTTATAGCCTTTACCAGCCTTAAGACGGTGACTCAAAGATTAAAGAGGCTTTGCCGTGAGGAATGGGACATACCTGAAAGGGAAGTGGAAGGGGCTGCGGCGCTGGCCTGGGCGGAACAGCTTAAGGCCAAGGAGGATATACGCCGCGAGGGCTCGCGCCTGCTTATGGAAATGGAGCGGCAGGGGGGCCGTGGGATAGTTTTGGCGGGCCGGCCTTATCACATCGACCCTGAAATCAATCACGGCATACCCGAATTGATAGCCTCCTACGGCCTGACGGTGTTTACCGAGGACAGCCTGCCCGTGGATTGTTTAGAGAAGCGCAGTCTGAGGGTAGTGGACCAATGGGTGTTTCATTCCAGAATGTATTCGGCGGCGCAATTTGTCAGCCGCAGGGAGGACCTTGAATTAATACAGCTCAATTCCTTCGGATGCGGACTGGACGCTGTAACGACCGATCAGATGCTGGAGATACTGGATAACAGCGGCAAGCTGTATACCGTGCTTAAAATTGACGAGGTGAATAATCTGGGAGCGGCGCGGATACGGGTACGCAGCCTGATTGCGGCAATGAATATGCGCCGGGAAAAGGGCATAAAGCCAGCCTATAAGCCAATGGACTATCAGCGCGCCCAATTTACCGTTCAGATGAAAAAAGAAAGATATACTATTCTTGCGCCTCAGATGAGTCCGATACATTTTGATATTTTGGAGCCAATATTTAATAAATATGGCTATAACATAAAAATTTTAGATAATGATAACCGCACGGCTATAGATACCGGCCTGAAATATGTTAATAACGACGCCTGCTTTCCCTCTATAACGGTAGTGGGACAGATTATGGAGGCTATTCTTTCTGGCCGTTATGATAATAATAAGCTGGCTGTTATCATGACACAGACCGGCGGCTGCTGCCGGGCCAGCAATTATGTAGGCTTTATAAGGCGGGCGCTGGATAAGGCGGGGCTTTCGCATATTCCGGTGATTTCTCTTAACGCGATAGGCATGGAAAAGAATCCGGGCTTTAAATTAAGCGCTTCAATGCTGATGACCACATTAAAAGGCATAGTCTGCGGCGATTTGCTTATGAAATGCCTTTACCGAACCCGTCCTTATGAGCTGGAGCCTGGCTCAGCAGAAAGGCTGCACCAAAAGTGGCGGGATATAAGCATTAAAACGCTTATCGGCGCAGATACGGGATATAATTATAAAGAGCTGTGCGCGGCGATTGTAGAGGATTTTGATTCTCTGCCCTTAAACCAAGGCCTGAAAAAACCGCGGGTGGGTATAGTAGGGGAAATATTAGTTAAGTATATGCCTTTGGCCAACAATCATCTGGTTGAGCTGCTGGAAAAGGAGGGCGCGGAGGCGGTAGTGCCCGATTTGATGGATTTTTTGAATTACTGTCTTTATAATACGCTGTATAAACGCGAGTATTTGGGCGCGCCGCTTATTTCCTCAGCCGCGTCCCGGGCGGGCCTGAAGATAATAGAAGGGGTGCGCAGGCCTGCGGTAAAAGCGCTGGAAAAAAGCCGGCGCTTTGAGCCGAGCATGCCTATAGAGGCGATTGGACGGCTGGCTTCCCCCTTACTGTCCTTGGGCAATCAGTATGGAGAAGGCTGGTTTCTAACTGGCGAGATGGAAGAACTGCTTAATTCGGGCGTGCCCAATATAGTATGCATACAGCCATTTGCCTGTCTGCCCAACCATGTTGTGGGTAAGGGAGTTATAAAGCAGCTGAAAAAGGCTTATCCTCAGGCCAATATAGCCGCCGTGGATTATGACCCGGGCGCGAGCGAGGTTAATCAGCTTAACCGCATAAAGCTTATGCTTTCGGCCGCTAAAAGCGCGCTTGAGCAGGACGCGCCTGAAAATCAGGCGGAAAAGGAGAAAATATCAGAACCAAAGCAAGTCTCTGCCGGAGATTCGCTTGCGAGCGAAAGGGCCTGCAGTTGAATATAAGACCGGAAAGGGTGAAATAAATGCTGGAATTAAAAGATATTAAAAAAGATTATCCCGGAGGAGGGGAAACGGTACAGGCGCTTAAGGGAATAAGCTTGCAGTTCAGGAAAAGCGAATTTGTATCTATTTTAGGTCCTTCCGGCTGCGGAAAGACCACCATGCTCAATATTATAGGAGGGCTGGATCAATATACTGAAGGCGATCTTATAATCAACGGCAAGTCCACAAAGGATTTTAAGGACAGAGATTGGGACGCATACCGTAATCATTCGGTAGGTTTTGTTTTTCAGAGCTATAATCTGATACCTCATCAGACTGTTCTGCAAAACGTCGAATTGGCGCTTACTCTTTCGGGCGTGGGAAAATCAGAGAGGCGCAGCCGCGCGAAAAAGGCTCTGGAGCAGGTTGGCTTGGGTTCGCAGCTTAGGAAGAAGCCAAGCGAAATGTCTGGAGGGCAAATGCAGCGGGTGGCTATAGCCCGCGCCATTGTAAATAATCCCGATATAGTTTTGGCTGATGAGCCTACAGGCGCTTTGGACACCGAGACCAGCCTGCAGGTTATGGAGATATTAAAGGAGATATCTAAGGACCGTCTGGTTATTATGGTTACACACAATCCCTCTCTGGCTGAAAAATATTCCACGCGCATAGTGCGCATGCTGGACGGGAGAATAACCGGAGATTCTGCTCCCCTTTCGGAGGAAGAGGCCAGGAATGAATTGCAGAAGGCCCAAATTCAGGCTGAAAGGGATAAAAAGACAAAAAAGCCGTCCATGGCTCTGACTACGGCCTTTGGGCTTTCACTTAAAAATCTTATTACTAAAAAGGGCAGAACGGCCTTAACCTCCTTTGCGGGCAGTATAGGCATAATAGGCATAGCTTTGATTTTTGCCGTTTCTCAAGGCACTACAGCCTATATAGACGCGCTTCAGGAGGATACGCTTTCGTCTTATCCTATTACTCTGGAGGCGCATTCAATGAATCTGGGAGCGCTAATGGAGGCGTTTATAGGCACGGCGCATTCAAGGGAGGAGCATGAGAACGACGCGGTGTATCAAAAGCCTATGGTTTACGATATGGTCAACGCGCTCAGCTCGGCCGAAACTATAGATAATGATTTGGCGGCGTTTAAAGAGTATCTGGAAAAGCGGCGTGCGGACGCGGATGATAAGAGCGGCCTGGGCGAGGCTATCAGCGGCGTGCAGTACACCTACGATACCGAGCTCTTGGTTTATACTCAAAATGTGGACGGCACTATAATACGTTCTGATTCCCAAGCGCTTATGCAGGAGCTGCTTATAGAGTATTTTGGATTGGATATGTCCTCCATGATAGATATGGGGGAAGATTATGGGCTTATGGACAGCATGGGTTCCTTTTTTTCCATGGGTTCTTCTATGGTGCTTTGGCAGGAAATGCTCAGCGGGGATAACGGCAAGCTGGTAAGCCCGCTTTTGGAAAATCAGTATGACGTTGTATACGGCTCATGGCCGACGCAGTATAATGAAATAGTTTTGGTTCTGGATGAAAATAATGAGATAGACGATATGGCTTTATATGCCTTGGGCTTAAAATCCAAGGAAGAAATAGACGCTATAATGCAGGCGGCGGTTGATAAGACTGAGCTGGATGTAAAGGAACAGAAATGGAGCTATGAGGAAATCTGCGATATGGATTTCCGAATTATACTTAATTCAAGCTGTTATACGCTGGATGAAAGCACGGGGCTTTATACGGATTTGCGCGAGACCAAGGCTGGTTTGAAATATCTTTATGATAACGGTCTTAATCTTAAGGTATCCGGCATTATTAAGCCCAGCGAGAATGCGGTATCCTCCATGCTTACCGGCTCTATAGGCTATACGAGCAAGCTTACCCAGTATATAATAGAGCAGTCCAAGGATTCGCCTGCCGTTAATGCTCAGCTTAACAGTCCTGCAACGGATATTTTTACTGGATTGCCGTTTAAGGAGAATACAGGGGATATGACCATCGAGCAAAAGGAAGCGGATTTCAGGGAGTATATAAATAATCTTGGAGAGCAGGGCAAAGCCCAGGCTTATATAACTATAATGAGCATACCCTCTCAGGAGCAGATTGACGCGGCGGTTGCGCAGATTATGGGAAGCATGTCGCGTGAGGAAATGGAAGGCATGCTTAACGACGCGCTTGCTCAGCAGACGGGAGTAAACAGCCAAGAGCTGGCTGATTATATTTCGGCGATGACGGATGAAGAATTCAATAATATGTTTACTCAGATAATAGCCGAGCAATTCAGCATGCAGTATGCCGACCAGGTGCAGGAGCAGTTAAGCGCTATGAGCGCTCAGCAGCTTGCCGCTGCTCTGGATATAGCTTTGCCTTCTTATACTACCGAGCAATGCGCTCAGTATTACGAGCAGGTGCTGGCATTTTCGGAATCCAGCTATGAGGATAATTTGCTTGCATTAGGTTATGTTGATTTAAACGATCCCGCTACTATTAATCTTTATGCATCTTCTTTTGAAAACAAAGAGGTTATAGAGCAGGCGATAGAGGATTATAATGCAACGGTAAGTGAATTAGAGCAGATTGAATATACCGATTATGTTGGGCTTATGATGTCCTCGGTTACGTCTATAATCAACGCCGTTACCTATGTGCTTATAGCCTTTGTAGCGGTTTCGCTGATAGTTTCCTCTATAATGATAGGCGTTATAACTCTTATATCAGTCCAGGAGAGGACTAAGGAAATAGGTATTTTAAGAGCTATAGGAGCTTCTAAACGGAATGTTTCCAGTATGTTCAATGCTGAAACCGTAATAATCGGCTTTACCTCGGGTGCATTAGGAGTTATAATAACCTATCTATTATGTATTCCTATAAATATTATATTGCATCAACTGACGGGGATAAGTTCATTAAGCGCTTATCTGCCTGTTTCAGTTGCAGTAATACTTATATTAATAAGCGTGGCTTTAACTTTGTTTTCGGGAATCATTCCGTCGAGGAGCGCAGCTAAAAAGGATCCAGTAGTGGCTTTGCGCACAGAATAAAGGTTTTTAGTATTTATTAATCCTTATCGAACGGTTTATTTTTATTATGGTTTTTTAAGCAGGCGCGCTCAACTTTTAGTTGAGCGCGCCTTTGTCTCACCGGTTGGCAAAAGGGCGGGCGTTTGGCAGGCTGCGCCTGCCTGGGCCGGGCTTTCAGCCCGGCCTGCGGCCTTTGGCCGCAAACGCCCGCCCTTTTGCCAACCGGTGAGACTTTGCCGCCCAGCCCTTTGGGCTGGGCGGCAGCCCTTAGATGAGATTTTAATAAAACACATCAAAATAAAGAACATATAAATTTATCTTAAAAAGTTTATTTTGACATATTTTACATTGCATTCTTAAGGAATATAATTTTGAAATTTTAAGTTAATGCATTAAATTGCCTGATTTAGGGCCTGTTTTAATACAGATTCAAAGGTTCAATAGAAAATAAATATTTTCCATATGGGTATTGACAAAGATGTCTTATGCATTTAAAATAAGGGTTGGCAAATCAAAATAAAGAAATGGAGGATTATTTCATGAAAAAAGCGGTTGTTGTCATTTTGACAGTAATGCTGGCGTTGGCTATGTGCACATTGTCTCTGGCTGACGTTACTACTCCCTTTGACGACGAGAGTCTCAATATAAATGTGGGAGTAAAAATGGACGAGGGAGATATCAGCAGTATATTTGCTGGTGTTCCTAATAAGTCGGATACCATGGACAATATTCTTTACTACGGAGATTTATATGAGGGCGTTCTTTATATGAACGGCGCCTCGGCCGGTAATGCTTGGCTGGGCTTTGTAACTGATAAGCTCGCCAACGTAAGCGGGGCCGATGGTTTTGGATGCTATCTGCAGAATAATACCGGAGGCACTTTGACTTTCTCAATACTTCTGCTGACTGACCCTGAAGGGAATTTGAATAACGGAGCATATACGACTGGTTCAAATCAGGAGTATGCTTTGGTAGACATAACCGGCAATAAGACTGTTAGCACTACCGCTGAACAGGTGCATCCTAACGAAGGGCATGTTACTCATTCCAATATCGAGATTCCTGCGGATTTTGAAGGTTATCTCTTTATTCCTTTTACCAGCGTGTGGAAGATTTGGGGTACGTCTGAGGATACTTTCCCGGCTGATGCTTCTATAACCGGTTTTGGATGGCTTAATGCTACCGGTGATTACAATACAGGCGATTTAGGTATAGACAACGTTTTCTATTATGGTAAAGACGTTGAATCGGTTGATGCTGATTTGATTGCCATTGATGAAAATGCGGCTACTCCTACGCCTGAAGAATCAGAGCCTACCGCTGAGGCTACCGAGACTGCCGGTAATAATGCTACTTCTCCTGCGGGGAACACTACTGCTTCTCCTTCTAATAATAACAATACAGAGAATGAAGGCAGCTTCCCTTGGGTTATAGTAGTTGTTGTTGCGGTTGTTGTTATAGCGGTTATTATAATTGCAGTAGCTGCTTCTAAGAAGAAAAAGAACCAGCAATAATTACAAATAACGCTTTGGCAATTATAAAACCCTATATTCGCACTAAAAGCGGATATAGGGCTTTTTTATTGCTGGGCCGCCCCTTGGCGGGGCGGCCCAGAGTCACCAGTCAGGCGCAATAGATTGGCGGGGCGGCGTTTGCGGCCAAAGGCCGCGGGCCGAGCTTTGCTCGGCCCAG
>URIR01000028.1 GCA_900547955.1 uncultured Eubacteriales bacterium | reverse complement strand
ACGGTATTTCCTCATTAATTCCTTCTGTCTCTCTGTTCGCAACACGTTCACCTCCCTTGTACGGCTGTGTTTCTATGATAATTATAGGCGTATAACGGTCAAATGTAAAGTGCGGCTTAAAAATATGCCGCTCTGGGGCTTATTGCGTTAATGCGCCGGTAAAGAAGCTTTGATTTAATAAGATTGAAAATTTGAGCGGCATATGATATAATGCTTAAAGATAAGGATGATATATCCTTTGTTATACGCTTTTATATGTGCTGAATTATGAGTAATATTTATTGTCGGATTAAGCTATACTAAATTTAATGGAGCAGGCCGGCGGAATAAGCGGTCTGGAGGAAACGTTGAAATGAATAAACCGGTAACAGCGACAATGTTTGTTCTGAAAAAAATATTAGCTATAGCCGTTATAGCGGGCTTATGCATAGCGGGATTTTTGATATGCATGAACGTCACGAATTTTTACGTGCTTCTTAACGACGGCTTTAAGGAGCGGGCGGACGTCATAATTTACGGCGAGGATACCGATGAAATGAGCAAGTATTTCAGCAATTACTTTATGACGTCTGATTCATACGAAGAGCTGGCTGCAAAATATGAAAAGTATGAGGTTTACAGCTATGGCTATAAATTAAACGTGCGTTCCATGCTTACATGGCCATGGTCCAGCCGGACGGAGGTATATGTTGACGAGGCGGTTTATTCTCTGGACGGCGAAATAGATACCGCGTATATGTCCAGGGCGGAGGCTGAGGCGCAGGGGGTCCTTGAGCCGCCCGCGTGGGCAAACGCTACATATAAGGTAGTGCTTATAAAACAGGACGGACGCTGGTATATAGATGAAATGACGTATGTAAAGGATTTTGAATACGAGCCTCCTGAAAAGAGGTCGGTGGCGCCCGAGGTGCTGGCTTCCCTGCGCGTTACGCCCACTCCTGAAGCAACGGCCTCTCCCACGGCTCCAGTTTCGGCAACGGGTTCGGCTTCGGCCTCGCCGGATAACGCAAGATATGGCGTGGTGCGCTTAAACGGCGCGTTTGAAAGCCTTAATGTGCGCTCAGGCCCTGGAACTGAATATGATATAGCCGGCAATTTGGTGGAAAACGACAGAGTGAAGCTTTTGGAATTAGAGGACTCCTGGTATAAGATTGAATTTGACGACGGTAAAATAGGATATGCTTCGGCTAAATATATTCAGGAGGAATAATGCTCGTCTTTCTTTTATAAAGCGTTGGGCTGCTGGGCTGAATAAGCTTGAAGCTGGGCTGAATCGCGGCTCTTGGGTATGTTTGCGCCTGATTGCTGCGCGTTCCATTTGGTGTGTTCAGTAAGCCGGCCGATAATTTGACGCGGGGTGCAGGGTGTGAAAAGGTTATTTTTCAGCGCCCTGCGCCTGAATTGCTTTAATGGGGTGTGGTTGTTTTGAAGAGATGTATAATTATGTTATTTATTATTATTTTTGCTTTGGCGGGCTGCGCGCAGGGGAAGCCTCAGGCGTCCAATACGGCCTCGCCTTCGCCGGCGGCTTCTCAAAGCGCGGTTAATTCGGCAGAAACGGCTGCTCCCGTGCTGCCCGACTGCGCGCCTGAGGAATTTAACAGCGTCGGAGCGGAGGCGGCGTATTTGCTTTCTGGGGGGCGGTTTGCAGAACAGGGCGGCTTCATGTATTATTTTGCCGGAGGCGAAACGCCGGGCTTATATAAGCAGGGGGAAGAGGAAAGCCTTATTATTCAGGATGAACGCCTTAAGGAGGCTTCCTATTTAAATATTATCGGGACAAGGCTATATTTTATATCAGATGGCAAAGCTTGCTGCGTTTACACCGATTCAACCGGCTTTGAAGAGCTTTTTGAAGCTAGGGCGATTCTGGCGCTTGAGGACGCGGTTTATTATATTGACGGGGAGGGGCTGAAAAAATATGATGCGTCAGCGGGCTCCGTTCTTATTATGGAGGGGGATTTTTCACAGCTATTTATGCAGTTTGGACAGCTCTTTATAACTCAAAGCAACGCTGTGTACGGCTATGATTTGCTTACATGCTCAGATGAAGCGAATGAAGCTGAAACGGTGCTTGAGGGCTGCGCTTTTCTGCTCTCGGACGGACAGACTCTTTATGCTGAAACCAGCTCGGGTATTTATACGGTTAATCAGGAGCTGACCCCTGCGGCTAATGAGAAATTAAGCTTTGATTTAGTTCCGGCTGCGGTTGCGGCCTATGACGGCAGGATATATTACTGTGACAGACGAGAAAAGGACAGCATATATTTGGTTGGCATGGATGGTGACAGGACGCTTTTTTTCAACAGGCCGGCTGAATTTATTTGGGCTTATTCCGGCAGGCTTATATATCAGTCGAATGGTGTTTTGATGAGCGTGGCTTTAGATGGAATGGATAACCGTCTGCTTTCAGAGGGCCTTAATGGATTAATGGCCGAATCTAAGCTCCCGGGCGCGCCATCTATAGAGGGTATAGGAAACCAGGCGCTTGAGGCGGGGCAGGAAATAGAGGTTTCTCTTCTTCTGGACGGCCAGGCTCCAGAGGAAAAAGGCTTAAGCGTACAGCAGGCGTTTGAAGGGCTTAGAATAGTCAATACGGATAATTTAATAGCGAGACTGGTATATAATGACGGCAAGCTTTATATAAAAACGCTCTCCGAGGGCACTACCGTTATGCGCCTGGAAACGGCTGAGCAGAGCGTTGAATATCTAATAAGAGTAATAGAGGCATAGGCGGGGCCTTTTTATGCGGATAATGCGGGAAAGCCGGCTTGAGCCGTTATAAACAGCTTTTGTCGGGGAGGAATTGGAATGCGTGAGCTTAGCGTAAGGCCGGCGGAGTTAGCGGATGCGCGGACATTGAGAGAGATTTACAGTCAGTATATAGAGACTCCCATAACCTTTGAATATGAGCTGCCGTCGGAATATCAGTTTTCTCACAGAATGGCGGGTATAATAGGAGAATATCCTTATTTAATTTGTGAAATATCTGGGGAAACGGTCGGATACGCTTACGCGCATAGGCATATGGAACGCGCCGCATATCAATGGAATGCCGAGCTTTCAATTTATATAAGCAGGGACTGGGTTTCGCGGGGAGTGGGCAGGAGGCTTTATTCTATTCTTTTGGAGCTGTTAAAGGCGCAGGGAATTAAAAATGCATATGCCGGCGTTACTTTGCCCAATCTTAAAAGCGAGAGGCTGCATAAAAGCATGGGTTTTCGCCGAACAGGCATATATTTAAATACGGGCTATAAATGCGGGGCTTGGCATGACGTATGCTGGTTTGCAAAGCAGCTGGCGCCATTTGAGACGTGGCCCGAGCCTGTTGTGCGTGCCGAAGCGCTGTCTGAAGAGCTGATATCAGAGATAATAAGCCGAGGGCTGGCTTAGCCGTTTGGCGTTTGTTCGGCGGGGTATAACTTATATAAATACCGCGGCTATGGGGGGCGGCGCAGGGCCCGGCCCGCAGGCCGGGCCTGGGCGCAAAAAAGGCGCCGGCTAAGCAATTAGCTTAGCCAGAGCCTTTTTTGCGCCTAAATTTGGGCGTTTTTAGACGCCCAAATTCTGCGCCGCCCCGTTTTATAAAACCTGCTTTTAGCGTCTAAGCGCTTCGTCAATCATTGTATTATATACGTCTACCTGGCTGTCCCAGTACTGCGCAAAGGTGGTTTCTCCAATTAATATGGGATATACTACTGAATCCTGCATAATAAGCCATTCCATATCGGCGTATTTCAGATGCTCGGGCAGAATGGTGGATTCTACAATCAAATCGCACATTTCGCGGGAGTTGGCGTCCTTAGCGTAATTAGCTACCTCGCTTTCATAAAGCGCGCGCTCCTGTTCCCAGCCCTTGCCGTATATGGGACGATAAAGCTCCTTCATAACTTTAAGTATGCACGAATAGTCATCCGGCTCGTGAGCAGGATTTTTAAGCAGATAAAAGCATTCGCCCATTGGCCCCTGAGAATAGTAACGGCCTGAATCCTGGGTTTCGGGCCCGTTGGGCACGGGCAGATATCCGTATTCCAGTTGGGCATTGGCGCTGTTTACTGCGTCGCTGCGGTTAAAATAGTTAATCATAAACGCGGTAGAGCCGGCCGCGAAATCCTGCGCGGCTACCTGGTCGCCTGTTGAACTCTCGCGCGGAGCAAGCAGCTTCTGCTGATACAGTTCTGTAACGAAGTCCCAGCCCGCCTTCCAGGCAGTATTGTTATTGCCCACAAAACGGTCTATGCTTTCGCCGTTTACATCCTGGGGAGCGACTACCACGCCGCCGTTGGCCAGGCCCAGATGCATGGGCGCAAAGAAGTAATTAAGGCCGTAAACGCCGTTGTCCGGGTCTGAAACTGCCGCCAGCACCTTGCGGAAGTTATCCCAGTTCCAGTTCCCGTCCCGTACCATATCGTATATTTCGTCAACAGTATATGAGCCGTTGTTTACAAGATTGTAATTCATGAAAATAACGATATTTGCTTCCAGGCTCTTCATGCCGATAGTGTTGAATATAAAGGCGTAGGTTTTGCCGTTTATGGTAGCGTAGGTGTTTTGCTGCTCTACATTCCAGAAGGTGTCGTCGTCAAAGGAGACGCCCTTGTTATCGATTGGCTCAATAATAAGCCCTTCGGAGCCCTCGTAATATACATGGTCCAATAATAGAGACGCTCCGCCGCCGTGCATGCCGTCCACAATGGGATTGCCGGCAAAGGTGCTTTGATAAACGGCGTCCCAGGTTGTGCCCTGCATGGGTACGAAGGTTATGCTTATGCCGTATTCATCCTTAAGCTGGTTATAGACCGAACCCCTGTGCTGGCCTACCAGCCCGTCGCTCAGAAATGCTTCGTCCTCCCCTTCAGGACCGGTATACCACCAATGGTACAGCCGGACGTTGGTGCCTGGCTTGAGATAGGAGAATTCGTCCTCCTCGCCTTCTACGCGGAATATACCCTGGCCCATATAATCCTCTTGGCTTACGGGCGTAGCCTGAGCGCTCTGGCTGGCGCCGCCGGTAGGCGCAGGAGTTGCGGTCGAGTTCGTCTGACCGTCCCCGCAGCCGGCCAAAAGGCATACGCAGCAAAGCAAGGCCATAAGCATTACCGCGCTTTGTTTAAATATGCGTTTCATTTAAATTACGTACCTCCTTAAAAATTCATTTCCTTACTTGCATTATATATAAGTTTCTCTGTGCATGGAATGCACATAAGTAACCATAAACTAGACAAAACTAACTGCGCGGCATGAATGTTTTAAGGAATTAACATATAGAAGGCCGCTGACTGAAGGACATATTTTTTTATCTGGGTACGAAATATCTGTAATCCGCAATTATTTTCCTTTTTTCACTTGTTATTTAAAATACGCTATGATAAAATAAGCTTAAAAATTATGCCCGGCCGCATGGGCGGCCAAGGGCGGAACGGAGCCGGTCAAAGCTATGATAGGGTTTGATAGGGAAGCGGCCGAGTATATAATCAGCGCGCTTAAGGAGGACGGAGAGGAATTGGATTACTCTCTAATGGAGCGAGTGATATTTTTAGCCTTTGAAGGGGAACTGGCCTATCTTGAAAAGGAGGGCATGCTTAAGGACGGAGAGCTTTTTGAGGGCGAATATGACGAGGACGCCGCCTTTGACATTATGATAGAGCATGTTTCGGGCGCGCTGCCCGGCGAGGACGCGCATAAATTAGTGGATATGCTGGATTTATATATAGAATATCACGACGCTTATATGGAACAGAAGGGGCTGCTTGAGTGGAATTAAATATTAAGGCGCAGGCTATGGAGAAAAGATTCCTGGAGGCGCTTGAACCTTTATTGTCCGCTCAGGAGCGGGTTTTGGCCGCAGTTTCGGGCGGCGCAGATTCGGTATGCATGCTTTATTTATTTTTAGCTGCGGGCGTCAGGCCGCATGTGGTGCATATACATCATATGCTGCGCGGCGCCGAGGCGGACAGGGACGCGCAGTTTGTTCGCTCCCTGGCCTTAAAGCTGGGTCTTGAATGCGAGGTATTGTATAAGGATGTGCCCGCGCTGGTAGAAAGGGAGGGCCTTTCATTTGAAGAGGCGGCCCGTGCTTTAAGATATGAGGGGCTTTTTGAATGCGCAGAAAGACTGGGCATAGCCAAAATAGCTGTGGCGCATAATTTGAACGACCAGGCGGAAACTGTTTTAATGCGCCTGGCGCGGGGAAGCGCCCTGACCGGTCTGGGCGGCATGCGCGAAAGGAGAGAGGACGGAGTTATTCGTCCGCTGCTGGAATTCTCACGGGCGGAAATAGAGGAATACTGCTTTATAAGAAATATTGAATATATTCAGGACAGCACTAATTTTTCTGAGGATTATTCCCGTAATTATATCCGCAGAAGCGTTATTCCGGCTCTGGAGCGGCTTAATCCATCCCTTTGCAGGACGCTTGCGGCTAACGCGCGGCTTATGGGCAGGGATGAAGCGTTTCTTTCCCGCCTGGCGGCGGCGGAATATAAGAGGGCGTCGCGCCGGGACGGCGAAGTGTTTTTGGAGGCGGACAGGCTCAAAGCAATGGATAGGGCGTTATCCGCAAGGGTGGTGCGCATGGCTGTGGCGGAGGTGTGCGGGCTCAGGGACGTTACGTCGGGGCATATAGAAAGGGTGCTGGATTTGCTGACGGCGCCTACGGGCAAAGAACTGCCCCTTAAGCGCGGAGCCCGCGCTCAAAGGAGCTATGAGCGGCTGATTATAGGCGTTCCGCGTGTGAACGGTGAGTTTTTGTTTTCCTTTGCCCTTGGAGAATTTGCGTCGGACGGAATAAATATAACGGTAAGCCGCGCGGAGGAATTTACTAAGCGCGGCAAAAACGAGGAATATATTGATTTAGCCAAGGTGCCCAACGGCGCCGTGCTCAGAAACAGGCGGCCGGGGGACAGAATATTTCCCCTGGGAGCGCCGGGCGAAAAAAAATTAAAGGATTATTTCATAGATAAAAAGGTTCCGCGAAAGGAGCGGGAAAGGCTGGTGCTTCTGGCCTCGGGCGAAAGAGTGCTGGCTGTTATAGGGATGACTGTTTCGGCTGAAATAGCCGTCAGCGATAAAACAAAAGAAATTGCGGTTATAAAGGTGGAGGATAATTATGCTGGAAAAGGATATTGAAAGGGTATTGATAGACCGGGAGGAGATAGAGCGCCTGCTGGACGGGCTGGCCAAGAGGCTTAACGGCGATTATAAGGGCCGGAAGCTTATTGCGGTTGGAATTTTAAAGGGGGCGGCGGTATTTTACGCGGATTTGGTTCGCCGGCTTCAGGATATAGACGTGCGCTTTGATTTTATGGCGGTCTCCAGCTATGGCGCGAGCACTAAAAGCACCGGGGCCGTCCGCATTTTGAAGGATTTGGACCATCCCATAGAGGGGGAGAACGTGCTTATAATAGAGGACATAGTGGATACCGGCCTGACCCTTAAGTATTTGGTGGATAATCTCACCAAGCGGGGAGCCAGCTCGGTCAGGATATGCTGTTTGCTGGATAAGCCCGCGCGCCGTAAGACGGATATAGACGTGCATTACGCGGGAAAGGAAATCGAGGATGCTTTTGTGGTGGGCTACGGCCTGGATTATAACGAGCACTACCGCAATCTGCCGTACGTAGGCGTTTTAAAGCCTGAGGTGTATCAAAAATAAGCATGCTTCAAGGAATAATGCTGAAATGCGGCGCATAAGGCTTAATGTTTCTTGGGCCGTCAGGCCGCGTGCGGCCGGGCTGCGATAAATTAAAAAATTAAAATCGGGAGGCTATTATGGATAAGCTTATTAGGGAATTTAAAAATCCTCCGGCGGCGTACCGGGGCAAGCCCTTCTGGTGCTGGAACGGCAAATTGGAAGGAGAGGAATTGGAGCGCCAGTTGGATATTTTGGAAGATATGGGCATGGGCGGAGCGTTCTGCCACAGCCGGACCGGTTTGAAAACCGAATACCTTTCGGACGAGTGGTTTGAGCTTATAAACCGCTGCGCGGCTAAGGGGAAAAAAGACGGCATGGAGATATGGCTCTATGACGAGGACCGTTATCCCAGCGGCACGGCGGGCGGCATGGTAACGGAAAACCGTGAATTAGGCATACATTACCTTCGGCTTAATAAGGCGCAGGGCGCGTTTAAATGGGAGCCGGGAATTATAAGCGCGTTTATTCTGGAATTTAAGGAGGACAAAATAATTCGCAAGGAGCGCATTTACGCGGACGCGGATGCGCCTGCGGGCTGCGAAATATGGTATTTTACCTCGGAAATAATGAATTCGGGTTCCTTTTATAACGGCAATCCGTATGCGGATAATTCTAATCCCCAAACTGTAGAGCGCTTTATAGAGCTGACCCATAAAAAATATGTGGAAAAATGCGGGGAATATATAAAGGACGGCACGATAAAAGGCATATTTACAGACGAGCCTCATCACGGCGGGGTTATGAACGGCTTTGCCATTTCCAATCCGGACGGCTCGCATCTTGTGCCTTACCCTAAGGATTTATTCAGGCATTTTGAAAATGAATACGGCTATAAGCTGGAGGATTTTCTGCCTGAAATATATGCGTTTGACGCTTTAAACAGGGCCGAGCAGGTAAAATGGCATTACATGCTGCTTTTGCAGAAGCTGTTTTTGAAGACCTTTATGGGCAAGATAAGGGATTACTGCCATGAAAACGGATTATTGTTTACAGGGCATGTGCTGCATGAGGATTCACTTACGGCTCAGGCGGTTATGCAGGGCTCGGTAATGCGCTGCTATGAATATATGGACTGCCCCGGCGTGGATGTGCTTTGGGAGGAGAACAGGGATTATCAGATAGTAAAGCAGCTTTCTTCTGCCGCGCGCCAGTTTGAAAAGCCCTGGCTGCTCAGCGAGCTTTACGGCTGTACGGGCTGGCAGACTAATTTTGCTTCCTATAAGGCGATGGGAGACTGGCAGGCTTTGCTGGGCATTAACATGCGCTGCCAGCATTTAAGCTTCTATACCATGCAGGGGGAATCAAAAAGAGACTATCCGGCCAGCATATTTTTTCAGAGCGCCTGGTATGAGCGCTTCAGCGCGGTGGAGGACTATTTTTCCCGCATAAACGTTCTGAGCATGGGCAAGCCCCTTTGCCGCACGCTGGTAATAAATCCTGTAGAAAGCGTATATACTCGCATACATCCGGGCTGGGCCGTTTTCCTTAACGCTGTGGACGAACAGGTATGCAAGCTGGAGAACGAATATAAAACGCTGTTCTATATGCTTATAGAAAATAAGATTGATTTTGACTATGGAGACGAGGAGATACTCTCCCGGCTTGCCTGCGCGGAAAACGGAGTGATGAAGGTGGGCGCGGGAAGGTATGATATAGTGATTGTGCCTCCGTGCCTAACATTACGCTCCTCTACCTTTACGCTGCTGGAGCAATTTGCGGCTCAGGGCGGCAGGCTTATTCTTATGGGGGATATGCCTTTAATGGAAAACGCGCTCAGAAGCGACAGAATTGACAGGCTTGACGGAGAGAGGATTCCCTTTGACCAGGAGGCGCTCATTTCCCGTCTGCCCGCTCCTGTAGTATCTGTTAAAAAGGACGGAAAAAACGTTAAGGAGATATTGGCCCGCGTTACCAAGACGGACGAGCGCTTGTTTATATATCTTTTAAATAACGACAGGACAAATTCAACAGGACCTGTGAGCATTGAGGTTGAAGGGGAGGGCGTTTTGGAATGCTGGAATGCGCGCACGGGCGAAATAACCCTTCTGCCGGGAGGGCTGAGGCTGGAAAAGGATTTTGCGCCTGGGGAGGAGATAATACTCTGCCGTTGCCCCCAGAGCCAGGCCGCTTTGCCTGAAAAAATTGAATTGGGCGAGCAAAATGAAATAGATGAATTTGCGTTCAGGCTGGAGGAGCCGAACGTATGCGTGCTTGACCAGGTGAGCATAAAAGTGGACGGCGAGGAATTTATGCCGGCTCAGGAGATACTTAAAGCGGATATTTATTTAAGGGACCGTTTTAAGCTGGAGCGCCGTTCGGGCGAAATGCTTCAGCCCTGGTATAAAAAATCCCGCGGGATAAAGGATGAAAGCGTCTGCCGGCTTACTATGAGCTTTGAATTTGAATGCGAATATATTGCCGATATGCAGCTTGCTCTGGAGACGCCTGAATTATTTGAAATAAAGCTTAACGGCGTGGAATTGCATGCGGGCGAAAAATGGTATGTAGACCCAAGCATAAGGATAGCGGATATTCCGGCGGGCGTGATAAAGCCCGGCGTCAATCAAGTAGTTTTAACGGCTGATTTTAACGGCGGCGTAAATCTTGAGGCGCTTTATCTGCTTGGAAATTTTGGAGTGCGTCTTGAGGGGCTGCGCCGTATTATAGAAAAACTGCCTCAAAAGCTTAAGGCGGGGGACGTCTGCGCCCAGGGCCTGCCCTTTTACGGCGGCATCATAGAATATCTGCTGCCCGGAGAATTTGCCGGCAGAATGCGGGTGGAGGCCCTCTTTGACGGAGCGTGCCTTGAAACGTGCAGCGGAGAAAATAATTCGCTTATATGCTTTGCGCCGTATTATACGGATATTGACGCTCAGGGCCGGCTTTCGCTCAGGCTTTATTTGACCAGAAGAAATACCTTCGGCCCGCTGCATATGAAGCCGGCCACAGCCTTTTCCTACGGGCCGGAGAGCTTTGTAACGCAGGGCGAGAGCTTTGACTATACCGGATATATGCTGCTGCCCGCGGGGCTTAAGGCTCCGGCGCGGCTTACGGTCTTGAAAAAATAGCTTCTGTATTTAATTGCCCTCGGTTTCTTGTAAACTGAGGGCAGAAAATAAAAACAGGGCGCATGGCCTTTATTTGGCTGTACCGCCCGGGCGCGCCCCAAGCTTTAGGCTCGGGCGCGCTGTTTTTCAGGCCGGAAGAGACGCCGTTCCGTTTCTTCCGGCTGTTATTTTATATTTTTCATTGCTCTCTGCCTGGCGGCTTCGTATAAAAAGACGGTCGCCGCGCAGCCGATATTTAAAGAGGACGCTGAGGAGGAACAATTCATGGGAATGGTGGCCAGATAGTCGCAGCCGTTTTTCAGGGTGTTATTAAGCCCGTAGGTTTCGTTGCCTATCATTATCAGGGTCGGGCTTAAAAAACTGAGATTATAGATACTGTGCTGCTTGTGCGCAGTTGTGCCTATTATCTGCAGCTCGGGATATTTTTCCCTGAGCCGGCTGATATATTCGCTAAGCGCCTGATTGTCGTAAATCCGGACGCAGTTTACGTTAAAGAAGGAGCCCATTGAAGCGGCGATTACCTCAGGCTCGTATAAATCTACGGCGTGACCGGTTATAATTACGCCGTCTGCTCCGAAAGCGTCGCAGGAACGAAGGATAGTGCCCAGATTTCCCTTGTTGGAGGGCCTGTCCAGCAGCATTATAAGCGGGCTATGTCCCAGAATTATATTCTCAGGGTTGTCTTCGCGCATTTTTATTACTGCGAGCAATTCGGAGGTATCCTCTTTTCCGCTTAAATCCGCCATAAGAGAGGGAAGAAGCTGATAATTGGTCTGGGTGCGGACATTTTTAAGCATATCCTTCGCCCAGTCGGACAGGCTTAATTCATCGCCGTAAATAAAGGAAGCTATTTCCCAGCCGTTTTTAACCGCCTGGTTTATATTGCGCACGCCCTCTGCGAAAAACTCCTTATATTTATATCTTTTATTGCGGTTGGTTTTAAGCACCTCAAATTTTTGATAAGCGGCGTTTTTAGAATATATTTTTACTGTCATTGCGAGAGCCTCCTATGCGCTTTGCGTCCATACGCCTATTTTAGCATAAGGCCGGATATATATCAACGCGGTATTTTTTTCGGCGCTGGGCGGCGTGCTTCGGGTGGGGAAGGGCTTGGACGCCTGGCGGCGTGCTTTGCCTGAAAAAGGGTTTGGATTCTGATTCCGGCCGGGCTTTATTATTCCTTACCAAAGTGTAAGATTTATGGGCGCAAATGTAAGCTGTTTGGCTGGCGCTAAAATCGGGTTTTTGGTATAATATAAATACAGCATGAGCTTTCGGGCGGAGCATTCAATTATAATTGCGTCGCTTGAACCTGTTTTAAACGGCGGCTGATTCTTAAAATTCTTAGGCGGTGGGCTTTAAATGAAGAAAAAAACTGGTACGGTTTTAAAGATAATTGTTATTGTTATACTGGCGGTTATGTTTCTGCTGGCTGTAGCGGCGGCTTATTTTACCATTAAGGGCTATAAAATGTACAGCGGGGCTGTGGCGGAGACGCCTATAGCTCAAAAGGTTGAGGAAATACGGAGCATGGAGCATTTTACCTGTTTTGAGGAGCTGCCTGAAATATATGTGGACGCTGTGGTTTCGGTGGAGGATAAGCGTTTCTGGAAGCATGACGGCGTGGATTTTCTGGCCATATGCCGGGCGGTATGGAAGGATATAACCACTCTTTCCTTTGCCGAGGGAGGAAGTACCATTACTCAGCAGCTTATGAAAAATCAATATTTTACTCAGGAAAAGAAGCTGGAGCGGAAGGTAGCCGAGGCGTTTGCGGCTCTGGCTCTGGAAAAGGAATATTCAAAAGAGGATATTTTTGAGTTGTATGTCAATACCATTTATTTTGGCAGCGGATATTATGGTATTTATGATGCGGCGCAGGGCTATTTTGGAAAAGAGCCTTCTGAGCTGAACGAATATGAGGCGGTTATGCTGGCGGGCCTGCCTAACGCGCCGTCGGCTTATTCTCCTGACAGCAATCCCGAGCTTGCAGCTCAGAGAATGAATCAGGTGCTGGAGCGCATGGTGGCCTGCGGGGCGCTTTCCCAGGAGGACGCGGACAGGATATCTAATCAGGGCCTGAAGCAGGCTAACGGGTAAAAATGTTCCGAGCCGGCGCCCAGGCGGAGAAAGGCGCTTTTTAGAATTATTTTTGCGTCGTCGCGGCGGCTCTGCCTGGTGCAGAGCCGCTTTTAATATTATATGGCCGTGCAGTTCCTTGTAAACTGAGGGTATTATTTATATAAGCTTGTTAATTCGGCTGTACTGACGCTTAAACTTAGGTTATATTTTTTTACCGCTGTCCCTAAATGTAAATATACCGTCATAATCGCAATTTAATGCTTCGGCTATAGCGCGCAAATCTTTTTCGGATAAATTGTCCCGCGCCAGCTTGTTGCTTAAATTATTGCCGGTAGTGCCGAGCTTTTCGGCTAATTCTTTTATATTCATATTGCGTTCTAAAAGTATAATTTTTATTTTCAGAGCCATGCCCATCTCTATCAGCCCTCTTTCATAATTGTAATAACAGTATTATTATAGACTAAAAGATGTTATTAATCAATTAATAAAAACATTTCAAATTTAAAAGTGAAAAATACAATTTAGGGTAGATAATACAATCAGAGCACAATTCACCCCTCTGCGGCGCATTTTACTCTTCTTTATATGCCTTGAAAATGAAAGAATTTTTTTCGTTTGAGGTTACAGAATCAAAAGGCTTAAAATTTGCGCCAGGTAAAGCGCGCTTGAACGAGAAATGTAATAACGGGCGTACATGGAATCAAAGCAACGCGGCAGTACGCGAATTTTATGCTTTCTGACCGTCTTCCTTGCAAACTGAGGGTAGTCGGCTTGACCGCTTTTATCGGGTTGTGTATAATAATCGGCGGAAGCGTGTTAGCCGGCATAATGCTGGAATAGGAGCTTTTTAGGCAGGCCTATTTTGAAGCTTGCGGCGCCTTTGGGCAGGATGCGCCCTTTGCGGCGGACGGCGGATTTTAGCCGAACGCAGACGAAACCTATGACGCTGGGGCTTAGCCCGGACGCGAAGTTTTTTAGCTGGGAGGAAATATGAATTTTATTTTGGAGCATTTGTCCAAGCGGTTTGAGAAAAAAGAGGTGCTCAGGGATATAAGCTTTTGCTTTGAAAGCGGCAGGATATACGGTTTGCTTGGGCGCAACGGCGCGGGCAAAACTACTCTCTTTAACTGCCTTAACCGGGATATAAAGGCGGACGGAGGAGATTTTTATCTGGAGGAGGGCGCGTCAAAGCGGGAATTGAAAGCGGAGGATATAGGGTATGTGCTTTCCACTCCTACCGTGCCTGAATTTTTAACAGGCCGGGAATTTTTAAAATTCTTTCTGGATATTAATGAAAAGAGCATAGCTTCTCCTATGCCGATAGACGATTATTTTGATATGGTCAGTATTGCGGCCGAGGACAGGGATAAGCTTTTAAAGGACTATTCGCACGGCATGAAAAATAAAATGCAGATGCTTATAAATATTATGGCTCAGCCAAATATTCTGCTGCTGGACGAGCCGCTTACTTCTTTGGACGTGGTGGTGGCCGAGGAAATGAAGCAGCTGCTGCGTTCCCTAAAAGCAGAGCGGATTATTATATTTTCTACGCATATTCTTGATTTGGCGCTGGATCTCTGCGATGAAATTGTGCTTTTGAATCACGGCGAGCTGGAAAAGGTGGATAAATTTAATTTGGGGAACGGCGAATTTAAGGAAAAGATTATCAACGCGCTGAGGGAGGAAAGCAATGCATAAATATTCTGCCTTCTTAATTTTATGCGTTTTTAAGGGAGGGCGGGTATGAATAAAACGCTGAGAATCTCCTTTTCCTTAAAAAATACCTATAAGGTAAACAGCATATTGTATTCATTAAAGCAAATGCCTTTGCTGAAGCGGGTTCTGCCCGAGCGTATTTACAGCGTCAGGGGTTTAAAAATCTTTGCCAATATAGTGTGGATAATATGGGAGATTGCGTCGGCTTTTTTAGGCAAGCTTATATATTTTGCAGCTATGATAGCGGGCGCCGGAACGCTTTATCCTGACGGACTGGACGGGAAAATGTATCTTAACATACTGTTTTTTCTTACTGTCATAGGGGTTTTATTAAATACCTATATTTTCAATCCGACCAGGGATAAATATTACGCAATGATACTTATGCGAATGGACGCCAGGGAATATACTCTTATCAATTATGCCTATGCATTGCTCAGACTGATTATAGGTTTTATGCCCTTTTCCATAATCTTTGGCCTGAATTACGGCGTGCCCCTTTGGCTCTGCCTAATCATTCCCTTTTCTATAGCGGGCATGAAGATGACTGCCGCCGCGTTATCCCTTTGGGACTATGAGCGCAGCGGCCGGGCGTATAACGAAAACAGGCTGGGAGGCTATATATGGCTGTGCGTAGGAGTACTGCTTTGCTGCGCGTACGGCCTGCCGGCAATAAAGCTTGCGGTTAATGAAATTATTCTGACTGCATTGTTTATTTTAGGCGCGCTTTTGGGAGGATTGTCGCTGAAGAGGATACTTTCCTTTAAATATTACCGCGAGGTTAATAAGCAGCAGCTTTTCAGGCTGTTCAGCCAGATGGATACTACCGCGGCGCAGGCGGCTAAGGCCCAGAGCCGGAAAGCTATAAGTACTGAAGAAAATATAACCAGCAGGCGCCGCGGCTTTGAATATTTAAACGAGCTGTTTATTAAAAGACATCGGAAAATTCTTTGGAGCGCCGTTAAAAAGATTGCGGCGGTATGTCTGTTTTTGGTTCTAGGCGTTTTGCTTGCATTTTATCTTGAGCCTCAGCTTAAGCCGGCGGCTAATGACATTCTGGCGGGCTCGCTACCGTATTTTGTGTTTATTATGTATGCTATAAACAGGGGCACGGGCTTTACCCAGGCGCTGTTTATGAACTGCGACAGCAGTCTGCTGACTTATTCGTTTTTTAAGAGGCCGGATATGGTGCTGAGGCTGTTTAGGATACGCTTGAGGGAGATAGTAAAAATAAATCTGCTGCCCGCTCTGACTATAGGCGTGGGGCTGGACGCCATTCTTTTTGCCTCGGGCGGGGGAAGCGCCTTGGATTACGCTGTTATTCTTATATCCATACTTTGTCTGAGTATATTTTTCTCGGTGCATTATCTTACTCTCTATTATCTTTTGCAGCCGTACAACGCCGGAACCGAGATGAAAAGCGGGACTTATAGGCTGATAATGTCAATTACTTATATAGTGTGCTTTGGTTTTATGCAGATGAGAATGCCCACGCTGCTTTTCGGCGGGCTGTGCATTGCTTTTTGCGTGCTGTATGTGATTATAGCCTGCATATTGATTTACAAGCTGGCTCCGCGCACCTTTAAGCTGCGGGCATAATAGTCCTGCCTGCCGGAAAAAACGGGCGGCTCCTATATTTATTAGAAAAAAGCTTCAGCCTTTCCGCGTTTAAGACGCGGCTGGGGCTGAAGCTTTTTGCGAATTATCAGCAATCAGCTTTTAAAAAATACGGCTGACCAAATTTACAGACGGAATGAATTGGTATCGGCTGCTACGCCTTAAGGTTTTTATATGCGTTGTGCAGATAATAGTAGGGTATAGCCAGTAAAATCGCATTGATTATTATAAGGGCGATATCGTTTTTTACATGGATGAATGTTATAAGCTGGGGTATAAAGAGCAGCACGCCTAAAATTACCGTGAATAGGGATTTTTTCTTGGAAAGCAGCAGACCGAAGAGTCCGGCCAGTATTTGAAAGGCATGTCCGCAGTAGGTAAGTATCAGCGTCAGCAGAGCGTGTTCTGCCGAAATCCCCGAATTGGATATGTCGCCCTGACCGATTAGGAAATAGGTCAGCAGTATGCCGCCCAGGCCTAGAATAATTTGAATGGCGCTGGCTATGCGCAGATGCTTGGTTCCGCTTCTCATTAATTGTATCCTCCTATATTTTATTATGCTGTTCCATACCCCCAGTTCCCTGCAAACTGAGGGTAAAGCCGACTAAAGCTATATTAACATTATATCGTTATTTGTCAAGAGCCTTGTATCAAATAAGTATAAGGAGAAACTTAGAAAAGAGCTTTTGCGTGCGGCGAGTAAGTATATGGAGTTCATATCTTTGTGGTGGCGCAGAGCAAGCTGAACAAACATTTTTAAGGGCGGTAGCGTTTTTATTTTTACGCTATATATTTCCATATCATTTGTATCAGAAAGAAAACTGCTGATATTAATTCGTTTTCCAGTATACTCACTCCATAAAATATCAAAATTTATATCCAAACAAATTAACTGGCCATTTATCAAACGATAGTATGGTAATAATTGATTAGAAAATCTCATGGATAGAATTCTTTTTTCTCTTTCGGCTTTTGACGGCTTGTTTTCTGTAAATATTTGCCCAAATCCATGTGTCAGTAATATTTCTTCAAATATTTCAATATCCTTTCTGTCAATTAATAAATCGGTATCAGAAAATCTTCTTTTGCCAAAATCAGTATATGCATAATAGGAGAGCGGACAGCCTTTAATAACTGCATAATGGAGATAATTGATAAATGCTTTTGTGTCAAGACGTCAGAGATGATAAAAACTCACTATGGCGCATTGTCCTCCACACTATCTACATGATTATGCCATATTTGTTGGTATCTATATAATTATTAGCCTATACGAGTATTTCGGCTATTTTCCTCCAGATACCCTTGAAAAACAGTCGTATACCTAAAAAGTGATTTTTGGAGAAATTATAGCAAATAACAGGGGTAGAAATAAAAATGATGGGAGGTCAAATCGCATAGTAGTGGGCATGCGCCACCTCCTTGTCTGCTCGATAAATAGCAGCCATTTGTCATTCTATTGCTATGAGGCCAGCAAATGGAAATCTTATTTGAGCATAAAATCTGCCCATGTGCCTTTATAATCACATAGATGTTCGTTCCAGTATATTACCTTTTCGACATATTGCTGTTTCCGTTGCTCTACTGCGTCTTTACAATTTTCAATCCCATATTTATAGATAATCGCTGTAAGGTCATATATCGGATAGCCTATTGCGTGTCCAGCAGTATGCACTACTGCACAAGCCTGTCCTATGGAATGACAAATTGCAATATCTTCTTTATCTTTAATTTCTTTTGCAAACGCATGGCAATCTAATATTTTTCGCTGTGCTAATCGCATTTTAATTTTTCCAGATGCCCAGTCTTTAACTGTTTCCAGCGCTTCTCGTGGGCGCTTTTCTTCTGGATATTTTTCTTCGAGTTTTGCAATAGATTCGGACGCAAATTCAAATGCCCATAGCGCCATAACCCAATGATTTTGCGTTTCAAACAGCATGATTAAATCCTGCAAATATTCTGAGTTTTTAGAAAATAGGACCTGGTTTTTCTTCTTCATTTTTAAAGATACTTCATCTATCCAATTCATTTTTGCCTCCACAACTTCAAATCCACTAGTCTGTGTATCATTCTACCACAATTCCGAAAGCGTGGAAATAGGGAGCTTTCCGGGCGGATTTCCTACCTTATGGATATACGGGACGGACGGTCATTTAGATGTAGACTTACGGAGAAATCCGTGGGCTTTTTCTATCTTTAAGAGGTGAGCATTATTGGCTTTGGATTCGTTTTTTGGCAGGGTGCAAAACGGGAAAAAAGATAAGGCATAAGCGGGATGGGTGCAAATCGCAAACTTTCACCGGCGCGGGTGCATCGGGTGCAAATTGGAGTATTCCGTGTAGAGACAAGGAGTAAAGCTATATACGGGAACCGCCTCAAATGCGCTTCCAGCGCCGGAAAACGGGCATAAAAAAGGAGAAAACCCCTCTAAACAGGGATTTTCTCTTCGCCACTTTTTTATCAAAAGTGACGTCTTAATATGTGAGAGGACTATAAAAAAGATTTTTTCGCCTTTTTAGGTTGGTATTTGTACCCTTACAAAAAATCTTGAACTTTCAAGGTTAAGGGCGGAGGTGAGCCGCTGTCATTTGGTCAGCGGCTGCACCGATTTGAGACCGCCTTTGAATATTACGGTGACCTGTTCTTTTGAGTCAACCACTATGCATTCGAGCAGTTGACGGACGATTTGGTTATCGTATTCCATCGGACGGTTTTTTATGCCGTCCAGTATTGTATAGATATCATCGAGTCGGGATTTTGCGTTTTCTCGCCGTTGCTCAGCGTCGGCTATGTTGTCGAGCTGCTGTTGCAGGCGGCTTTTTTCGTTCATGAGCCGAGTTGCAGTTTTCTCGTCAAAGGCTTCGATGGTGTCGGTGGACACTCGGTCGAGCATTTTTTTGAATTCTGCGTCGATTTCGGCGATCCGTATCTGTAGGTCGATGCTGTTATCCTCGCTCTTTTCTCCCGCCAAGCCCATGCCGATATGCGTCTTTAGTGTCCGCAGCACCTCTGCATTTTGGTTGGCGGTTTCCATGATCGCCGCCATCACTGCCCGTTGCAGTATGCTTTCCTCTACGGAGGGTGAGTTATGACAGTATTTCTTGGCGTGTTCAATGCGGTTGATGCATCGCCATACAATTTTCTTTTTGCCGCCTGCCGTCCATGTGCATCGGCGGTAGGAATGCCGACCATCATTCGCTCGTAATATCGGTCGGAGGGGTTGTCGCTGAAATACATCCGTGTGGGACTCCTTTCTCTGTAAATAGAAAAAGCCCACGGTTTTGTTTGGGGTTCAAAACCGTGGGCTATATGTTTCTTACATATTTAATATTGGGTTTTCGCCGTCATCGAAGGTGGGCGGATTATCCTTTAGGTGCGGATACGCCGTTTGGAGCTTCTCCATCAGCTCCATGAGACCTCGATCCTGTTCGTAAGTCAGCGACTCGCAGTTATCTCTTGCGAAGGCTGCACACTTGAACAGTTCCTCGGCTTCTTCTTTGGTGAACAGCTTATTGTCATCGACGAGTCCGGCACGGACGGCGAAGTTCTCCTTGGATGAGAGGTAGTCGGGTGAGTAGTCGCCGTGTGCAAGATATCTGCCGCCGTCTGACTGCCGCCAGCTACAGAACATAAAGCCGTGCTTTTGACTGTACATTCCGGCGAACACTACGTCGCCGTACTCGGATAACTTACGGTAGTTCTGCACGTCCTTCGGTTTCATCTGTGGGGCTGACTCGTAGAGGCCGACATACTCTCGAACGGTTTCAGCATCGTCCGTAAGGTGGGAGAATACCTCACGGGATTCGGGATCGGTGAGATCCTTGCTGTTGTAGAACATAAATCCTTCGGGGTTGATTGCGGTCAGATGGACTCCTTTGTGCGAGATGAGCAGGAGCTGGTCTGCTTCGTCATAACTGGTGATGCATCCGTAGTGCTGTGCCTTGCGCTGCATTTCTTCTTGGTATATGGTCATTTCGTTACCTCCGTTATTCTTGTGATAATAAAAAATCGGAGGACAGATCCTGTACCTCCGTAATGTTTGTCAGATAGGAAGGATCGACGATCACTTCGGATTCGTTCCTTCCACCGAAATATGCGTATATATGCTTTTTGTCGATCTGTGCTTCGTAGACCGTTCCGTTCTCGCCGAAGCGGTGGGCAAACCATTCGGCTGTTTCCTGATTCAGTGACCAGGATAACGCTTTCACACTTTTAGCATTGTGAGGGGTTACCCCTCGGTAGACAGTCACCGTGTCGTCCAATGTCTTGAACTGGATATATTCGTCTTGCTCCATGAGGCAAGTGGGATCGGCTTGCTTGAACATCCGTAGGAGCTGGTTGACGGTAACGTTTACGTCCTGGTGCGGTGCTTCAGATCTCGTCCATGCACTGGCGAGGATTTGAGACATATCTTCTCTTGAGAGATGGGGCATTGTGAATTTCAGAAAGGTCAGCGCGTAGGGCTTGGTGACCATCATATATATTGCGTAGGCACTATCTGCCTTATCGATCTGCCGTGCCATAGCCTGTCGCCACCTGAGCTGTGCATCATCTTCTGTGAGATCGATCATTTCCACGCCACCTTTGCCATCGGGGATAGCACTTACTCCGGTGTCGGTGAAGGGGTGCTTGACGATCATCGGTGAGTACGGAGTTTCATTGATCTCTGTGGAGAGCAGAGCAAGGGCTGTTTGCTTGACCTTGGCTAAGTCGGTTTGCTTTCGCATCGTTTTCCTCCTTTCAGCGGAAATAAAAAAAGCGCATGGACTTGATTGATCCATGCGCTTGACTGCGGATATTCGGTTGTGTGAGAGTTCAACTCATTTCAGAAAGGGAAAAGTATCTTTTTCACATCTACAAAATCGCTTGCTGTTTTTTCTGCCGTAGAAACGGCGAAACCCCCGATAAAATCGGGGGTTTCGGGGGCTACATCTTTTTTGTAGCCCTTTGATGGTGCGGATGACAGGACTTGAACCTGCACGCCCTGGGGCAATGGAACCTAAATCCATCGTGTATGCCAATTTCACCACATCCGCATATAATAATGATATTATATTTCAATAGATGAATTAAGTCAACAGGAGGAATTGATTTGGATTTATAATTAAAGCGGGAAGAGAGATTGAGGATAATAGGGAAGTAATAATTAAAAGCGCGCCCTAGAGTATAAAACGCAGGGCGCGCTTTTATGACAGCAGAAATTATTGAATTGCTTCCTTGACCTTAGCGGCTTTACCAATTCTGTCGCGCAGATAGTAGAGCTTAGCTCTGCGCACGCGGCCGCGGCGGGTAATTTCAATACGGTCAATTTTCGGCGAATGTATAGGGAACGTGCGTTCCACACCCACGCCGTAGGAAACGCGGCGAACCGTGAAGGTTTCACGGGAACTGCCGTTCCGGCGGGCGATAACAGTTCCTTCAAAGGCCTGTAATCTTTCGCGGTTTCCTTCAATAACCTTAACCCATACTTTTACAGTATCTCCAACGCGAAAATCGGGAATATCTTTGCGCTGCTGTTCGGCTTCAATGGCTTGAATAACGTTCATTTGTTTCTCTCCTTCCCTCATAGAAGTTCGTTAAAGGCATGCCTTTAAGAGGAACGTCCGTACTAATGCTAAATGATTATAGCATAGCTTTCTGTGAAGTGCAAGCGGTTTTTGCAAACTGAATAATTTGATGCATAACTTGCTTGAGGCAGGGCGTATTATCTGGCTGAACGTAGGTTTATACGGAGCAAGGGTTAAATAGTCGGGAGGATAAGCGTGCAGGCATATAATGGAATAAAATGTTAATAAATAATAACGAAAGCGCTTGCCTTATTAACATTATTAGTATATAATGTTAAAAAATAGGTAACATATGGAGGGTTATATGAGGGCAGAGAAAGTGTGTATGCACAATAGAAATGGAAAAGAGCGGTTATTTGGATTGGGCAAAAGACTGTACAGGAGACGGCTTAAGGGGCTATTGAAAAATTTGAGGGATATGGAGAGATTAATGGTCATATACGAGACTTTTAATAATTAGCAGTTGCGGTTTAAGCAAAAATATATTATACTTATAACGACGTACGGCAGGATAGTGCCAGTCAATTAAAAAATGCAGTCAGGGGTGAAAGAATGAGAATTAAGTAATTGCGAATTAGTTTTATAAGCCGCAGGCATTGCAGGCTTTGCGCCTTGTTTGCTGCTTAATTCGGAATTGCTTGTTCTTATTCTTTTTTTCAGGCTTTGTTACGGCATAAAGATGTCTGTTTATTCCGTTTTTGCAGCTATTTTGTCTGTGGAAACGGAATTTTTTTTGGAGGTGGGCATTTATGTCGGTTATAAGTGTGAAGAATTTAACCTTTGGCTATAACAGCGCGGAAAATGTATTTGAAAATGTATCCTTTCAAATAGATACTTCTTGGCGGCTGGGCTTTATAGGCCGGAATGGCAAGGGAAAGACTACTTTTCTCAAGCTGCTTATGGGGGAATATGATTACACAGGCCAGATAAGGGCGGACGTGCAGTTTGAGTATTTTCCATATGCGGTTGAGGATAAGCGGAGACAGACTCGTAAGGTGCTTAAGGACATAGCGGGACAAACGGAGGATTGGATTTTAGAAAGAGAGCTTAATCTGATGGGGATGGATGGTTCCTGCCTTGACCGGGAGTTTTGCAGCCTTTCGGGAGGCGAGCAGGCAAAATCGCTTTTGGCGGCTATGTTTTTAAAGCCTAACGGTTTTTTGCTTATAGATGAGCCGACCAATCATCTGGATATGCTTGGCAGGGAACGGGCGGCGGATTATTTAAGGACAAAGCAGGGCTTTATTCTGGTCTCTCATGACAGGGCGTTTCTGGACGGCTGTACGGATCATGTATTAAGTTTGGAACGGTCGGGATTGACTGTGCAAAGCGGGAATTTTACCTCCTGGTATCAAAATAAGAGCAGGCAGGACGCTTTTGAACAGGCGGAGAACCAAAGGCTTAAAAAGGATATAAGACGCCTGGAGGCGGCTTCAAAACAGGCGGGGCAATGGGCGGACAGGGCAGAGCGCTCTAAGATTGGCGGCGGAAAGCTTCGGAAGGAAACAAAGAGCATAGGGGGCCGGGCGTATATAGGCGAAAAATCGCGCAAGCTTCAGCAGACCAGAAAGAATATGGAGAGACGCGCCGAGATGGCTGTTGAAGAAAAGCGAGGCTTGCTTAAGAATATTGAAAAAACAGACAGCCTGAGGCTGGAGGGCTTAGCTTATCACGCTGCGAGGCTTGTTGAAGGGGTGGATTTAAGCCTGTTTTATGATAACAAGCAGATTTGCGGTCCAATAACCTTTGAAATAGGACGAGGAGAGCGGGTGGCTTTGGAAGGCAGGAACGGCAGCGGCAAGAGCAGTCTGCTGAAATTAATCTGCGGTGGAGACGTCGATTTTACCGGGCGTTTTTCCATTGGCTCCGGCTTGAAAATATCCTATGTTCCTCAGGACGCATCCTTTTTGCGGGGCGAGCTGGATGAATATGCGCGCAAATGCGGCGTGGATACGGCCCTTTTTAAGACGCTGCTCAGGAAGCTGGATTTTAAAAGAGAGCATTTTGAAAGGGAAATGCAATTTTACAGCGACGGCCAGAAAAAGAAGGTGCTTTTAGCGCGTTCTATATGCGAGCGGGCGCATCTTTATGTATGGGATGAGCCGCTCAATTATATTGATATCTTTTCCCGCATACAGATTGAGGAAATGCTCTCGGATATGAATGGGGCGCTGCTTTTTGTTGAGCATGACAGAGCCTTTCTGGATAAAATCGCTACCAGAAGGCTGATTATTGGATGAGAGGACGGTCTGAGAATTAAAGCCCTGAGAGAGAATATAGCCGCAGGGGGCGGCGCGGCGCTTTGGCTCAGCCAAAGCGCCGC
>URIR01000027.1 GCA_900547955.1 uncultured Eubacteriales bacterium | reverse complement strand
AGTGGATTCGAACCACCGACCTGTCGGGTATGAACCGAATGCTCTGGCCAGCTGAGCTACACCGCCATATGTCAGTATCAGGGATTATAGCTTAAACGAGCATAGTTGTCAAGCAATTTATATTTTTGATATTATATATTTTGCTGGTTAACGTTTGCTTGCCCGTTTTGCCGGGCTGAAGCCCGGCAAAACGGGCAAATGACTCCCTGTAGGCCGGAAAGCTTTGCTTTCCGGCCTACAGGGAGTCATTTGGCTATAGCGCATTAATGCGCTATAGCCAAGCGTTAAGGATATTTTACTGGAATATTTAGAGCATTTCGTCTTCGATGATATCGTTTAGGTGAACAGGGTCAATTCCGCCGTACAAATTACATTTGTCTATGATGTTTTGTACTGTGGTACTATCATGAGAAAGCAGCCTGTATTCGTCACCGCATTTTATACCATACATAGCGCCAATACCTTCTACAGGGACTTCAAAGAGCTCACATTCGCACATAATAAACCTCCTTATAATTAAAATAAATTTTCTTTTCTACAATATATCATAAAGTAAAGAAAATATCAAGTATTTTATGGAAATTCAGTATAAAAATTTTTTTTAATATATTTTATCCTAATAGAAAAACATATTAAGACATTAAAATAGAATTTATTCGCAAGATTTTAATTAATGGATATAAATATTTGAAATACTTATTATTATTTTTATGATAATTTTTAGATAATTTTTTAAATATGCTAATTTATTTAAAGTACAGGCGGACATAAATTTTTATGTCCGCCTGTGCTTTAAAGTAGTTATTAATTATGTACTTTTGTAAATGATATCAGCCTTGCCACAATTCGTCTTCAATAATATCGCTAAGATGAATTGGGTCAATGCCTCCGTATTCATTACATTTATCAGAAATCCTTTTTACGTTTTCCAGGTTGTCTGATACTAACTTTTTAACCTTACCGCATTTGATGCCATACATAGTGCCTTTTCCTGGAACAGTAGTTTCGTAAATTTCGCATTTGTACATTTTACCCCACCTCCTTTGTGCCAATGAATCACCTACTTTTTTACAATATATCATATTTATTAGCATTAGGCAAGCGGCTTGTGGTAATATTTATAATTTTTTATAAAATTTTTATGTCATTAAATTCAAATAGTTACTTATTGATAAAAAATATGTAAGTATTTTGGCGCGTTAGCGCCAAAACATACTCTCAATGATATCCTTAAAGCAAAGCTTTAAGGATATCATTGAGACTTAGCGCCCAGCCAAAGGCTGGGCGCTGCTAAAGCTTATTCTATTTTATTCCAGCATCTTCTATAATATCACTTAGATGTATGGGGTCAATGCCATATTTATTGCATTTGTTCGTTAGTTTTTGGACTTTAACAAAGTTGCGTGAGATAAGCTGTTGTACTTCACCGCACTTAATTCCATAAACAATTTCGCCATTTTGATTTTTCTCTTCAAAAACTTCACATTTACACATTATCATCGCTCCTTGATACTTTAGCGCATTTTTTTTAATAATATATCACATTTAAGAACACTAAGCAATTATTTTGGCAAATTTTATTTGATAATTTTATGCAAAAGAATGCTATTTATTATTTTATATCTGGTCTTGGTATGCGCAAAAATTTAAACGGGGGGCGGCGCAGGTCATGGCGCCTTTTAAGGCGCCATGACCTGGCGGAGCGATGCCGCGGAGAAGTAAAACTTCTCCGCGGCATCGCTCCGCCGAGCCCGGCCGCAGGCCGGGCTCGCGCCGCCCCCCGTTTAAATTTTTGCGCATACCAAAAAAACAAGCCGTTTGTTCTCTCTATTCTTCATTTTTACATTTACTAGCCATTTAAGGAACTAAGGAGGCGGGCAATTTAAAGCTCTACTTAGGCCTGCTCATCTGAGGTTATATATGAGGTTCGTGCGTTTAAAGAACGCCTCGGGCGTTATTTTTTATGCCTGGGATGCAGCGGATGAATAAGGTCTAAATGCAGCTGGTATAAGCGGCAGAGGTGTCCCCAGGTTTCCTTGTTCAATTCTCCGCAAACCTCCGAATTGCTTTTTTCCTGTAAATTCTCCAGCGCGCTTATGGTTTTTTGGTCCATTTTTCCGTTTATATCCACATCCAAAAGATTAGCATAAAGCTCCGAGAGGCTTTTAAGCATTATTTGGGCGGCATAAACCGCTTCGCCGCTGTCGCCTCTGGCAAAAGCGCCTAGCCTGGGGAAAAAGGAGGCGGGCGCGGCAGCGCCCTTAATTTGTTGGGCGGCATTCATTTCCTGGATTATAGAGTTCCAGGTTTGAGTATCCACCACTCCTGTTACCGGCAATGACATGAGCTGCTGAAATTCCTCTACAGCCTTTTTGGTGCGGCTGCCGAAAATTCCGTCGCTTGCCAGAAATGGAATTGTAACATAGGTGTAGCTGAGAGCGCGCAGAAAGGATTGCAAATCCCTTACGGCTCTCTGATATTCGATTTGCTTTAACTGCGATTGATTTTCAGACATTATAATGCCTCCATTTCCTGCGTTTGCATAAGAACTGTGCCCGGCGCCTGCTCTCTTTGCCGGATATTGCTTAGGACTATATCAGTATAAACCTCGGCAATTTTATTCCAGGTTTCAGGTCCTACCAGACCGTCCGGCGTTAAGCCGAACAGATTTTGAAAGGCTATTACCGCGTCTCTGGTATATGTGCTGAATACGTCGTCCGGAATAATACGGGGAATTTCGGGAAATACCTGCGCAATCTGCAACAGGTATACGTTCAGCGCTTCAACTTCCCGGCCGGTCATGCCCAGCCGTAATATAAAGCCTGGATAGGGCGCCGCGTCAAAGCCACCGTATGAGCGCGGAATGGAGAGAATTATACCGACAAATTCGTTATACAGGCTTTCAAAGACGGGTAGGGTCAGTACGCCGGTCTGAGGCAGATTTTTAAGACGCTGAAAGGAAATAAGGGAGTTTTGCGTAGCCTGGTCGAAAGTACCGTTTATAGGAGAAGGCTGCACGGCTTGTATAAATTCTGCTATAGTGTTGAGAAAATATTGCATGGTCCTTACGTCGTTGCCCGCGCTTCCCAGAGAAAGCTCCCTTTGAAACTGCTGGGATTCGTCCGTGAAGGAGAGACCTATGGAATCTAATTCGGCCAGCCTCAGAACGTTGGCTGTGACAAATCCTAATTTGTACCAGGTTGCCTTGCCTACTATTCCGTCAGGCGTAAGCTCAAAAATATCTTGGAATTTCTTTACGGCCTCCTGGGTTTTTTCTCCGAATACGCCGTCTACCTCTACTTTATTTATGCTTGGGTAATTGGTGCTTACGGCGTTTAAGCGGCGCTGGATAAGCCTTACGTTGTCTCCGCGATCTCCCAGTCTAAGAGCTGTGCCTGGATAACTGGGCGCGTCGCGGTATATGGGCGCGTCGTATACAATCTCTAAATTGTCTCCGTAATAATATGTAAGTATCTGATAGGGGGTAAAGCCCCGCTTGGCAAGGTCTACCGTGCCCCATTGAGACAGTCCGGCGCAGGTAACTGAAACCCCGTTGCAGTACTGTGCAAAAAAAGGCTGAAGCTGGCCAGGCCGCCGCAGATAATTATTGAAGATTTCGTCTACTATAACGCTGATATTTTCAAAGATATCCCGCCCCTCTACAAAGAATTGGTCAAAGGCGGTAGAGCTTGTTATATCAAAATCGTAGCCCTGGCTGGGATACCATTCGGTATATATGCGGTTCAGGGCGAAGGAAATTTGGCAGTAAATATTGGCTCTTATGGCCGCGTCAGGCCAGGTAGGATATATTTCGCTTGAAGCGACATTTTTTATGTAATCGGGAAAGCTGACCGTTACGTTGCGCGCATCCCTGTCGGGACGTCCCAGATGAACGGTTATGTCTACGGGCACATAGGGCACTATGGGCATAATGCTTATTCAGCTCCTTCCTCATATAAGCTGTGCGGGCTGGCGTCATAGACTATAGTCAGCCGTTCGTTGCGCTGGCCCTCGGGCAGCGGGATAAGAAAAACGTTCTGCAGGGAGGTTATCCCCGGGAATATCTGTACGTTCTTATAAATGTTCGTATAATATCCGGGAAAATAGACGGTGGCGTCGCAGGTGGAATAGGGCCTTGTCTCTTCTCCGGGATGCTGGGAAAATTCGGGCGAAGGAGCGTTGATAGTCATTGTTATGCTTTTTCCGGCGCTGTCAGTAGTTATGTTATAAATTAGGTCGTTTCCAATGGAAATTACTATGGAGGCTCCGGGAATGGGAATGGCGCCCTGGGCGGTTGAAACCTGTAGCAGCAGATATCCCGGTTCATCTGGCGCCTGGGTGGAAACGGCTGGCCGCGTTTCCGGCTGCTGAAAAAAATACTGAGGTCTTCCCCTGAATCGCAATTTCATCACCTCTTATAATATATAGGCAGTTTTTGCCGCTGATATTTATATATGCGGCTGCCGGGGCGCGTGTGACAAATAAACGGCTGGCTTTATAAACGGCGGTATTATTCAAACGGGCTTGGCCCGGCGGGGCTTGACTTGTATTCGCGCGGGCATTATAATATGAAGGCGTTTAGAAATAAAGGCAGGGCGCAGTACCTGTTTTGGATGGCTTGGATTCTTCCTGCGTTAAGATATACGGCGCTTAGAAGGGCGCAGAAAATTTTTAATGGGACACAGGCATGCATACGAATAAGTTTAAATATGAAATAATTAAAGAATGTAAGCAGACGGGCGCCAGAATAGGGCGTTTTGCTACTCCTCACGGCGCAATTGAGACGCCTGTATTTATGCCGGTGGGCACGCAGGCGACGGTTAAAGCTATGTCTCCGGAGGAATTAAAGGAGTTGAACGCTCAGATAATTCTATCCAATACCTATCATCTTTTTTTGAGGCCGGGACCCGAGCTAATCCGAAGCGCAGGCGGACTGCATAAATTCATGCATTGGGACAGGCCTATTTTGACGGACAGCGGCGGCTTTCAGGTGTTTTCCCTGGCAGCTCTGCGCAAAATAAGAGAAGAGGGAGTATCGTTTCAATCGCATATAGACGGTTCAAAGCGGTTTCTTTCGCCTGAGGTATCAATAGAAGTACAGACGGCGCTGGGCTCGGATATTATGATGGCCTTTGACGTATGCTCGCCTTATCCGGCAGATTATAATGAGATAGCCGGGGCCATGGAGAGAACGCTGCGCTGGCTGGAAAGATGCAAAAGAGCCTGGACAAGGGACGACCAGGCGCTTTTCGGCATAGTGCAGGGCGGAATGTATAAGGATTTGCGCATTGAGAGCGCCAAAGCTACTGCGGCTATGGATTTGCCCGGCATAGCCATAGGAGGGCTGAGCGTAGGTGAGCCTAAGGATATAATGTATGAAATGCTGGAGGCAATCATGCCTTATCTTCCTAAGGACAGGCCGCGCTATCTTATGGGAGTAGGCTCGCCCGACTGCCTGGTGGAGGGCTTTATGCGGGGAGTGGATATGATGGACTGTGTGCTGCCCACCCGTATAGCCCGCAACGGCACATTTATGACAAGCCGGGGCAGACTGGTCATACGGAATGCGCAGTACGCTCAGGATTTTACGCCTGTAGACCCTGAATGCGACTGCTACGCCTGCCGTAATTACACGCGCGCTTATATCCGTCATCTGTTTAAAGCGGGGGAGATATTGGGGGCGCGTCTGGCCAGCTATCATAATCTTTATTTTCTTATTAATTTGACAAAAAAGATTAAGCAGGCCATATATGAGGACAGATTGGGCGATTTCAGAAATGAATTTTTTGTAAAATACGGCTATGATGTGTGATTTTAGTTGCGTAAAAGCGTAAAATCAATTAAAATTATTCTAATATACTGAAAGGTGAGGTAAGAATGAATATGTTCGGATTGCTTGCATCGGGTTCTACCAGCGCGAGCCCGTATCAGGGGCTTATAACCATGGTGGTTATAATGGCGCTTTTTATTGCGCTTATGTGGTTCAGCGGGAGAAAGCAGAGAAAGTATAATAAGATGATGGCTGAGCGCCGCAAGAATCTTAAGGTTGGAGACAGGGTTATGATGAGCTGCGGCATTTACGGCACGGTCAGCGAGGTGGGGGACGACGTTGTTACCATTGAAATAGGCTCTTCCAAGACGCCGCTTGTATTTAATACTCAGTATGTAGCGGTTGTGGAATACGACGACGATACTGAGGATATGAGCAAAAAGGAAGCGGACATGAACGCTGACAAGCAGTAATAGTTATATTTATTGCAAGGACGGTTTTTTTAAGCTGTCCTTTTTATTTTCATATGGTATGCAGTATAGGAAGAAGGATAAATTATGAAACAGTTTTTTTGTTATGAGGAGCCTCAGGACGTACAGGAGAGATATGATTTACCTACTTTGGCCCGACCGTTTTGGATGGGAAACGTTATGTATAACGAATCGGTATGCTTTATTAATGTGGGGGGCCATATAAGGGGACGACTGCTTTTTAAGCCGGAGCGGATAATAGCGCTTAGGAGCAATGATTTAAAGACTGAATATATTGAGGGACGGGACTGGCGTTGGGACGATTTTACGCAGACTCTGGAGCTTTTGGAGGGCTCGGGCATACCGTATTTTGAATTGTCTGATTTGCGGGGAGAGGGCTTAAAGCCTGTGCCCGGCGCGCCTAACGGCTTTGACAAATTGAAGCGCGCACAGATAGGAAGCTGCCTATACTGCGAAGGACCTTTTTTCTGGGAAAAGGCTTTAAATATAACTTATGTTTATGAACCAAGGGAATGGATGGGATATAATGAGAGCTATAAGCCTGCCCTGCTTCCCAGGACAATAGAGCGGCTTACTCAGAAGGACAATATAAAATTTGTGGTTTACGGGGACAGCTCGCATACGGGAGCGGATACCAGCAGTTGGTATAATCGGGAGCCCTTTATGCCTTCCTATCCCGAGATAGTCAGGCGGGAGCTGCAGAGGATTTACGGCGCGGATATAGCTTTAGTAAACAATGCCGTGGGCGGTACGGCCAGCACCTGGGGCGTAGAGAATTTACAGGAAAGGGTTTTGGAGCATAATCCGGATTTGCTGCTTTTAGGCTTTGGCAACAACGACTGCGGCGCTGGCTTTAGTATTAAAGATATAATCAGTCGTTTAGAATATATGATTGAAGCTGTGCGTAAAAAATGCCCGGGCTGCGAGGTTATATTAATGGGGCCTATATTGGCGAATTATTTTTCCGGGCATGTTACCTATACTCCCGATTTGGTTGCTCCTCAAAAAAATCTGGAGAGGGAAGGCGTAGCCTATTGCAATATATTTAATTGCTTAAATGATATAGCTGTGCGGAAGGACCATGCGGCCATATGCGGTAATGGGGTAACGCATCCTAACGATTGGACGACTAGGGTATATTCGGCTAATACTTTGGCGCTGCTGGTGGATTATGATAAAAGCTGCTATTGAGCGTTAAGCGCCTCTATGAGGCGCTTACGGCGCATGTCCCAAGCCGAAGGCTTGGGACATGCGCCCGGGGGGCGCGACGCGCGGCAAGCTTCGCTTGCCGCTGGCCGAACCTGCGGTTCGGCCCCGGCGGCCTTTGGCCGCCGGCGTCGCGCCCCCTTTGGCGCCATGTATCCAGGCGGCGTTTGGCAGGCGTTCCGCCTGCCGGGCCGGGCTTTTCAGCCCGGCCCGCGGCCCGAAGGGCCGCAAACGCCGCCTGGACACATGGCGCGCTAAGCGCCCCTTTGGGGCGCTTGTAATTTTGCACTTTAAGTCGTTAAGCATTAATCTGTTTTAAAATTTTTTTGAATGTGTTATAATTAAATGTATAAAACAGCAAAGGATTTTTAAATTACGGACAAATGAAAGCAACTGATTTTCAAAGCAGGCAGAAAAAAGCGTATTTTATCTTTTTCTCATGCGCAGCCGTGCTTATTATAATTTTTATAGTTTTATGTACTTTGGCCTTTAAAGGCGGTTCTCCGGAGGCCGGGCGAACATCCGGGCAGACGGGAACGGATGCGCACGGCGGCTATATCACATTTCCTCCTGTGGGAACCACCGCGCCCACAGCCTCTGCAACAGTACCCTCTGCTTCGTCGGAGCCTTCTTTAACGACGCAATTTCCTGTTTCTAGTGAACCGGTTTACCCAGAGCAGAGCGCTCTTATACAATTTACAGGCGACGTTGTGCTGCATTCGTCTGTGCTTTCAAGCGCTGAACAGGAAGGCTATGCCTTTGACGAGTATTTTAAGGATATTAAAAAATACCTGACGGGCGATATGGTATTTGCCAATCTTGAAGGAGTCATAGAAGGAGGAGGAGATTACTCCGGCTATCCGCTGTTTAATTATCCCGAAAGTATAGCGGAGGCGCTTAAAAACGCCGGAATTACAAATGTTATAACAGCTAACGACCGCGCGTTTGATAAATTAGCCAGCGGTCTGGTTTCTACTAAGCAGGCCTTAGCTGAAGCGGGTTTGGATTCAATTGGAACATACGCTTCGGCGGAGGAAGCGGATGAGTATTATATAAAAGATGTAAACGGGATAAAAGTTGGCGTTATAGCTTATTCGGACGGAACAAATAATATGGACGTGCATATGCCTGAAGAATATTTAAGCTTTGCTATGAAAATGATAGATTGGGGAGACGTGCAAAAAACAGCGGAAAATATCAGCAGGGATATTAGCGCGTGTAGGGAGGCGGGCGCAGAATTAATAGTGCTTTCTCTGCATTGGGGAACCGAATATACTTACAGTCAGAGCGCGGAGCAAAGACAACTGGCTCAATTAGCGCTGGAATCGGGCGCAGACATTATTATGGGCACGCGGCCTCATATGGTTCAGCCTGTTACAGTTAAGACTGTTCAGGTGAATGGCAGGGAAAAGAAGGTTGCTGTTATGTATTCGCTGGGCAATTTTTTCGCTGACCAGTATGATTTAAATCAGGATAGGACTCAGGCTGGAGCTATATTTAATATAAGGGTGTCCAGAAATGTATATACAAATGAAATAGAGTTGGATAGCGTGGAGTATATTACTACTTATATATATAAATATGCCGACCAAAATGGTAATGTGCATTATTCCGTTATAGCGCCGGATGAATATTCCGGAGAGGCGCCGGCTATCTTTGCTGGCCAGGAGGACTGGCAGAAATGTCTGAATGCCACAAAGCTTGTGGAACAGACAATAGGAGACGGCGCGGTTAAAGCGGAACTGGAATGATTTTTATCGGTTAAAAAGTCTGTGGGTGCGTTTATGGCGCATGTCCCAAGCTTTCAGCTTGGGACATGCGCCCGGGGCGCGACGCGCGGCAAGCTTCGCTTGCCGCTGGCCGAACCTGCGGTTCGGCCCCGGCGGCCTTCGGCCGCCGGCGTCGCGCCCCATCGCCCTTGCAGATTTTTTAATCCTCCAGCATCTCGTCCTCAATAATTTCGCTTAGATGTATGGGATCTATACCGTATTGATTGCAGTTTTGCATTATCTTTTCTACCTTTTTCAGACTGAATGAAACCAAACGGCATTCGTCTCCGCATTTTATGCCGTACATAGTTCCGGCATTATTGATATCTACCTCATACAGCTCGCATTTGTACATCGCATCTCTTCCTCCCAGGCGTTTTACCCGATTTAATGAGATTTTGCCCTCTGCTGGCCAGATGTGCTTAGGCCAATTAAGGGCAAAATCATTCAACATTAGCTTACTATAATATATCATATATTATAGTATTTTACAAGTACAATTTGGGAAATATTATGAGATATTTACTCGAAATCCCACTATATTTATGCTGTTTTTTAGATTCTGAAGACTTGACAGGAAACATAGGCTTTCAAATAAAGAAGTCACGGCATTTAGCCAAGCAGTATATACGTCTGCCAATAATCCAGAAAATGTCCGAATAGAAAAACAGCTCTTATTTTACAAGATAAGGGCTGTTCTGTTGAATTGCAAATGTAATTAATTGTAAGTTGTGTTTTGTTGTGCCTTGAAGTGTCTTAACGAAGCTAGGCGGTATCAATGCATTTGATAGAACATACTTGTGGTCTTGTTAAAATAAAAACGCATTCGGTCATGCCGCATTCCAATAAACGGGTAGGCTGATATTTGTTATAGTGAATTGCTGGCATTTATTTCTCTCGCAAGCTCAAATCCCTTTTTAGCGGCGATTACCGCAATAATTTCATTTATAACCGCCGCCGCGGCAATTGTACCCGTCACCATTGAAGCCAATGCAGGCTGGGTGGGCGCCAATACAGAGCTGACAATTCCTGTAAAAACAAGAGAAACTCCTGAATGAGGCAGCAAGGTTAAGCCGAGATATTTTTGGACGGTAACGGGCATATGCGTAAGCCTGGCGCCTATCCGGGCGCCGCCGTATTTGCCGCACATACGGGATAGGATATATACAAAGGTGTATAAGCCGGCACCCAGTATTAGGTGATAATCCAGAGGCGCGCCCAGATCAATAATTGCGGCCAGCAGACTTACGGAAAGGACAGGGTGGAACCAATTGGTTAATTTGTTCAGGCTCTCTTCGGGAAGCATGTTTGAAAATACGGTTGAAAACGCCACACCTATCAGCATATAATTCAAAGAAATGTTGGTAAAAACCATTTTATTGAGGAATATTCCTATTGCCGCGATAAGCGTGATACCGCATAAAAGCGTAACTATGGCAAAAGCCTTTTCCATTTTCTTTTTAAGAATTTTTCCCACAATAAAGCCAACGGCGCCTCCGATAATAATCGGAAGAAAAATCATAACGGGAATCATATACATAGGAACAGAGCCGCCCGATACAGCGCGTGCGATAAAAGAATTTACCGTAAAAAATACGGCTATTCCAACAACATCGTCCAGTACCGCCATAGGGATAAGCGTATTTGTAACCGGCCCGGCGGTATGAAATTCCTGTACGATGGACAGCGCGGGAGCAGGAGCTGTTGCAAGCGCTATGCCGCCAAAAGCGAACGCCAGATAAATGGGGATATTGGCAAAGTAAAATATAACGGCAAAAACAAGAGATACCAGTAAAAATGTACCGAGCGATTGCGTTAAGGTGGTAACAATTAAGGAGCGGCCGTAGCTTTTTATTTTTTTCCAGATCAATTCGGTACCCAGCATTATACCAAAGGCGCATTGCATCCAGGTGATAATCAGCTTATACCATTGCGCATCAATAACCGACTGCGGCATGAGACCGACGGCATGTGGGCCGAATATCATTCCGACAATCAGCCACCCGAGTATGGATGGCATTTTGATTTTGGCCATTAGTTTTCCGGCGAGAAATGCTAGCAATAAGATGCATAGCCATCGTAAAAATAGCATAAGTTCATCTCCCTAATAATTTTGTCATTAACATTATAGAGTGATTTTGCGGTTTTTAATATTATCATTGCAATATTGACAGTGCTGGCAACGTATGTTTATAGCGGCAATTTATAAAATAAAAATCCGAGTATTCTTGCGAACACTCGGATTGGTGCGGAGGACGGGACTTGAACCCGTACGGTTGCCCACACGCCCCTCAAACGTGCGCGTCTGCCAGTTCCGCCACCCCCGCATGGTATAAAAGCGGCTGACAAAAGCTATTTTATATAATATAACGTAAAAAGTCAAGTAATTTTTATGAGTTTAATTCTCTCTTTTTATTTGAGCGGGGCAAAAGCATATCCGGTATTTTCCCGAGGGCAATTTTATCCCTTCCTCATGTATTGGAAATATGCCTGCCTGCGGGTCTGGCTGCTGTTTTGACCAAACGGGCAGAGGATAGTATGAATCTGGCTCGGAAGCGCCTGGAGATGCAGCCTGCTTTTGGATATTTATCGAGCAGTCATGGGGCGGAATGAATAGAGCGTCGGTATTCCAGGGTATTGAAAGCTCCAAAATTATCTGTTCGTCCTCTCTTTGCCATTGTACGCTTATGACGCCCTTAAAAGAATGGTATGCGGCCTGGACGCTTGTCAAATCTTTGGGGAATGCCGGGGATATGACAACGGTATTGAGGCCGTCGGGCTGTCCCTCCAGCCTTATTCCGCCCAGGGTTTTATAAAACCATGAGGTGCAGGCGCAGAGCATAGGCTGATTGTGTGAATTCATGCTTGAGCCTATCTCGTTCTCCCATCTCTCCCATAGCGTTGTTGCTCCGCTTTTTATCATATAGCCCAGGCTGGGATAGGTGTCCGAAGACATTATTTTATATGCGGCGTCGTGCAGTCCAAGACGGTCAAGGGCCTCGAAAAGGTATTTTGTGGTTTGATTGCCCGTAGTTATATGATATCCGCGTCTACGTACCTCCTTAAGCAGATTGTCTGCGACAGTCCGCTTTTTTTCCTCCGGAACTATATCCAGGAATACGGGAAAGGCGTTGGCTGCCTGAGAGCCTGGGATATAGCCGCCGTCTGCAAGCAGATGCGCGTTTATAGCCTGTTCTGATTCCTGCGCAATTTTTTCGTAGAGGGGTATATCCTCATGGTGGTTTGTAAGCGCGGCCATTTTATTCATCAGCAGGCAGTCGTAATATAAGTATCCGGTGGTTATGAGCTTTTCAGGTATGTTTTTGGGAACGGCGTTATAGGCGAAGCCCGTATAGCATTCCTCCAGAGGCGCCACCCAGTCGCCGTAATAGGGCTGGCCTATTAAGCCGTCCTCCCCTCTCTGAGATGCCAAAAACTCTACATACTTTTTAACCGGCTGATAATATTGCTCCATAATGCGCTTGTCTCCATAGTGCACATATATAAGCCAGGGCAGTATTACATATATGCTGGAAACATGGTATGCAGGATTGCCTCCGTATATAAATGGGGCGGTATCTGGAATGCTGCCCGTTTCTTTCTGTTCGTTGCCGATATCCTCCATCCATTTTTCGTATATGGGCAGCATGTTGTTGTTATACATGGATTCCTCGCATCTTATGGCCATATCGTTCAGCCAGGCCATGCGCTCGTCCCTTTGAGCGCAGGCGTCGGGCATGCCGTGAAGGTTGGAACGCTCGGTCCATTCTACGGCTTGCTGTATCTTGTTTATAAGAGGATTGCTGCAGGAAAAGAAGCCCGTATGTTCAACATCGCTGTTTACCGCGCAGCCAATTATCTCAAATTGCTCAAGAGGCTCTTCAGCCAGAATTTCTACATATCTGAAGCCATGATAGGTAAAACGGGGCTCGTAGGTTTCAAATTCATCCCCCTTTAAGACGTAATTGTCAATAGCGCGGGCGTCCCTCAGGTTGTCCGTGCTGACCCAGCCCGCTTGGTTAAGCACCTCGCCGTGCTTAAGAGTTACCCTCTTGTGCGGCAGCCCTTTCATCTTCAAACGTACCCAGCCGGCGAAATTCTGTCCAAAATCTACTATGCAGCGGTATTTGGAAATTTTAGTTATGCTCACGGGCTGAAGAGTCCTTGTTATTCTTATGGGCTGAACCCTGGACGCGCGGAGTGTTCCGCCTGGGGCGCTTATGGCCGCGGCCCTGGGCCAACCGGCCGCCTGAGGGTCAAAGCCGGGCCGAGTGTAGCTGAAAATATCTATTCTTCCGTCGCATACTTCTCCATCGTATAAATCGTTTTCATAGATATCTCCGAAGGACGCGCGCCAATTCCGTGTATTGGAGCCAAAAGTTAAGTTGCTGCCGTCAGGCATGAAAATATTAAATTGCGCGAGCAGACGCGGGGATTGAACATATGGTCCGGGAATGCCGGCCAGTACTTTAAAGCTGGTATGGTGCTGACCATAGGTGCCCTTGCCCAATTCCACCATTATTGCATTTTTGCCCGGCCGCAGATAAGGGGTTATATCCAGTACTGAATAGAGCGCGGTTTTATTATAATTGGTCCAAGCAGGTTCAAGACAGCGGTCGCTGGCTAAAACGCCGTTTATATGCAGGCGGTAAAGCCCCAGGCCGCAGATATAGGCACGGGCCTTGGAGGGAACCGAGTCTAAAGCTATTTCGCTGCGGAGCAGTATGGAATATCCGTCCAGAGGCTGTGGATGGGAAATCCATTCCCCCTGCCATTTTGCGCCTGGGGATATGGCGGTTTCAAAGCTGGAAGCTCCAGAGAAGCTAAAGCCCCCCCGGCAGAGAATATGTACCTTCCAATAGTATTCGGAGCAGTCCTTAAGGGGCGCTCCGCCGTAAACAATTCCTAAGGAGGCGCGGCTTTGGACCGTACCGCTGTCCCAGACAAGCTGCTTAAACGCCTGGTCGCAGGCTACTGTAATTCTATAGGAAAGCTGCTCGGGAATGCTGCTGTCGTCAAGCAGCCAGCTAAAGCGGGGGAACTGAGTTTGAATATCAATAGGAGAGATGGAATATTCGCATAAAAGCTTAAGTTCAGGCATAAAAAGTCCTTTCTGCGCCTTTATATACAATTTTGACTGGCGCGCTGTACGTTAATAAATAATGGCTGGCTAAAAAATATTCAGATTTATTAAGTCGGGCAGATAAGCGCATGGGCGGCGCCTGGCCTAATATGCGGTCCGTCCTTTTTCGACGCTGTAAACTGAGGGTATTATAATAGATTGCCGCTGATAATTCAATAGTAAAATTGCTTTACGGCATAGTTATTTTGGCTGTAAGCGCTCAGTAATCAGGGCAGCTTGCAAAAAAATATTTTTATGGGCTAAGCGCTGTCCGAGAGGCGGGTTTACTGGGGCGTTCATTGTAAAATTGCCCGTTTTGAGCGGTGCGTATTGACAATCTGTCCCGTATGGTTTATAATTAAATAGATATGGTGCTTTTCTCTTGGCTGAAGCGGCATATTCAGTAGGGATTGGGCGTAATTACTGCTCTTTTCCTATGGGGGCGTGCCGTTGTTTTTTAGCCGAGGGTGATTACTAATAAATGCTAAAAATAGTAAAAGAACCAGAAAATTAAATAAGGAGGTGCATGATTTTGGAGTACTTGTGGCCTATCCTGGCCGCTGTTCTCGGAATCGCTGCCGGCGCCTTTGCGGGCTATATGCTTTATAAAAGAAGCTCCGAAAAGCGCATAGGCCGGGCGGAGGAGGTTGCCGCGCGGCTGGTGGACGAAGCTAAGAACAGGGCCGAGCTGCTCTCAAAGGAGCGTATAAACGAGGCTAAGGAAGAGGTCCACAGGCTGAGGAATGAATGCGATAGAGAATGCAAGGAAAGACGAGCTGAGATTCAAAAAAGCGAGAAAAGATTCAACCAGCGCGAGGAGCAGCTGGAAAAAAAGTTTTTTGCCCTGGATACGCGCGAGGACGCGTGCGTGCAGAGGGAAAAGGAATTGCAGAAGCAGCTGGCTGCCGCTGAAGAATTGCAGAAGCGCCGGCTGGACGAATTGGAGCGTGTCGCCGGACTGACGGCGAATGAGGCCAAGGAGGAGCTGGTTTCGGCAATAGAAAACGAAGCCCGCCGCGACGCGGCCGTGCTTGTTCGGGATATGGAAGCCAAAGCCAAGCAGGAGGGAGAAGCTAAGGCCCGCAATATAATTACGCTGGCCATACAGCGCTGCGCGGCCGACCATGTGGCCGAGAGCACCGTTTCGGTAGTGCCGCTGCCCAACGACGAGATGAAAGGCCGTATAATCGGCCGGGAGGGCAGAAATATAAAGGCTCTGGAAACAGCTACCGGAGTTGAACTGATAATAGATGATACTCCCGAGGCAGTCATACTTTCCAGCTTTGACCCGATACGCAGGGACGTGGCCAGGATAGCGCTGGAAAGGCTGATAGTGGATGGACGCATACATCCCGCCCGGATTGAAGATATCGTGGAAAAAGTGCGCAAGGAAGTGGACGCTCAGATAAAGGAGGCGGGTGAATCGGCCGTCTTTGAAGTGGGGATTCATAATATCCACCCCGAATTGGTGCGTCTGCTGGGCCGGTTGAAATATCGTACCAGCTACGGCCAAAACGTGCTTAAGCATTCGCTGGAGGTCTCCTTTATAGCGGGACTGCTGGCGGGCGAGGTTGGAGCGGATGTAACCTTGGCTAAGCGCGCGGGGCTTTTGCACGATATAGGCAAGGCCGTGGACCACGAGGTGGAGGGAACGCATATTCAGATAGGCGCAGACCTTGCCAAGAAGTATCGTGAAAGCGGCGGCGTAATACATTGTATAGCCGCTCACCATAACGACATAGATCCCAATACCATTGAGGCGGTATTGGTACAGGCTGCGGACGCAATTTCGGGAGCTCGCCCCGGAGCGCGCAGAGAAACTCTCAGTAATTATCTCAAGCGTCTTGAAAAACTGGAAGAAATCGCCAATTCTTTCCCAGGTGTGGAAAAATGCTTTGCCATACAGGCGGGCAGAGAAATACGCATAATAGTTAAGCCTGACCAGGTATCGGAGGATGCTTCGGTGCTTTTGGCAAAGGATATAGCTAAACGTATAGAGGACGATATGGTCTATCCCGGACAGATTAAGGTTAATGTGGTGCGGGAGACGCGTACTGTGGAATACGCTAAATAATATGCGGAAAATACAGGCCCCGCTGCGGCAATAAGCCGCGGCGGGGCTTTTTCTTGGCAGGGCTTTTATCAGGGCGTTTGAATCCCGTTCTTTTAAGGGCTGCTGCGCTCCCGCGGCGCAGGGCAGGCGCAGCCTGCCCTGCGCGCGAGCCGAAGGCTCGCGCGTCCTGCGGCCAAAAGGCCGCAGGCGCGTCGCGGGAGCGCAGCAGCCCTTAAAAGAACGGGGCGTGTGCCGTTAAAATAAAAGCACGCATATTATATATTCAGGCGGGAAAAGCTTTTTAATTGGGCAAAGCTGTCCCTTGGAAGGGATAGGGGCGTTAAAACCGGCCCGCCGTGAAAGGTTGAAATAATTATGATATTTGCCGACGCTCACTGCGATTATTTGTCTAAAGCGGCGCTGGGAGGAGAAATGCTCTCTCCTCTGCCGGGACAGTCCTTTACTCGGGACAGCCTGGAAAATAGCGGGCTGGCCGTATTGAATATGGCCGCTTTCTGCGGAGACGGTTCAATTTCAGAAATGCGCAAAAGAGTTTTTAAACAGATAGAGTGCTTTGAGGCGCTTACTGAGGGCGGCAGGGCCGAATGCCGCCTTGAAAACGGAGCTAAGGCCCTTTTATCCCTGGAAGGGCTGGATTACATAACCTGTCCGGACGATATGCTGGATTTAATAGACAAGCCCATTGTATCAGTAGGGATAATGTGGAACAGAGCCAACGCCCTGGGCGGAGGAGCGCTGGAAGAGGGGCCTCTTACGGCTGCGGGCGCGGGCGTTATAAAGCTTTTGGAGAAAAAAGGAATATTTACTGACCTGGCCCACGCCTGCCCCCGCACCTTTTATGACGCCTGCGAGCTTTTAAGCAGGCCGTTTGTAAGCCACGCCAACGTAAAGGAGATTACCTTTCATCCGCGTAATCTCAGCGCCTGTCAGATAAAGCTGCTTATAGAGCGCCGCGGTTTTATGGGACTTACCTTTTATCCGCCCTTTGCTGGGCCCGACCTTTCCAGCCTGATGCGCCATATGGATTTCGTGCTGGAGCTGGGCGGAGAGGATATCCTGGGAATAGGCTCGGATTTTGACGGCTGTGACAGCTATATTCCCGCTTTGGATTCGCCGGCGCATTATTCCAGGTTATATGAGGCTATGTGCGCGCGGGGCTATAAGCGGGAGGTAATAGAAAAAATTTGCTTCCGCAATTTTGTGGATTTTATTGCGCAAACGCCCAATTCATAAAAAGACCGGGTGGGCTTTATGCGTGGACGGTTATATACTGGCAAATCCTTAAAACGCCCCAAAACAGGCTGTCCGGGGAAATTGTTCATAACTTACACATTTTAGACATTGACAAAAACGCCGCTTCCATTATAATAATAATATAAATAGTTAGAAAGATGGTGGTCGGCGGATGAGCAATCAGGATTCACGCATAAGAAACAGGCAGTTAAGGGCATACGGCGTATTTGCAATAGCCGCAATACTCCTGGTTATTATTATAATAGCGATAATTGGACTGTTTTCAAATGATACTCCTACCGATTTGCAGAACAGCGCGACTCCGGGCGGGGTAATTACCGCTCCCAATACTCCTCCAGTCAATACCGCGACCCCTGAAAATACGGCCACTCCTCAAGGCACTCCCAGCCAGGAGGCCACGCCTACTCCGAGCGCTTCGGAAAAGGTGGTTAAAACCTCGGGCGGAGGAAGCGTCAATTTGCGCGCGCAGGCCTCGACGGACAGCAGTATAGTTACTCAGCTTCGCAGCGGCCAGGTTATAACTGTTCTTTCAGAGTCCAACGGCTGGGCTCAGGTAAGAACGCAGGATAATGAGGAAGGTTATGTAAGCAGCGAATTTCTTATTGACCGGGTAACGGGGACGGTAGTAAATATAAACAGCGCGCTTAACGTTCGCGCAACTGCAAGCGCGACGGGAGACAAAATAGGAACTCTGGAAAATGGGGATACGGTAACCGTCCTGGACAGCTCAAATTCCCAGTGGACGCAGGTAGTGCTTCCGGATGGGAAAATAGGCTACTGCGCCTCCGAATATATACAGATTGCCAATTAACGGCTGACGCTGAGAGCTAATTTAATAGTTCCAGCTTTCAGAGGCTTGAGTATAATGTTTACTTGGGCGCTAGGCGCGGTATATTTAGGCGTATTAATTTATAGGAGCCTGCCTCGCGCGGCCTGATACCCTCTGTTTACAAGGAACTACACGCCTCAAGACGCAACTTTTATGCATTTTGACCGTGTAGCTGCTTGTAAGCGGAGGGTATAAATATATAAGTTTGAAGGAGCTTGCTTTATGAGTATAAGAATAATAACAGATTCGGCGTCAGATGTGTTTAGGGATAAGTATCCCCTTTTGGAGGTGCTTCCCATGACTATAACCTTTGGAGAAGAACAGTTTTTGGACGGCGTCAATCTATCCCGCGAGGAGTTTTATTTAAAGCTGGTTGAAACGGACGCTATGCCCTCCACCAGCCAGATATCTCCGTATGATTTTGAAGAGGCGTTTAAGCGTGCAAGGCAGGCGGGCGACCAGGCGCTGGTTATAACCATGTCGGGCCGGCTTTCGGGAACCTATCAGAGCGCTCTGAGCGCGGCGGAGGGCTACGGGGATATAGTGCGCGTAGTGGACAGCAGAAATGTAACTGTTGGAGAGCATATATTGGTGGACTATGCCGTTAAATTGCGGGAGCAGGGCCTGGCTCTGGAGGAACTGGCCGGAGAGCTGGAGAGAAAAAAAGAGAATATATGCCTGCTGGCGCTGGTGGATACGCTTACATACCTGCAAAAGGGCGGGCGCTTATCCAAAGCGGCGGCCTTTGCCGGAAGCTTGCTTTCCATTAAGCCGGTAGTATCCATTGAGGACGGGGAAGTGGCTATTTTGGGCAAGGCGCGCGGCTCCAGGCACGGCCATAGTCTGCTGGACGAGATGATAGAAAAAAAGGGCGGCATAGATTTTGATATGCCGCTTATGCTGGGCTATACGGGCTTAAGCGACGCGCTGCTGAATAAATATATAGAGGATAATGCGCGGCTTTGGAAGGGGCGTTTGGAAATACTGCCTAAAGAAGTGGTGGGCGGCACTATAGGCACTCATGCTGGCCCGGGCGCCATAGCTATCGCTTTTTATCATAAATAGGCTTGTTTGTCCAGGCGCGGCAAAGCGCGCGCATGGGGTGCATGAATGCGGGGCGGGGGCGTTTGCGGCCGTTCCGGCCGCCGGGCAGGTTTGCCCGGACAGGCGTAAGCCTGTCAAACGCCCCCGCCCCGAGAAGTATTTTTCTGCGCGCGCTTCGTCGTGCCTTTTAGCCGTTTCTTTTGCCTGCTTTAGCGGGCTTTATTTGCGCGCTGTTCGGCCATCAACGGGCATTTATGCAAAAATCTCCGAACGCAGAGAAAAAGTGAATTTTCTGGTTTTGCAAGGCGGCAGGAAAATACCTAGCATATTTTGAAGGACGACAACACAGCAAAACCGAATAATTCACCCTCTCGGCGGCGCATTGTACTCTGATTGCATTGTCTAGTCGTCAGGCAGACAAACTGCGCAGGGCTGATAGCCGTTTTTGAGCGCTTCGCTTGCTGAGATAGCCATTTTTTCGTGATATTTTATATGTATACAGTCTTCTCTGTGATATTTGTCTCCGTTTTTAGTTACATAAACTACTCGGTCTCCGTATGGGATGCTTGAAGCGGGAGGACTGACGTTTTTTTCGCTCAGGCCGAAGGAATTGATAAAAAGCATAAGCAGGATAATGACGGCCAGCAGGGCGGCCAGTACGGCGTATATTATCGGTTTGCGGCGGGCCGGGTCTTTCTTGGTTTTAAATTTTTCCGCTCTGTACTGCTCTATGGTCTCTTTAAACTGCGTGCACAGTCGGCGCTCCTGATATGAGTAAAAGGGGTCCCGTCTTGTGCGGCGGCGCTGCAATTCAAGCATGACCTGTTCGGCGCATTCTACAGAAACTCCGGCTACTGCCTGTATTTCTTCAATGGAATCCACACCCATTTGGTAGAGCACCGCCGAAGGCGCCAGCAGGGCGCATTTGAATTCCTCCGCTTCCTTATGCTGCTGCATCTGCAGTATTTTGCCCGCCGGAGGGGCCTCCGTATTGGCTGCATATAAGCCGTGTCCGCATAAATAATGAGCCAGCTCGTGGGTAATGGTCTCCCTCCGCTCAATAGAACCGGCGTTTCCACTAAAAAGTATCATAGGCCCTTTTTTAGTTTCTATGGTCAGGCCTGCGCAGAAGTCAATGTCCTTCTGCTTGTTTTTCAAGGATTCCATAAGGCCGGGCAGGGATTCATAGCTGGAAAAGAGCACGCTTTTGCCCGGCAGCTTCAGCGCTTGAGGGTCTATAGGGAATTTGCTTATATTGTTTTCTAAGAGTAGGTCTATCGCTTTGGCTTGTATGCCCTGCATAACAGCTCCCCTTCCGCAATTCTTGCCTCGCTGGATGCTCCGTAAAAAATTGCCAGCGTTATTCTTGGTTTTCCTGCTTTTTCTTCAGCGCTTCGGCTACCGATTCAAAGAAATCTATAGAGGCTTTGTCGGTAAATTCCATACGCCGCCCATCATATCCCATAATTACTACTCTGGGCTCGGGATTGATAAGCTTTTCTACAGCTTCGGCTATCTCGGGGCTGTCCGGCCTGCTGCGCGCCTGGTTAAGCGCGTTTAACAGACTTTCAAAGTCCAAAGGCTCCTCTTCCCAGCCCATTATATATGCCGGAGTAGTATTGAGCGCTTTGGCCAGCGGCTCAAGCACCGTTATTGGCATATCCTCTATGTCGCCGTTTTCATATCTGTAAATTGTAGCCCGGTTTTTGTTTAAGCGGGTGGCCAGCTCGCCCACGCTTAAGCCAAGGGCTTCTCTTCTTGCTTTAATTCGTTCGCCTTTAGTCATGCTTTTCTTCTCCTTTAGGGTATAATAACATCATTTTCGCAAATATGCAATAGAAAAATGTAGAAATATAAAAAATAATCGCATTTAATGCAAAAAATAATTGACATACAATTAAGGTTGTAGTAATATTTGTGATGCGTTAAATGCGATTATTGAAATTTTATCGCATCTTATGCAAATTAATTTATACGGAGGACAGCATGAAAAAAGAGGTAAATCTTGAAGCGTATATTCTGGGTTTGGAGCTGACCGTAAAGGGGCTGTTAGGAAGAATAAAAGAACTGGAGGAAACCCTGAATAAGGAACGCGCCAGGAACGCAAAAAGAGATGAGGAAATGAAAAAGCGGGTCTTTTCGCTGGAAGCGGATATCAGGCGGGCGGAGATTGAAAAAGGCGGGGCGGCGAAATAATGAAAACGCAGTTGGGCCGGGGCGATAAAAGGAATAAAGCGGGGCGGCTGAAACCGAATAAAAGCGCTCCGCCTGCTGTAAATAAAAGCGGAGCGCCGGGAATTAAATATCCTCTCCTAATTGAGGACGGATTTCAGCTCGAAGTTTCGGCATGGGAAAAGTATTATTTTTCCAGCATATCCAATATGGCCTGCTTGGGCCTGGCTCCTACCGATTTGCTTACCACTTTTCCATCCTTTATTACCATAAGGGTAGGTATGCTCATTACCGAAAATGCTTCGGCCAGTTCAGGCTGCTCTTCAATGTTGATTTTGCCTACTTTTTTATCGGTTAGCTCGTTGGCTAATTCTTCGACGATAGGGGAGACCATCCTGCACGGACCGCACCAGCTTGCCCAAAAATCTATAAGTACCGGCTTATCCGAATTCATGACCTCTTTTTCAAAGTTCTCTTTAGTTATAGTGATTGCTGCCATTAGGGTTATCTCCTTTCATTGCTTTAAAATATTAATTCTGAATATATAGCCTCAAAAAGAGAGCCTCTTCATTTTCAACGCGGACGTTTGGGTATGCGCCAATTGAGGAAATAACGCAGAAAATAAAGAAATTACCAATTATGAGGCGTTAAGCTGCCTGTAAACCCTCGTTTTACAGGCGCTACACAATTATTATATCACTAAAGCGGATAAAACGTACATCAATTTTAAGGCTGGAGTAAAAAGGAACGCGGTATTTTTAGTTAGATATTGACTTTAAGTATCTATATATGTTAAAATTTTAATATAGCTTTTTATAGCGCGGCTAAAAGGCCGGCAAAGCGCAATAGGGTCGGCAAAGCGCAACAAAGTCGGCGGGGCGCGAAAGGGCGGCGCGGGAGATAATTATGAATAATCAAGGCAAAAATGTGACTCTGAATATTACTACGAAGCGCTCGGATGAGGAGATAAATCTTATTACCGACGCGGTATGCTATGCTCAGGAGGGGGAAATACGCTTTGAATACAGCGAAAGTCTTGCGGCCAAGGAGGATACGCAGACTGTTATGACGATTTTTCCCGACAGCGTTATTATCAACCGGGTAAACGTCGCGGGTGAGAGTACGGTTATGCTGTTTGAAGAGAAAAAGACCTTTAAGGGCGCGTACTGCACCGAATTCGGCACATTTGACATGTCAATATTCACGACCAGAATGCATACCAGGATTAACGACGGCAGGGTAAGCGCCAGCTTTGCTTATGAATTGCGCTTTGCCGGCAAGGGAATGGGCAAGTTTTCTATAGATGTAAGCGCAAACATCTGATTTTTTGTTTCTTTTTTTACTAAAAGAGTGTATAATGCTTATTCGGAACGGTTTAAATAACCCCTTCGGGCGGCTTTGTCTTCAGGCTGAGCGCGTGAAGGGCTTTGAATATAATATGCGGCGGCCGTATCGGCCCCGTTCAAAGGAAGGTATTTGTTATGGTTAGATTATTTTCAAGCGAATCGGTAACAGAGGGGCATCCTGATAAGGTATGCGACCAGATTTCAGACGGGGTGCTGGACGCGATACTGGCTCAGGACCCTCAGGCCCGGGTGGCGTGCGAGAGCATAGCTACGACGGGTATGGTGCTGGTTATGGGAGAGATTTCATGCGACTGCTATGTGGATATTCCCTCAATAGTGCGCTCTACTCTGCTGGATATAGGCTATAACGGGGAAACAGCCGGCTTTGACGGCAATACCTGCTCCGTGCTCACCTGCATAGACGAGCAGTCCCCTGATATCGCCATGGGAGTAAATAAAGCTCTTGAGGCGCGCAATGCGGAGAAGGACGCGCTGTTTTCCACGGGAGCGGGAGACCAGGGCATGATGTTTGGCTATGCCTGCAATGAGACGGACACTTTTATGCCTATGCCTATAGAGCTTGCACACAGGCTGGTTCGCAGATTGGCCTGGGCGCGCAAGAGCGGAAGATTAAAATGGCTCAGGCCGGACGGCAAGAGCCTGGTAAGCATTCGGTATGAGGAGGATATGCCCGTGGCGGTTGATTCTGTGGTTATATCCGCTCAGCATGACAGCCAGGTGAAAATGGATATTCTGCGGGATGGCATAATAGAGGAGGTTATAAAGCCGGTTATTCCTGCCGGATTAATGGATAAGAACGCCAGGATACTGGTTAATCCCACCGGGCGCTTTGTAGTGGGCGGGCCACACGGAGATTCGGGACTTACCGGCCGCAAGATAATTGTGGACAGCTACGGCGGATGCGCGCGCCACGGCGGCGGCGCCTTTTCGGGCAAGGACCCGACAAAGGTGGACCGTTCGGCCGCCTATATGGCGCGTTATATAGCTAAGAATATAGTGGCCGCCGGGCTGGCGGATAAATGCGAGATTCAGCTTGCTTACGCAATAGGCGTGGCGCAGCCCGTTTCGGTTTACTGCGAATGCTTCGGCACAAATAAAATCTCTCTGGACAAGCTTACAGCGGCGGTGCGCCGGCTGTTTGATTTGCGGCCCGCGGCGATTATAAGCCGGCTGGATTTGCGCCGGCCCATATATAAGCAGACGGCCGCCTACGGGCATTTCGGCCGGAACGACCTGGATTTGCCCTGGGAGCGCCTGGATGCGGTTGAGCAGCTTAAAGCCGAGCTTAATTAAATTTTGACAGAATTATATATCAGACAATAGAATCAAGGTACGATGCGCTTTTGCATAAAATGCCCGTTACGTCCGTTTTGCCGAGTAGTCCCTGCCTCTCAGGTGTGTTGCACGCTCATATTCCACGGCCGCCAGCGGGCATTTATTTTAAAAAATATTCGGGATAGAGCGCCGGGAGAACTACTGTGCCCGCCATTACGGCAATCGCCTCTTTTTTGCCCTCGCCCTCGAGCGCGCCCGGGCAGAGCGCGGGGGAAAAGGTTCTGATTGTTATTGGAGCGGTTGCTGCGGCCGCAGCGGCGGGCGCGATTGGCTGGGCAGCTTTCCGTAAGAAAAAAGGCAAAGAGTAAATAACGCTGAACAGCAGCGTCCCCTTTTGCGGGCGCTGCTGTTCTCTGCTTAAAAAGGCGCCGAAGCATGATGCGGGATTAAATTATGTAAAACCGACAAAAAACCGACGCAAGCATTGAAACTGAGAAATATAATTGGTATAATGTTTTAAAGGCCATATTATGTCAGGAGGATGTATTGTGAAAAAGGTAAGAACACTAGGAACAAAGCGCTGGGTGTGCGCAATTCTAGCTTGGGCGCTTCTTCTGACGCCCAGTTTAACGCTGGCGGAGGGCGCGCCCGAACAGGCGGCGGCCCAGCCTCTGACGCTTGAGAGTATTCCTGCCGAGCTGGCACAAACCCTTGAACTGGACGAGCTTTCTCCTTTGGCGGAATTGAATGACACAGACGAAGAACAGCTTAATTCATTAACAATCAGCAACGGCGACGGCACAAGTACAGCTTACATATTCCAGGGCCCCATTAAATATCTGGATAATCAAACCAATTCCATTAAATTCATAGACAACAAGCTGAAAGCGTCCAATAAATCGTCGGGCTTTTTGGAAAAGTACGCATACGAGAACACCGCAAACGACATAAAGGTGTATTTACCCAAAAAGATAAAGCAGGGCGCGGATATGGAATACCAAAACATATCCGTCAATATGCGGCCCGAAATAGTCAATAATGAAAAGGGCGTATTAAAAGAATACGCCTTTGCGGGCGAAGCTATGGAAGTGATGGAATATCCGGACGCCTTCGGCGAAGGGTATCATTTGCAGTATCAGCCCATAAACCGCGGCCTGAAGGAAAACATCCTGGTGGAAAAATACAACGGCACGAACAGCTTCAGCTTTGAACTGAAGCTGAAGAAGGGTTCTGCCGAGCTTAGCGAGGACAACCGAATCATCTACATAAAGGACGAGCAGGGTGAGACGGTATTTATCCTGAATCAGCCCTATGCGCGGGATTCCTATGTGGGGATAGAC
>URIR01000026.1 GCA_900547955.1 uncultured Eubacteriales bacterium | reverse complement strand
GGTTGTATGCATTAAATAATTAAGCTCTTAAGGGGGGGCGCGCCGTCGGGCAAGCAAAAGCTTGCCCTGGGCCGAGCCGAACGGCTCGGCCTCGCGGCCGCAGGCCGCGGACGGCGCGCCCCCCCTTAAGAGCTTAATTATTTAATGCATACAGATTTTATTTAATAATATTTATTCTGTCTGTAACGTTCACGGGCAAAAACCGTAGTTCGCCGTCTGTTCATCTGCCTGGTTTTGGTTTTTCTGATTTTAACAAATATATAAACTGCCACCGCTGCGGCTACAGCTGCAGCTAAGCCAATCCAAAGAGCTTTGCTGCCAAGAATTGCGGCTAAGGCGGACGTGTCGTCCTCTCTTTGAATTGGAACCAAATCGTCTGGTATGGCGATATAGGCAAAGACTGTCCTTCCGGCCGTTACTGTATTGGAATAAATGGTTTCGCCGTTAATTTTATATGTTACAGTTCCTATTTCATCACCCGCATAAACAGGCGCTGAAATATTTGCAGGCGTTTCTATGGTTAGTATGTCGCTGCCTGAAATTATACGGTTTGCTACCGACGCCGTAGTGGTATAATAGACGGGAGCCGTTGAGCTCATCTGAAGCTCAAGCTGTCCGTTGTGCTCGTCCTCCGTGCTGCAGTTCTGCACGTTTATTATTAATGAACGGTTTTGGAATATTTGGGCCAGGTCTATGGTGCTGAACTGCGTATAGCCGTAATCGGCTAGTGCGGCTGCGTCGCTGTCCCTGTAGCCCTGAGGGCTGTTGAATATTAGGGAGAGCAAATCCCGGCCTTCGCGCTGATAGCGTATAATTATACAGTTGCCGGCAAGCTGGGTAAAGCCGGTCTTTAAACCGGTAACATATTCTCCATATTCGCTGTCTGTTAAAAGCGGGTTGGTATTGCTTATTCTGAAGCTTTTTTGACTGCCGTCCCGGCTGGTTAGGTGAATTTCATAGCTTGCGGTAGAGGCGACGTTATTAAGCAGCTCATGCTTTATATATTCGCAGGATAAAACAGCCATGTCCCGTGCGGTAGTATAATGGGTTTCATCGGCAAAGCCGTGAGGATTTACAAAATGAGTATTAGCCATGCCCAGCTCCTGAGCGCGGCTGTTCATAAGCTGGACAAAGCTTTCTACAGAGCCTGAAACAGCTTCGGCTAGAGCGCATGCGGCGTCGTTGCCTGAACGGAGCATAAGCCCGTACAGCAAATCCCGGACGCTTATCTTATCTCCTCCTGACAGCCCTAAAATTGAGCTGCCCGCAGGTACGTTTACCGCCTTATTTGAAACCTCTACGGTTTTATCCATATCTATCCCGCTTTCAGCCACTAAAAGCGCGGTCATTATTTTTGTAAGGCTTGCGGGAGACATTTGTACGTCCGCTTGCTTTTCATAGAGCACGGTGTTGGTCTGCAAATCTAAAAGCAATGCGTATTCGGCGCTTATAGAAGGCGGAGAGGGTACGTTCTCAGCGCTGGGCGGAAGCGCGTTAAGCTGAGCGGAGGAGGAAACGGCAAGAGAAAATGAAAGTATCAGCAAAAAGAGTACCGCGGTAATTTTTTTCACGATTGTTCTGACCTCCGTCGCTTAAATCTATTAATAATTTTATCATTTTCTGCCGAAGTTGTAAACAGTTTTTATAAAACGCGGAAAATGCGGCGTCCATTAAAAATATATGTGGATTATTTGCCGTCTTTATGTTAAAATATATTCAGCAAAATACGTATTTATTATTTAATATTATATTTAACGCCAGGGGGGTTATGATGCCTAAGAAAATTTTAATAGTGGACGACGAGCCTATAATAGTAAAAGGACTTAAATTCAGCCTGGAGCAGGACGATTATGAAACGGATACTGCTTTTGACGGCGAGGAAGCGCTGGCTAAATTTGAAGAGGGAGGATTTGAGCTGATTCTGCTGGACGTTATGCTGCCCGGTATAGACGGACTTGAGGTTTTGCGGCGCGTTCGTGAGAAATCCAATATACCCGTTATCATGCTTACGGCAAAGGGAGAGGATATGGATAAAATACTGGGCCTGGAATACGGCGCGGACGACTATATCCTGAAGCCCTTTAATATTCTTGAGGTTAAGGCCAGAATAAAGACTATACTGCGCAGAACCGGCTCCACTTCACAGGGCCCGGATATAATAAAGGCTAAAAATATGGTAGTGGATTTAAATAAGCGCAGCGTAGCCATAAACGGAGAAGAAATTCCCCTTACGGCTAAGGAATTTGATATTCTTCATCTGCTTATAACGCATCCGGGCGTGGTATATAAGCGGGAGGATTTGCTGGAAACTATCTGGAAATATGAATATATGGGAGACATACGCACGGTGGACGTGCATATAAGGCGCCTGCGCAAAAAGATAGAGCGCAATCCTGAGGAGCCTGAATACGTTTATACAAAATGGGGTGTAGGTTATTATTTCTCGGATAAGTAAAGTTGTAAACAGCATAAAGTTCAGGCTTACCGCTTCTTATCTGGTGATGCTGGTGCTTTCTCTGACGCTGGTAAATTATCTGGTTATAGCCTTTATGGGAGACGTCATGCTGGACCAGCGCTTTTCGGTTCAGCAGCAGTCTGTTTCGGCCAACGCCCTTGAAATTGAGAAGGAGCTCGGGCATTCTGAGAGCCTGTATTCCATATGCGAAGAATTTGCCCGGGAATTTGAGGGAAGAGTATTTGTATTGGACCCTAACGGCACGGTAATTGTTGATACATACAGCGAGCTGACAGGCACTCATTTTGAAAATGACGCAACGGCCAGAGTGCTTAATCAGGGCCAGGGCTCTGCCAGGCTGACTTATACTCAGAAGATAATCTCTCAGAGCGCTGAGCAGTATAACAGCTTTTTGCCGTATAAAAAGGGCAGAAGGGAATACTGGGCAGTATGCTATGCGGAGCGCATGCTTTCGTCTGAAGGGGAAAGATATGCTCTTGTTGCGTCCATTCCCATTCAGGACGTAGTGGACAGGATAAATGTATTTTCAATACGCATGATTATAGTCAGCGCGGTGACGGGCGTGCTATTTTTTGCTTTTATGCTGCTGTTGACTCTCAAGACTATTAAGCCTATTCAGGATATGACCGCCAAGATAGGGGATATGGCCAAGGGGGATTTTTCTGTTCGCGCGCAGGTTAAGGGAAAAAGCGAAATAGCCGAGCTGGCCGCCTCTTTTAATATTATGAGTGAAAAGCTCGAGCATTTGGACGCTTCAAGAAATAAATTTGTTTCGGATGCTTCTCACGAGCTGAAAACTCCGCTGGCTTCAATGAAAATATTGGTGGATGCGCTGTTGAGCCAGCCGGACGCGTCCAGGGAATTATATGAGGAATTTCTGGGCGATATAAGCCATGAGATAGACAGGCTGAATTATGTTATAAATGATTTGCTTACTTTGGTGCGCATGGACGACAGCGGAGCTGAAAGCCGGTTTGTGCCTATTCAGCTTATGGATTTAGTGGACAGAGTATACCATATGCTGCAGCCTCTGGCCGCTAAGCAGGGAATAACGCTGGAATGCGAAACCGAGGATTTGACAGTAAACGGCGACCAGACAAAATTGCAGCAGGCCTTTTCCAATCTTATAGACAACGCCATAAAATATTCGCCTGAGGATACTGTAATAAAGATAAAGCTTTATAAAAAAGGAAAGAATGCGGTTATAGATATAATAGACCAGGGAATAGGCATATCTGAAGCAGACCAGGCGCATATTTTCGACCGTTTTTACCGGGTGGATAAAGCGCGTTCGCGCGGTTCGGGAGGAACGGGCCTGGGGCTGAGCATAGTGGATAATATAATTAAACAGCATGGAGGCACAATAAGCGTTAAAAGCGCTTTGGGAGAGGGCAGCACTTTTACTGTGGAACTGCCTATAAGCCAGCAGCAGGCTTAAAAGGAAGGTAAAGAGATGAGAATATTAAAACTGACGGCTGCGGTATTATGCGCGGCGCTTCTCTGCTCATGTCAGGGCTTATATCTGAATAACGGCGGACAGGATGGGAACGTGCCCCAGATTCAGGCTACCAATCCCTCCAATTCCTCCCCTTCTTCAGCGGCGCTGTATTTCGGATTCTCCGACCAGAATATTTTAGCCGCTGAATTCAGGCGGATAGACACTTATCCAAATAATTCCTATGAATACGCGCTGCTCAGCGCGCTGCTGAGAGGCCCGCAGGGGGTAAGCAGCGCTTTAAGCAGGGTAATAGATGAAAATACCACCTTGGAGGGCATAAGTTTTGAGGGGAACTGCGTATTTGTTACGCTGTCCGACGATTTTATTATATTAAACCAAACGGATAATTTAAGCGAAGAGGTATACGCTTTGCAATGCTTAAGGCAGCGTATGGCGGTGTATTCAATAGTAAATACGCTTATAGAAAATACGGGATATTCCCGCGTGCAGCTATATATTGTCCGTAAGGAGCAGAACGTTACCGAACGGCCGACACGGGGAGAATTGGGCTTTGCTGGAGACGGCAGGGAGCAGGAGCATATAGAGCCGCTGACTATGGATGCAAGCTATATAATGACTCCCTGTACGGCGCTTGAAATCTTTACCTCCTGTTTGATAAACGGCAATATGGAGGACGCTCATAAATATCTTTCCTCGGATTCCTCTACTGGTATACTGCGTCCTGACCTTGCAGGCTTTGAGGCGGACTGCGCGCAGAACGGACAGGTGATGGTCTCGGCGGAGGTTTCGGAATTTTTCTCGGTTTCTGAGGACGGCTCGCGCGCCAGAGGACTGGTAAGCTATTCCTTGTCGTCTGATTCAGGAGAGAGATTCTATGAGGATATTCCCGTTTCCTTTATAAGAAGCTCGGGTATTTGGCGGATATCCTATTCCTTTGTGCTGGATGTTTTCGGCGGGGAGGAATAAAATGTCTATTTTTAAAGGACTTTTAAGAAAAGTATCCGCTTTGCTTATGACGGCCGGCTTAATTATGCTGTGCTCCTGCCGCTCTTCTCAGGAGCAGTCCTATCCTGAGTATTCCTCTCATGCTGAAATAATGAATGAACCTGCTTATTGCAAGCTGTATACCTATAAAAATAATACGCTTGTTTATTCGGTGGAGCCGGTTACTGTAGATAATGAAGGCAAATATCGGGCGGTGGCGCGCGCGCTTATGGGAAGAGATAAAATGCTCAGAGAGAGTTACGAGGGTATATTCAGCCCGGAGATTGAACTGCGCAGCGTAAGACGGCAAGGGGATATTCTGTATCTTAATTTTTCGGACGATTTAAGATATGAGCCTCCGCTGGCTATTGCGCAGATGCTTTCCTGTCTGGCAAATACATTTACGGACTTTGACGAAATTAATTATATTTCAGTAGCCTGCGAGGGCAGGCAGCTCGTAATTCCGGATTATAATTTTCGGCCGGTAATGGCGCTGGACGGAGAGACGGATGATGCCCAGGCGCTTTTGTCAAGCTGGAAAAGCGCCCAAAGCGCTTTTGAATTGGCTGGCGAAACATATAAAGAAGAGGCGGACGTCCTGCTGTATTTCCGGGCCGCTTCCAGCGGGTTTTATGAGCCTGAGGCGCGCAGCATTACTTTTAAGGGGACAGATTATGCCGACCAGCTTATAAATCAGCTGCTGCGCGGTCCAGCGCAGGATGGTTTAGCGGTGTTTGAGGAGGGCGTTTCGTTATTTAAGCCTACTGAATTTGACGGGCAGACTCTGTCTGTAAGCTTTCTTGCCCGCGGAGCTTATCCGCTGCAGGATCAGCTTTGGAACGCTGTGCCTGCCATTGCGCTTACAGTAGCTCATCTCTATCCTGATATGCGGAATATAGCGGTTGATATTAATGTTCAGACTGAGGAAGGATATGATACGGTGTATTCATATTCTTCAGGCATAGCGGATTTTATGGGATTGATACGCACTAATGAGGTCTGTTATTTTCCCAACCAGGATTTTACAGGTTTGACTGCCCGGACTGTGGCGGTTAAGGCTTATGACGAGCTTGAGACCTCAGACCAGCTGCTTAGAAGCATATTGGAGGGGCGTACCGCAGGCATGGCGGAAATTGCTGAGGTTTTGTCTGGTCAAAGCGAGCTGAATTATGAAAATATGGTTCTTGGATTATACAGAACGGGCGAATGCTTAAACATAAATTTTTCCAGGGATTTTTATGAATCTCTCAGCAGGCTTTCTTATGAACAGGAGCGTTTTTTCGCATATGCAATAATTAATACCTTGTGCTATAATTCCGGCTTTGAAAGCGTGCGCTTTCTTGCTGACGGCGCGCCTGTGGAAACCTTAGGCGGTTATATCTCGGCGCTTAGGCCGATTATACCTGATTATGGCATTTTTACATCTTATTCTTAAAGGGTGACGTTTTATGAAACTGACTGTGCTGGGCAAATATGGACCGTATGCTCCTGCGCATGGAGCTACGTCGGGTTATTTGCTTGAAAATGGGGGCAAAAACCTGCTTTTGGATATGGGAAGCGGGGTGCTTGCCCGTTTACAGGAATTTATTGTGCCGGAACAATTGGACGGTATAATAATATCTCATGTTCATTACGACCATATAAACGACCTTTTTCTTTACAGATATATGTTGGAGGGGCTTTTAAAGAAGGGAACGCTTAAGGCGCCTGTTCCTGTTTTTGGACCTTCAATGCTTTCAGAGCTTGTTAAAGCTTCGGTTTTTGAATTTACTGCGATAGACGATTGCGCCCCAATAAGCCTGGCGGGCATGGAAATAAGCTTTGCGCTTATGAAGCATCCGGTCAAAAGCTATGCGATGAGATTTAAAGGCGAGAGGGATTTCGTTTATTCAGGCGACTGCAACAGCGCCGATGCTCTGGCTCAATTCGCGCAAGGCTGCGATAAAATGCTGTGCGATGTGGGAACGCCCTGCAACGCCTGGACTCCCGAGGCTCCGCATATGCATGCCGCACTTGCCGCTCAGGCGGCGAAGCAGGCGGGGGCTAGTCTTATTATGTCGCATTTCATGCCGGGAATGAATGCGTCAGAGCTGCTTAAGGAGGCTCAGGGAGTCTGTGACGCGGCATGCGCGGAGGAATATTCCAGCTATGAGCTCTGAGCGGAATCTGCTTGGTACAAACGGACAAAAAGTCAGACTGGTTAATCCGAGATATCCGTTTTTTCTGGCGGCAATTTTGGTTGCGGGCGGTGTTTTGGGCGCAGCGGCAAATTTATGGCAGCTTGTTGCAATTTCGGGCGCTGCCGTTTTAACCGCGTGCACGCTGATTATTTTTGTGCGCCGTATAAAGAACTTTTGCGCTTTAGCCCTTATCTGCTTTTTAGCTGTCGCCTGGTACGGATGGGCGGGTTATAACGTTAAGCTGACGGAGCCTCCTGAAGGCAAGGTGTATATTACTGGCCGCGTTTGCGGACCGGTTGTGGTTAATGATGAACGCGCCTCTCTTAATTTGGATAATTGCCTTATGGAAGGCGTAGACGGAACGGTAAGCCTTAGGGGCAGGGTGGCGCTTTATATAGATATTGAGGATTATTCGGAGCTTAATTATGGAGATGTAATAAGAGTTCCAGTCAGCATAAGCGTGCCGTCAGAGCCGGACGGCCCGTTTCAGCCTAATTATAGGCGGATTATGTTCGGCCGTGGAGTTTATTATTCGGCCTTTGCCGGCCAAACGCCGGTAGTTGAGGATAATCAGGATGATTTCTGGGGAGTATTTCATAGGCTTAGGGATAGAATAGACGACAATATTTATGCGGCGTTGCCTGAGGAACAGGCGGTTTTGATATCAGGCATGCTTCTGGGAAACGATGAAGCGTCATATTCGCCATATTATGATAAGTTCACAGAATTGGGCATTGTACATATTTTCAGCGTATCCGGCCTGCATGTGGGCATAATCGCTTATGCTCTGCTGTTTTTAATTAAGAGACTGGGTATATCCAAAAAGCTGGGCTTTTTTATAGTCGCGGGCATACTTCTTTGCTATGCTGCAATCTGCGGCTTTTCTGTTTCCATTACAAGAGCGGTCATAATGTTCCTTATTATGCTGGGCGCTTCCTGTCTGTTTGAAGGGTATGACAGCCTTAATTCTCTCAGCGCGGCATGTATAGTTCTTATAGCGTTATCGCCTCTCTGCGTGTATGCTCCGGGCTTTCAGCTTTCATTTGCCGCCTGCTTTGGAATAGTGCTTTTCGGCAGGCTGTTCAGGTGTAATATCCCCGGCCTGAAAGGGCTAACGGATACGGCCCAGGTAACTATTTCCGCTCAAATAGGCACTTTGCCCTTGCAGATAAATATGTTTCATAGCTATCCTTTGATATCTGTCCTGGCAAATGTGGTTCTTGTACCTTATATTTCGGTACTTCTCACATATGTGTTTGCCGCGTCCTTTTTAGGATTGCTTTTTTCAAATGCCGGAGTTTTTCTTATAAGCCTGCTCAGGCTTCCGGTTGACGTTTTTCTTTTTGCGTCGGAGGGGCTTAGTAATTTGGGGGTGCCTGACGTTAGAGGGGGATATATTCCGGAACTGCTGGTAGCGGCTTATTTTGTACTTTTGTTCTTTTTATCACGTTTTGTAAATATTAAGCTTACAAAAAAGGCTGTCAGTATCGTATGTATAGTGGTTTTGTCGGTCTGCGGCATATTTGGCTATAAAGCGCTGGAAGAGGATAAGCTGGAAATTCAATTTCTTTCTGTGGGCAACGCCGACTGCGCCTTTATAAAAACTCCGGGCGGGAAATGCTATATGATAGATACGGGAGCTGCACCGGTGTTTTCTGAATATTCGGGCAATTCGGCTGAGAATGTGGTGCTGCCGTATTTATATGCCCGGGGAATATATGACCTGGACGGCGTATTTTTATCTCACGGCGATACAGACCACTCGGGCGGATTATATATTTTTCCAGACAAAATAGCTGTAAAAAATATATATTATAATTCGCTTACTATTGATAAAAGTGAGGAAACGCTGCTGGCTGAATATAGAAAAGCCGGATGCAAGCTGACGAACGTTCAGGCAGGGGAAACGCTTATACTTGACAATAACGTGGTTGTAAAAATCTTATATCCTTTTGAGGGTACAGAGCCTTCAATTAATACCTCCATGGTAATAAAGCTTTACGCATATGATACTACCGTGCTTTTCGCAGGCGATATACAGGATTACGATATGGAGCTTGTCTCCAGACTTTCAGATATAGAATGCGACATTTTAAAAGCTCCTCATCATGGCAGCGACGCCACCTTTAATAAAACCTTTTATGACAGTACACAGGCGGATTGCATAGTTGTAAGCAGCGGCCGGGCAACTGAAAAGCTTTTTGAGTATTACGGCGCGAGAGTTTTATCCACTCTTGTCAACGGCGCTGTAAGCGTATTTATCAGCAAGAACGGGTATACCATAAAGGAGAGCATTACATGACTTATATAAACGACCAGTTTTTTCAGGCAATAAAAAAGGGAATAGCGCCTGTTTATCTTTTCTGCGGCTCTGAAAAATATATTATGCAGAAAGCCGAGCTGGCGCTGCTGGAGGGCTTGGGTTTGGATAGCCAAAGCCCCGACTATATTAAGCTTGACGGCAAGCTTTGTTCTGCTCAGGATATATGCGAGCAGTGCGAAACGATGTCTTTTACGCAATCCAGAAAAATGGTGAGGGTATCCGACTATATTCCCGGAAATGACGCGGAGCTGCTGATTTCATATATGGATTCGCCTTCGGAGGACTGCGTTTTATTGCTTATAATGCCTGAGGCCGACAAGCGTTCCCGCCTGTTTAAGGCGGCGTCCAGGCATTGCATAGCCGAATTTAAGGCTTTGGAACAAAAGGATTTGATAAGCTGGATAATTAAAACGTTAAAAAGCCTGGGAAAGGATATTTCGCTTCAGGACGCGGAGTTTTTGACCGAATATGCGGATTCGAGCCTGGAAGGATTGTATAACGAGCTGACTAAGCTGGCGCTGTTTGCCCAGAATGCTATAATAACTCGCAGCGATATAGAAAAATCGGTTACTCCGGGCCGGGATTATAATATCTATGCTATAGCCGACCATATACTGAATAAAGACGCGGCTAAAGCGCTTATTCTATGCCAGGAATTACTGGAGCAAAGAGAGAGTCCTATATATATTCTGGGAATTATATCCAAGCAGCTGCGCAATTTGCTTATGCTTAAAAATCTGCCTCAAGGAGCCGGAAAAACCGAAATTGCCGATATGGTAGATATCAAGGAATTTATGGTGGACAAGCTTTTAAAAAGAGCGGGCGGGTTAAGTACTCAAAGGCTGGAGAGAGGATTAAAAATATTACTGGATACTGACGAGAGGATAAAAACCGGCAAGATGGAACAGGAGCTGGCGCTGAAATTAGCGGTCAGCCGGCTTTGCATTGAAGCTTGACTGCTAAGAAAGCTTGTATTGTCTACCCTCAGTTTACAAGCAAGACGGTTAGAAGACATGAAATTTGCGTCCTGCTTGCTGCTTTGATTCCAAGTACGCCCGGTACATTTCTCCCTCAAGCGCGTTTTACCCGGCACAAATTTTATGCCTTCTGACTCTGCGACCTTAAATGAAGAAATTATCCCGTTTTGAGGCGTGTAGTTCATTGTAAACTGAGGGTAGGCTGTGAATCAATATACGGAGGAGCGCTTTAAGCGGATGGGGGCCTTCAAGCGGCTTAGAATGGCGGAAAAAACAGCCGCATATATTTTGCGGTTCTAAGCGGTTTTTGCTGTATTTTGATGCTGAGATATAAACTTCTTCCCCCTGCCTTTTCCATCCTTCCTTTTACGGCGCAGGCTGCGGCTGTACGACAGAGCGAGGGGATATAGTCCTTTTTTAGAGACAGCCGAATTATATTTACATTTGACTCGTTTTGATATACAATAGTCATATAGGAGAATGGCATGAAAAAAGGTTTGGTGTTAATTTTAATATTTGTCCTTGCTTTTGTTTCAGCTGCATGCGGCGAAGGTGAAAGCCTTCCTTCTGCTTCAGATGCCGCTGCGGTTCAAAGCGCTTCCGCTTCGGCCGTGCTTCCTCCCGCCAAGAATGAATCAGGCGCGCAGAATAGTGTGGACAGTAATATTTCGGCAGACTTGGCCAGCCGAAGCATATATCCGGTGTTTTATATAGAGGGATGCTCCCTTCTTTGCGTGGAGAGCTTCGAGGCGGATCCGGTTCAGATTTGCCGTGAATATATCTATACATATGCGGGTGCTCAATATAATAAAATGAAGTACTACCGCGGCGCGGATATTCTTTATTATACAAGCGGATATTTTGTGGAGGACGGTTTAATTTACGCCCAGCTCAGGCAGTTCAGCGGCGGGGTGGATTCAATAGTGGCGGATAATGTGCTTTTGGAGAGCATTGTTTTCAGCGAGCTGACCCCAAGCGTGCTGTATACAGTTCATCAGGAGCATAAAAGCACCCTTTATTACCGGCTGCGCTTTGACACTCAGCTGGTGGATGAGGATGTATATAAGGGCTATTTCATATACGGCTATAGCCAGGTGGTCTATTTAAAAGACACGCGCGGAGCGGAGAATATAAAGGAAGCTCTCAGAAATTATCCCGGAGCGGACGCGTATAAGAATCCGTATGCCGATTATGGGCTTTATTATTACGATACGGTAAATCTTTCAAGGCGGATAGGCAGCTGCGGCGAGATTTTCAGCATAAACCAGACTACCGGCACAATAGTTGCCGGCCGGGGGACGGCTCAATACTCTACAATCTATGATACTGTAAATAGCGTCAATATAAGTTCGTTTAATATGTCGCAATCCTCCAGCTACAATTTATTGGATAATGTCCTGATGGATTGGTGGAGTCCCGATAAAATCTATCAGCCTATGAACTATGTTATGGTCCTGGAAGACCCGGCTTCGGGCATGGAAAAGGATTTGTACAGGCTGGATGCTTCCGCCTGCGAATGCATTGCGCGCCGCGTGATAAACGGACGCTATGTTTCAAGCGATAACGGGGCGTATGCTTTCAGTATGCGCCTTGAGGGTAAGCCGGTTTTATATGTGGCTTATACGGACGGTACTCAGCTCCTTTTGCCTACTGATATGACCATTGCGCTTGAGGACGTGTATTTTTATTCTTTTACATCGGGCGCTATGGTATATGCAATAGACCGGTATGCCGGTTTGGTCAAAATGTATTTTTACGGTGAGCCGGTTATGACAATGCTGGGTGAAAAGCCGGTTAATTTTAAATATGGCAATCGTTTTGTTGCATATTCCATGCTAAACGACGCGGGAAGCGGATATGATATATATATAGACGATAATTCAACAAACAGCTTATATGCTTCGGGTGCGACAGTAAGTCAAAGCGGTTCTAAAATAGTGGAGGATTTCTGGGTAAGCGACGGCAAGACGGTGCTTTATCTGACTATTGGCCGCCAGAACGGCTTATATACCTTAAATAAAAGCGCATCGCCAGGGAGTCATACGGCTTTAACAGATTGCTTTTTGCCTGAATACGGCTTATTATTCAGCCAGCCGGATGCGTCTGAGCTTGCTTTTAATATAAGCCGGGACGGTAAAAATTATATAGTGCTTTTAAATGGCGAAGAGGAACGGCTTATTGAGGGAAGAGGAAAGCTTGTGCCGTGGGAATAAATATAATCAGGAGGCAGATAACTATGGAGTTTCTTAGTTTTATCCCGTTTTATGTAACTATAATATTAGTATTGCTGGGCACGGCGCTTGTAATAATAGAGATGCTGCTGCCTGGCCTGGGAGCGCCTGGAATAGGCGGAGCGGTGCTTTGCGTCGGCGGGGTGCTGGCAATGTATAATTATATTGGATGGAACGTTATGTGGGTGGTGCTGGGCGTTGTGCTTATTCTTATAGGCTCGTTGTATTTTATAACCAGCTCTAATAAGAAGAAAAAGAATCCGCTTATCCTTACAAGCTCAATAAATCAGCAGGAGGAAGTTCCGGCTCACGAGCTTTCTATTAACGACGAGGGCATAGCTTTAACAGAGCTTCGGCCTGCGGGCAGCGCGCTTTTCTCTGACAGAAAATACGACGTGCTGACCTCGGGCGAATTTATAGAGAAAAACGCGCCGGTAAAAGTATTGAAAATAGAGGGAAACAAAATTATAGTTTGTCTTTCAGCCCGGGCTGAAGAAAAATAAAAAAGTTGAGGAGAGAAAAAGATGTTTGGTTTGCTGGAAACGGGTTTTATAAACGGGGGAACGATAATTGCCGCAGTAGTCGTTATAATATTGCTGATAATTCTATTTACGGTAATACCCATAAGACTGTGGATGGTAGCTTCGCTTTCGGGAGTGAAAATAAGCTGGGGCCAGCTTATAGCAATGCGGTTCAGGCGGGTGAATATTTCCCGTATAGTAAACTGCATGATACAGGCCGCCAAGGCAGGACTGGATTTAAAGGTAAATAAGATGGAGGCGCATTATTTGGCAAAGGGCAATGTTGAGAGAGTGGTAAATGCTCTTGTGGCGGCTCAGAGCGCCGCCATACCTCTTTCCTTTGAACGGGCGGCCGCCATAGATTTGGCTGGCCGGGATGTGCTTATGGCGGTGCAGATGAGCGTTAATCCCAAAATAATAGAAACGCCGGTTGTGGCGGCTATAGCTAAGGACGGAATTGAATTGAGAGCTAAGGCGCGCGTTACTGTGCGGGCCAATATAGACCGTCTGGTAGGCGGCGCGGGGGAAGAGACTATTATAGCGCGTATAGGAGAGGGTATTGTAACAACGGTGGGTTCGGCCAACAGCCATAAGGAGGTTCTTGAAAATCCCGACCGCATTTCCCGCACCGTTTTGGATAAGGGCTTGGATGCAGGCACGGCGTTTGAAATATTGTCTATAGATATCGCTGATGTAGATGTTGGGCGAAATGTAGGCGCCCAGCTTCAGATGGACCAGGCTGAGGCCGATCGCCGCATAGCCCAGGCAAAGGCGGAAGAAAGGCGCGCCATGGCTGTGGCTCAGGAGCAGGAGATGAAGGCTAAGGTGCAGGAAATGCGCGCTAAGGTGGTAGAGGCTGAATCGGAGGTTCCGCGCGCTATGGCGGCGGCTCTGCGCGAAGGCAAAATAGGGGTTATGGATTATTATAATCTTAAAAACGTACAGGCTGATACCGATATGAGGGAAGCAATAGCAGATATCGGCAAGCCTCAGACTCCTAACGGAAAAAATGATAAGAAATAATTTAAGAGGGAGGTAGTCCATTGGATACGGTTATTTCGGTAATCGTGCTTATAGTGGCGATATGCTCTATAATAAGCGCATTTGCTAAAAAGAAGCCGGAGAGGGAGCAAACTCGGACCGGCGGCGCCTCCCGCCCTTTATTTACAGAGCAGAAGCCTGTTCAGAATGGGCAGGTGGGCGCGCAGCCTAAGCGCGCGGGAGAGGGTATGTCTTATTCGGGCGAAGGTCAATCAAGGCCGCAGAAACAGGCTAATATGGCTTTTGGCTCAGGCTCGGAAGAGGGCGCGTCTGATTATCCGGCTAAAAAGCCGGTTATGCCAGAAGAAGAGGCGGAGCCTTTTATAGCTCTTGAAGAGCTGCTGGAGCATGACGGCCTGGTTAAGGGTATAATTATTTCAGAGGTGCTGAGTAAGCCTAAATCAATGCGTTAGCTATATGCGGGAAGCGCCTTGGGGCGTTTCCTGCTTATTTTAAAATATTACTTCAGGAGGAAGCCTTTTAAAGCGGGTTAATTTAAGCTTTTTAAGGCGAAGCAAAATGGACAACGAGCAGAAAAAAATAATATTTTCGGGGATTCAGCCCAGCGGTATGCTGACGATAGGTAATTATTTGGGCTCGCTTCGTAATTGGGTAGGGCTTCAGGACGAATACGAATGCTATTACTGCATAGTGGATTTGCATGCGATTACGGTTCGGCAGGAGCCTGCGAAGCTGCGCAGAAATTGCCTTGAGTTGCTGGCGCTTTATATCGCCTGCGGGCTTTCGCCCGAAAAGAGCGCGATATATTTTCAGTCGCATGTACCGGCGCATTCGGAATTGGCCTGGATATTGGACTGCTATACCTACATGGGTGAATTGAGCCGAATGACGCAGTATAAGGATAAAAGTCAGAAGCAGGGCGCTAATATCGGTTCAGGGCTTTTTACATATCCCGTGCTTATGGCGGCGGATATATTGCTTTATAATACCGATTTGGTGCCTATAGGTCAGGACCAGAAGCAGCATCTGGAGCTTACCCGCGATATAGCCGAGCGGTTCAATAATTTATATGGCGATACCTTTAAAATTCCTGAGGCCTATATTCCAAAATGCGGGGCTAAAATTATGAGCCTGCAGGAGCCGGATAAAAAGATGAGCAAATCAGATGAAAATATTAACGCTTTTATATCCATGATGGATGACGAGGCGGCGGTTATGCGTAAATTTAAAAGGGCGGTAACAGATTCGGACGGCCAGATTATATATTCGGAGCAAAAAAAGGGAATAAAAAATCTTATTGAAATATATTCCGCCTGTACAAATAAAGGAATATCAGAAATTGAAAAGGAATTTGAAGGCTTGGGCTACGGACAGTTTAAAGAGGCCGTAGGCAGCGCCGTGTGGTCGGTTTTAGAGCCTATTCAGGGCAGACAGCGTGAATTGCTCGGCGATAAGGCGTATTTGGAAAAAATATATACCCAAGCGGCGGAACGGGCTTCATATACGGCGGGTAAAATGCTGAGAAAGGTTCAGAAGAAAGTGGGTCTGGCGCCTAAAAAGCTTTGACAGCATAAAAATGATAAGCCGTCGGCTGAGCAAAGGTATTTGTTCCGTCCGGCGGCTTTTATTTAAGACTATTTTCAAGCCAGGACGGTCGATTTATGCGGACAGCCTGGCGGACGCGGATTCATCCGTTTTGTGCGCCTTATTCCTTGTGCGCCCGCATACTGGCCGGCAGAGCTTAATTTATTATAAATTCAGTATTGTTTAAATATTTTTTTAAATGCGAGGCGTCGTAAAAGCCGCATTCATGGGCTGCCTCCGTAACACTCAAGTTGGATTCGGCCATAAGCCTCCGCGCTGCGCGCAGACGGAGCTGGATGATATATTTATGCGGCGGTATGCCGCAGTTAGCCTTGAAGGCCCGTATAAAGGAGGCTCTTGACATACTGCATATCCGGGCCAAATGCTGTATGTCGAGTTCCTTATCAAAATTTGCATGTATATAATTAAGGCACTGAATCATATTTAGGGGCGCGCTCTGCGAAGCGGATGCGCCCAGCGAGTGGTAGTTATCCGCCAGAAAGCAAAGGTGGGATAGAATATTTCCGGCTGCAGAATTAGCAAGCGCTTCGGCAAAGGGGCCTCCGTTCTCATAATAAATGCGTATATGGTTTATATTTTGCATTAGCCATTTTAATTGACCAGTAGATAAATTCAAAAACATGGATTTATTGCAGACCCCTCTTAAATAAGGCTCAATTTCAAAGAGAGCCGCGTACCCTCCGTATTTTCGTAATTCATGCATATGCTGTTCTAAAAATTGCGCGTGTATGAGCATGTGGTATACGTTCAGTCCGCTGAGATTAAAATATCCATGCTGTATATTTGGCGGTATTATAAATACGTCGCCGGCCTTTATTTCAAAACGGTTTTTTCCTATATAATGACCGCCCGTACCGTTTAGCACGATATTCAGTTCCCAGAAATCATGAGTATGCATGCCTATATTATAGTTAAAATGTATAAAGGATTGTATTAATCCGCGGTTGGATGGTTCAAACGCGTCGGTATAATACCAATGATTTTTTCCGTTTTCTATTGGCAAACTGTCAGGCAGCATTTTTTTGACCTTCTCTTTTTGATATGTTTTTACATTATAATTGAGATAAAGATACTATAATTATATCATCGAATATAGTATAGTCAAGAAAAAGATTTTAAACAAGGAGATACGGGAAATGAGTTATGAATTGTTTATGAGTATAAACGAGCCATATGCCGCAGGATTTTTTGAATATCCTGAAAGAAGCCGTTTTTTTAGATATGCAAATGCACATAAGCGTTATTGGGAGAATGTGCCCCTGCCTGATTATGCCGGTGGAAGGCTTTATCCTAACGGACCGAAATACTGGCCGGGCTGCGCTGTAGTTCCCGAGCCTTCATATACGTTCTGGCTGGATTATAATGCGCTGGGCGCTAAAAGCCGGGATGAGCTTAAGCTAATGGCGGAGGAGGCGCAAAGGCTGCATCTAATTAATTCGCCGCATACTATAGGTGGGAACGGCTTTACTCATTCCTTCCCCAATTATCCGCGTATAGTTAAAGAAGGCTTAAACTCCTATAAAAGAAGAGCGCAGAAGCTGCCGGACGGAGATTTCCGCGACGGGCTTTTAACTGTGCTGGAGGGAATTGAAATTTATCATTCGCGCTGCTTGAAATTGCTGAAAAACGCGCACGCGGAGGGCGAACTTATAGAGGCTCTGGAGCGCGTTCCGTTTGAGCCGGCCGGTAATTTATATCAGGCTATGGTCTGCTGGAATTTTATATATTATATAGACGGCTGCGATAATCCCGGCGCCATAGACGCTCCGCTATACGAGCTTTATAAAGGAGAGGATATTGTTTCTCTTATTGAAGAATTTTACGATAACGTAGAAGTAAATAACGGCTGGTCGTCTGCTATAGGGCCGGAATGCAATGAATTAACAAGGCAATGCCTTAAAGCTATAAGGGGGCGGCGCAGGCCCAGCATGGAATTCAGGGTAACTGAGCAGACTCCCCAATGGGCCTGGGAGGAAGCGGCTGAAGCGCTTATAAGCGGAAGCGGTCAGCCTGCGTTCTATAACGAAAGGCTTTATCAGGAGGGCCTGCACAATAAATTCCCCCATATTCCTAAAGAGGATTTGTTAAAATTCAATGGGGGAGGATGTACCGAAACTATGCTGGCTGGGATTTCCAACGTAGGCTCTTTGGACGCCGGCATTAATCTGGCTTTAATTTTTTCAAACTGCATGCGCGCCAGATTGAAGGAATGCGCTTCCTTTGAGGATTTTTATAGGGTTCTTCTTGAGGATGCCAAGAAGGACATTTTATTGACGCTGGAACATATAAGCGCATATCAGAAGGAGAGGGAGGAATACCGGCCTAATCCCGTGCGGTCTCTGCTTATAGACGACTGCATAGATAAAGGCTCGGATTTTAATTCTAAGGGAGCGCGCTATTATTGGAGCGTGGTCAATGTAGCCGGTCTTATAAACGTTATTGATTCCCTGCTTGCTATAAGAAAATGGGTCTATACTAAAGCTAAGTACCGGGCTGAAGAATTTATAAGGCTGCTGGACGAGCAGAATAAGGATTTTTTAAGGGACATGAAGGATTCTCCGTGTTATGGAGTGGACTGCAAGGAGGCGGACAGCCTTGCCGCGGCTTTCGCTCGTGATATATTTGAGCTGTTTGAATTGCGTACTCCATATTTGGGCGGAGCGTTTTTGCCCGCTTCCATTCAGTTTGTAACCTATGCCGACGCAGGTAAATGCGTTCCGGCTACTCCGGACGGCCGCGCCGCGGGCGAGGCGCTGTGCGACAGCGTGAGCGCAGTACATGGCAAGGACGTAAAAGGGCCGACGGCTCTGCTTAACAGCGTAGCGGCGCTTCCTTTTAATATGGCGCTGGGCACGCCCGTTATGAACCTGAGACTGCAAAAGGAGCATATGCGCTGCGGCTTGCAGGGATTGGTGCAGGGCTTTTTTAAACAGGGAGGCATGCAGCTGCAAATAAGCTGTCTGTCTTTAGAGGATATGCTGGACGCGCTGGAGCATCCTGAACGGCATGAAAATCTGATGGTGAGAATAGGCGGCTATTCTGAATACTTTAACAGGTTATCTGAGGATTTAAAGAGAGAGGTAATAAAGAGAACGGAGCATTCTCTGGGCTAAGTTTAAGGCGCCGCGTTGCGGCGCCTTAAATCTTAAAATATAGTCATAATATAAATGGCAAAGCGGCCGTTAGGAGCGTGTTTTGCGCTTTGACCGCATTTTCATTAATGTCTGCCCGCTGTATCGGCATGAAATTACGCTATTTAAATCCGGGCCTTAATTTGCAGATGAAATGATTGGGAATCCGGCTGCAAACTCCGCGGCCTAAAAACTTAGGCTGCGCTTAGATGGTGTGCAGCTTAAGAGTGTCTGTAGACATAGCGCCTATAACTGAACCGGTGGTTATGGCTATCAAATCTCCCTTATGAACCAGTCCGGTCTCAAGCGCTTTTTCTACGCCGTGATGAAAAAGGCTGTCGGTTGTAGGCTGTTCCTGCGCATTGATAGGGAATACGTTCCAGGCCAGATTAAGCTGTCTGCATACGCGTTGGTTGACTACTGCGGCAATTATGGGACAGCTGGGACGATATGCCGAAATAAGAGAGACCGTATGACCGCTGCGTGAAACCGCTACAATGCCTTTTAGCTCAAGCTGATAGGCCGCGCTGCTGGCGGCGTTGGCTATGGCGTCTACAATATCGCTGCCCAGCCTGAGATTGTTGGTATGGAAGCGCTTGGCGTAATTGATGGCGCTTTCGGTGCTCAGGGCAATCTCGGCCATAGTCTGCACGCTCTTAACCGGATAGTCTCCCGCCGCGGATTCGCCCGAGAGCATAATGGCCGTAGTTCCGTCGTATATAGCGTTGGCTACATCGGATACTTCAGCGCGTGTGGGCCGGGGATTATGCGTCATGGATTCCAGCATCTGCGTGGCGGTAATAACATGCTTTCCGGCAAAATAACATTTGTGGATTATATCCTTTTGTATTGCCGGCAGCTCTCTGAAAGGCACTTCTACGCCCATATCTCCGCGCGCGACCATTATTCCGTCGCTTACTGCGATTATTTCATCAATATTATTGATGCCCTGCTTATTCTCTATCTTAGAGATTATTTTTATATCCTCGCCGCCGCCTACTTTTAAAAGCGCCCTTAATTCCAATACGTCCTGAGCCGAGCGTACAAAGCTTGCGGCAATATAATCTACTCCATGCTCTATTCCAAAGAGCAAATCGTCTCTGTCCTGAGCGCTGATATACGGCATATTAATGGAAACGCCTGGAATGTTTATGCTCTTATGATTGCTTATAATTCCGTGATTTTTGACTTTGCAGATTACGTCCGCGCCGTTAAATCCGGTAACCTCAAGGGATACCTTTCCGTCGTCTATTAAAATTTCATTGCCGGGCGACACGCTTTGAGCGAGGCGGGGATAACTCAGCGGAGCTTTTGTATTATCTCCTAAAATATTAGAATCGGAGCATAGGATTATTTGTTCGCCTGGCGTTAATTCGGCTTTTCCGCCTTTAAAATTGCCCAGCCGTATTTCCGGCCCCTTAGTGTCCAGCATTATGGGAATGGGCTTTTTCAGCTCTTCGCGGATTCTTTTGACCCGGTTGATGCGTTCTAATTGCTCAGGATGCAGTCCATGAGAAAAATTAAGACGCGCGCAGTCCATGCCGGACAGCATCATTTCCCGCATTATTTGGTCATCGTCTACCGCAGGGCCAAGCGTGCAAATTATTTTAGTTTTTCTCACCATACCTACCATCCTTTGCGCCATTACTAAAATTTAATTTTCCACAGCTATATTATACATCAATCGGCTGTCTGCGGGCAATCGTTTTTTATTTTACATTGTTTTTACATTCCAAAGCGAGCGCTGACAGCGCGCTGCCTGTTTGCGCCTTTACAGCCCTAAAAAGGGAGAGAGCGGCCTTGCGGCGCTTTAATGCGTTGACTTTTTGAATAATTTATGGTATATGGTATTAGGATAATATACTGCATGCTTTTATTATGCGCTTTTGCCGTTTAAATAATTTTCTGCTGTCTTAGGACGGGTTATGTCATTTTGTATGCGGCGTTAAAAAATAAAACGAGCGAAAAAGGAGCTTTATGAACAGGGATAGGTCTAATAAAAAAGTCTCGGTTGCACAAGCGACTAAAGAGGGTATTAACGCTGCGGTAAAACATACCAGCAGGCGTAAAAAAATATTCATTTTGCTTTTCGTGCTTCTAAATATAGTCACAATAGGCGTTACGGCGCTTATAGAATTTACAGGCTCAGATTCGGGCACGGCGGATAATTTGAATTTTACCGGTCTAAAGCTGCATTTTTTGATTGTCGCTTTTTTAGTATTCTGCGCCGTTTTGCTTGCCGAAACTATTAAGTACGGGGTTATGCTTAAGGTTACTACTAATAAGTTTCATCCCGGAATGGCGTTTCAGGTGGCGGCGCTGGGGAAATATTATGACAACGTTACTCCTCTCGGCTCGGGCGGACAGCCTTTTCAGGTGCATTATCTTAATAAGCGCAACGTATCCTTCGGCGTAGCGTCCTCCTTGCCCATAGCCGGCTTTTTAATGAATCAATTTGCTTTTATGGTGCTCATGGCTGTCGGTATTATAATAAATACCAGCCGCAGCTTTGTTACCAGTCCTGTGCTTCTGGCTTCGGCTTATATAGGCATGATTTTTTATATTATTGTGCCTGTTATGCTGGTGCTTTTTACGATTATGCCAAAGGTTTCGGGAAGCATTCTCAAATTTTTTGTCCGTTTAGGACACAAAATGCATATAGTGAAGCATCCTGACGAAACTACGGTTAAGGTGCTGCATAATATGGAGGCTTACAGACAGAGCCTGGCTTCTTTAAGCAAAACAAAATATCTATTGATAATAGTATTTATATTCTCCATGTGCTATCAGATATGCATGTGCTCTATTCCGTATTTTGTTCTCAAAGCGTTTGGGGCGGGGAACGCATATATAGACATATTTTTTATGTGTGTATATACTTACGCTGCGGTAACCTATATCCCCACGCCGGGCAATGCGGGCGCGGCCGAAGGGACGTTTTACGCGCTTTTCAAAACCCTTAAAAGCGGGAATATTTTCTGGGCCATGCTTATATGGCGTTTTTTAAGCTATTATATGTTTCTTGCAACGGGCGTGGGGATATATATATATAATTTTGTAAAGAATAAGCGTGCGCTTAGGGATAAAAAAGATGCGTCGGACGAAGGAGATGCTGCCAATGCTTAGAACTGCTCAGTTTATAGATACTTATTTTCCGGTAATAGACGGTGTGATTCGGACGGTATACAATTACGCCTATTATCTTAATGAACAGACGGATTACTGCTGTGTGTTTGCGCCAAGATATAAAGGCTATAAGGATGATTCTCCCTTCGATGTTTTCCGTACTGCCGGTATTAAAATTCCCTTTATCGGATATTCTTATTCCATGCCTAAATTGAGCAAGGCGGCTTACGACGTTATAAAAAACAAGGGCTTTGATTTGTTTCATGCGCATTCGCCTTTTCAAATGGGTTATTATGCGCTTTCTATGGGGCATAAGATGGATATCCCGGTTGTAGCGACCTTCCATTCTAAATATTATGATGATTTTAAGCGGGTTACAAAAAGCGAGGTAATGGCGCAGCTCGTAGTGGATACAATAGTAAAATTTTATGAAAAGGTGGATTCGGTCTGGTCGGTTAATAGGGGCACGGCGGGCACTTTGCGCGATTACGGCTATAAGGGGGACATATTTGTAATAAATAACGGCACGGATATGATTTATCCCGACGACGCTGAAAAATTAATAGCTCAGGCGCGCCGCCGCTTTGCGCTGCCCGAGGATAAAAAGTTAATCTTGTTTACCGGCCATTTAATTTGGCAGAAAAACTTAAAGCTTATTCTGGATTCGATAAAGCTGCTGGCCGGAGCGCGTCAGGATTTTCTAATGCTGTTTGTCGGCACGGGTTATAATGAAAAAGAGATAAAAAAGTATGCAGAGGAACTGCAATTAGAAAATTATGTGCGTTTTTTGGGACAGATAGAGGATAGAACGCTGCTGCAGGGTGTGTATGGAGCGGCTGACCTGTTCTTTTTTCCGTCGGTATATGACAATGCGCCATTGGTCGTACGGGAGGCGGCGGTTATGAAATTGCCTGCTTTGCTGGCGGACGACGCCAATGCGGCCGAGGGCATAGAAAATGGGGTGAACGGTTTTACTGCTCCGCCTGAGCCTGAAAGCATGTTTGAAAAATTGAATTATCTGCTTGAGCATATTTCGGTTTTGCGTTCTGCGGGGGAGCGTGCTTCTCAAACCATACCAATACCATGGGAAAAATTAGTTTCGGAGGTGGCGGGGCAGTATATGCGCATTTGCCTGGAGTATAAGTCTAAAAAGCGTTAGCGAAGGCGAATAGCGGGCGGCGGGACCAGGGGCGCTTTGCTCGTCTTTGCGTTGTTATTTTTAATCCGCGTATGTTATTGCCGTTCAAGCTTGCTTTTGGGCGTTCAAGCGCTGTCTCTTTTATTTAAGCTGGATAATTAAAAATAAAATGTGTCTGCAATAATGATTGACAACCGTTTCCGTATTTGTTATAATGACTATCGCATCGGGCGGAATGCTTCAGCATTGGAGCCGCATAAGGCAGGCCTCGTTTAAACACGGAGAGATGTCCGAGCGGTTTATGGAGCTGGTCTTGAAAACCAGTGATACCGAAAGGTACCGGGGGTTCGAATCCCTCTCTCTCCGCCATAATATTTATATTTTTTATTCGGAGATGTACCCAAGTTGGCCGAAGGGGCGCCCCTGCTAAGGGTGTAGGTCGGGTTTACCGGCGCGAGAGTTCAAATCTCTCCATCTCCGCCAGAAATCAACGGGTGTGTGCTTTTTAAGCACACACCCGTTGATTTATATGAAAATTCTTGTTATAATAGATTAAACCATATGAAAGGACTGAGTTAATTGAAAAAACAATATAATAATTATATAATCTGGAAGTCAAATAGGAGAGTGACTATACTTTAACTTTCCTAACGAAAATGGAGGATAACAATGTTGCTCAAATACAACAATTTGTCTATTAGGAATGCAACCATTAATGACGCAGAGCAACTTGCTTTATGGTGGAATGATGGCAAGATAATGGAGCATGCAGGATTTCCGAATGGAACGGGCCAAACACCTGACTCGATAGCGGACAGCTTGAAAAATGATACAGATGATACTCACAGGAGGCTGATTATTGAAATTGATAATGTCGCTGTCGGCGAAATGAATTACCGAAATAAAGGCAATCATACTGCTGAGATTGGAATAAAAATTTGTGACTTTTCAAAACAAAATAGAGGTACTGGGAAAGTTTTGTTAAGCATGTTAATCTCATATTTATTTCATGATTTAGGGTATCAAAAAATCATTCTCGATACAAATGTCAAAAACAAAAGAGCTCAGCATGTTTATGAGCGGCTTGGATTTAGAAAACTGCGCGTAAATGAAAATTCATGGACGAATCAAATCGGCGAATTGCAATCGTCAATTGATTACGAACTTTATCAAACCGGTTTTTGTACCTTTATAAAATAAGCGGCTCTGCTCTATAAGAGTTCAAATCCCACCGCTGGAAAGCCGAAAATATTTTTTTCGTGCGGCTTTCACATGTTGGGGTAAAGTTTAATTTACTCCGAGTTATTTTCTGCATTAAATAGGGAAATGGAGGCATAGGCTTGAGACAGGGGGATAAAACGGCTATTGTCAAGCTGCTTAGACGCTTTCGCAGCTTTCGTTATTTTTTAGTTTTGGAGGGGATTGCCGTAGGCGCGGCTGCAGGGCTGGTAGCGGTTTGTTTTCGTATAGCTCTGGAACAGGCCGAGAATTTAAGGCTTTATATTGGAGAGTATGTTTTAGCGCATTCCTGGGCTATATGCGTTTGGCTGGCTGTTCTTGCAGCCCTGGCGGCATTAGTGACGCTGCTTTTGCGCTGGGAGCCTTTTATAGGCGGTTCGGGCATACCTCAGGTTGAAGGAGAAATGCATGGCTGTTTTTTTCAAAAATGGTGGCGGGTACTGCTGGCTAAGCTTGCCGGCGGAGTGCTGGCTATAGGCGCGGGCCTTTCCCTGGGTCGGGAAGGGCCGTCCATTCAGATGGGAGCCATGGCGGGCAAGGGGGTTTCTCGGCTTGCAAAGCGCGGCAAAACGGAAGAGCGGATGCTTATGACCTGCGGAGCAAGCGCCGGTCTGGCAGCTGCCTTTAACGCGCCTTTGGCCGGAGTGCTTTTTTCCTTGGAGGAGCTGCATAAAAATTTTTCCGTAGACGTTTTATTATCGGCTATGTCGGCTTCTATTACTGCCGATTGTATTTCCCGCTATGTTTTTGGACTTAAGCCGGTATTTGATTTTTCCGCTGCAAAAATGCTGCCCCTTGAAAATTATTGGCTCATACTGCTTTTAGGCGCTGTTTTGGGCTTGATAGGGGTTATGTATAATTTCTGCGTAAAAAAGACGCAGGATTTATACGGAAGGATTCGCTTTCAGTATTTAAGAGTTTTAATTCCATTTTTATTGGCTGGAATATTGCTGGTTGTATATCCGGCCGTATTGGGCGGAGGACATAATTTAGTAGAATGGGTTTCGCAAAAGAACGCGCTGGATTTTCTTTTGCTGTTGTTTGTGCTTAAATTCGTATTTTCTATGGTCAGCTTTGGTTCAGGTTCGCCAGGAGGTATTTTTCTGCCCATGCTGGTTTTGGGCGCGGTCGCGGGAAGCGTTTTCAGCGGAATTGTAAATTTATGCGGCGGGGCGGCTCCTGTTCAAAATTTCGTAATTTTAGGAATGGCAGGTTTGTTCGCGGCGATAGTGCGCGCTCCTGTTACGGGTATAATTCTTATAAGCGAGATGACGGGCAGCTTTTCACATCTGCTGACTCTATCCATTGTTTCTTTGACGGCTTATACTGTGGCGGATCTTTTGCGCTCTCAGCCTGTTTACGATATGCTTCTTTCCAGGCTGATAAAAAAAGAAGGGGAAGCTGTGGGTACCGGGGAAAAAATATTGATTGAAGCTCCGGTGTGTTATGGGGCTGAGGCCTGCGGCAGGAGAGTAAGGGATATTGCCTGGCCCGAGGGGGTTCTGATTATTTCTATTAAGCGCCATAGCGATGAACTGGTGCCGCGTGGGGATACTTTGCTTCAGGGCGGGGATATATTGGTTTTGCTTTACGACGAAGCCTGTGGCGATAGGGTGCGCGCCGTATTGGAGGAGCAATTCCGGAATATTGCCGACGGATGTTAATGCTAGGCGATAATTATAACGCGGCATGCATTTGCATAAAGGAAACGGCTGTTTTATCGGCGGCAAAATACCGTGGCGATATATTTAGCGCAGGCATTTAGTTTATATCGCGTAGAAAATATATAATCAAAGTATAATGAGTTTTTGCTTAAGCGTTCGCCGCGCCCGCTTTGCTGCGCGGTCCTTAAAATACGCCCGGTATGTATTCCATCACGCGCCG
>URIR01000025.1 GCA_900547955.1 uncultured Eubacteriales bacterium | reverse complement strand
ACTAAACGTACACGGAGCGAAAAGCAACACAGCAGGACACTCAAACAGCCCTGTCATGACCGTATATGCCCTTGTCAATTTAGGGTAATGGTTTTTAGAAGAATTATTCTCTAATTTGCAAAATTAATCTTGACATATGTTGTGCGTTAGGATATAATAAGAAAAAAATTACATTACTGTTGCATATTAAAACAAGTGGATATAAACCCCGGTAAACATTAAATTCGCCAATATAATAATTGGCTTAATATAACAATATACGTTAAAGTATCTTCATAAGATTATAGGAAATACCTTGATATTTCTTTTTAGTAATTTAGTTCAATTTGCATAAGTCGAGGCCGAGCGTCGGAGTCTTGTTAAAATTTTATGTTTTATGTACAGCAAATGGATTTTATGTAAACATCAAGCTGTCTTTCAGTAAATAAACTGTGTTTTTGGAATAAGAACGATATATTTTTTGGTAGTGCAGTCTTAAAGGAAATTTCCATGCGGGAAAAGAAAAAATGAATGATAGCTGCCTTCCTTTGGGGGCGTTAAGGATATAATTTTGTCAGCAATTCATTTTGGGGCAAATGCATTTTGATAAAAATATATTTCTTTATCGTCATAAAGGCGTGCAGCTTTCAGCTGCTATCAGTTAGCTGAGACGCACAGCTGCGGGAGTTTGCTTTATCCTCCTGCCGCGTTATTTTCCTTTTAGCGTGTTGAAACGGCATGCCGGGGGAGCTGCTTTGCATGTGCGCTGCTGTTAATTGAACGCAGGCCTAAATTTACAACAAAAAGGAGAGATGCAAATGAAACGTAATCACAAATGGCTGCGATGTGCAACGGCGTGCCTGCTGGTTTTTATGCTTATGAATTGTTCAGTTTCCAGCGCCGGACTTGCTGCGTCGGACGAATCGCCTGGTACGACTTATTCCGTCGGTACGCAGGCGGAGGATAATTCTGTTCCGGCTGATAATTCCGCGGCAAGCCTTTCAGCCAGTTCAACAAGCGTAGCCGCCCCAAGCTCAGTAAACGCTGTAGCCGTAAGCCGTACCTCAATACAGATTTCCTGGTCGGCTTCATCAAATGCCGACGCTTATTTCTTAAAGCGCTATAATCCTGCGACAGACCAATGGGATATAATCGCTCAGACCTTTGGCCTTTCTTTTACTGACAATAACTGTGTCGCCGATACCGCCTACCGTTATCATGTTGTAGCATATAAGACAATAGATGGTCTGGTTTATTTTGCGCCGGTAAGCGTTGAGGCGACGGCTACTACGCCCCTTTACGCATATGCTCCCACTTGGGTAAACGCTTCTCCCAAGAGCAGCACGTCTATTGAAATTTCATGGTCTGCCGCGGCAGGGGCGGATGCATATTTCTTAAAGCGCTATAATACATCAACGGGCCAATGGGACATAATAGCGCAAACAGTTAACCTTTCCTTTATTGACAGCAATCTGACGCCAAATAATACTTATCGTTATCATGTCGTTGCTTATACGACATATGACGGTTCGGTACGGTTTGCGCCGGTCAGTCCGGAGGCTTCATTGGAGCTGAGATATGTTTATGCGCCTTCGGTAAGCGCTTCTGCAGTTAATCAGACTACGGTAAATATAAACTGGTCAAGCGCGGCAGGAGCCGAAGCATATTTTTTAAAGCGATACAATCCATCTACAGACCAATGGGATATAATTGCGCAGACCTATGGGCTTTCCTTTACTGACGGCAACCGAACGCCGGGAGTAAATTATCAATATTTGGTAGTTGCTTACACTTTTGTCAACGGCGCTATTCAATTTGCGCCGGAGAGCAATATTGCTTCGGTTACTACGCCGCGGTATATCTATGCGCCCAGCGAGGTTACGGCTGAGATAAAGAGCGCGTATTCGGTAAAAATAAAATGGTCGGCCTCGAATGATGCCGACGGCTACGCGCTTAAACGCTATAATCCTTCGACAGGTCAATGGGATATATTATTACAGACCCTGGATAGAGATTATACCGACAATACTTGTCAGCCTAATACTCAGTATCGTTATCACGTTGTAGCATATAGGAATGTGAATGGAAGCTGGCATTACGCGCCTGTGAGTCAGGAGGCGGCGGTGACTACTCCTTCCTTTGGAGCGGCTCCCTCTTCAGTTGAGCTTTTGGCAGCCGCTACTTCTATGACCATTTCCTGGGACGCCGTTCCCGGCGCTTCGGGCTATGCTGTTAAGCGTCTTAATTCCTCTACTGGGAATTGGGATGTTATAGGGCAGACCAGCGCCACTTCATATACGGATAAAAATCTCACGGTAAATACGTCGTACAGCTATCAGGTAGTGCCTTACGCAGTAGGAACAATTACGCATTACGGCGCTACCAGCGCTAATGTTACTGCCGTTACGCCTGTGGTTTCGAGTCCGACCTCCATGAAGGCTTATTCAGCCGGACGCAATGAAATTACTATTCATTGGGATATGGGTGATATGGCTGACGGATATGTGCTCAGGCGCTCGGAATCTCCGGACGGTCCATTTACAAACGTAATGGCCACGGCTAACAGGAGCTATACTGATACAGGCCTTATTTCGGATAAAACATATTATTACGACGTAGTGGCTTATAGAATTTATGACGGCAGCACATGGTATGCTACTCCGCTTTGCACAGCCTCGGCAGAGCCTAGGAGCGAAATGGCGTCCTATAGCAGCGAAGGATATAATTCCAACCGCATTGTTGGATTAGACCACAGCGGCCGCGCATTTTCCACTATAAGCGGATATCAGACGGGCCGTGCCGTAGGAGTTATGTATTGGCCTTGGTTTGGCACGGGCGCGCCTTTCTTCAATGAAATATATGACAGCTCTAAAATTCTTGCCAAGCCTAACGGGCATAATGAGCTGTTCTATCAGGATACCTATGACAGTCCGGCTAATGAGGTGCATTACTGGGGCGAGCCTCTTTGGGGCTACTATCATTCCAGGGACCCGTATATTATCCGCAAGCATCTTGAACTGCTTACAACTGCGGGCGTAGATTTCCTGTATTTTGATACGACTAACGCCTGGACATATGCCGAAGCGGTAATAGATATAATGAAGGTTATGGATGAAATGCAGCGCGAGGGCTGGAACCCGCCTAAAATAGTCTTTTATACCCATTCGCATTCTCTGGACACCATTCGTTCCATCTATAACGACATCTATAAAAAGAATCTTTATCCCAATACCTGGTATATGATAAACGGCAAGCCCTTAATTATCGGGTTTATAACGGTGCAGGACGACTTGGAAGAAGCTGCGATCAGAGGGGACAGCAGCTATAATCCTCAGCCGTTGTCCTCTGAAATATTGAATTTCTTCACTTTTAAAATGCCGCAATGGCCGAACGAAGCCTTCCGCAGCGACGGAGTGCCGTGGATTGAATTTACCTATCCGCAGCCTATGCATACGAATGTTATGAATGTTTCAGCTGCTTCCAGTCCCATGCTGCCTTTCTCCTTCTCTCTTACGCGGGGATTGAACAACTGGGGCCGCGGCTATAACGTCAGCACGGGCGCTAACAATTATCTGGACGCTTTGTATACAGGCACCTTCTTCCAAAGCTCCTGGAATACCGTGCTTAATTCAGCGGTGAAGCCGGAAATAGTAACGGTTAATGGCTGGAATCAATGGGTAGCGAGCAAAACCATGTATGACGGCGAATATACCTTCTGCGACGTTGCCAGCATGGAATTTTCGGCTGATATTGAGATGATGAAGGGTGGATACGCCGACCTTTATTATCAGATGCTGGTAAAAAATATCCGCGCTTATAAAGGATATGGAGCGGGCGCTACGGGATATGTTACCAAAACCATAGATATTAATGGAAGCCCCAGCCAGTGGGATGATGTAAACGCCATATTCAGAGATATGGGCGTGACTAATTACGGCCGCAATTATATTAACGCCGCTGGTACTGAAACCTATGTGCAAGACGCTCCTCGCAACAATATCCAGGAGGTCAGGGTAACCAAGGACAGCAACTATATTTATTTCTACATTCGCTGTGAGGAGGATATAACCTCGCCGGCTGATTCACGCTGGATGAATATTCTTATCGGTACCGGTACGCCTTCCTCCAAGGGCTGGCAGGGATATGAATATATTGTGAACCGAACGGTAAACGGCAGCGTTTCTAATGTAGAGCGTCTTAACAGTAACTATACGGGTACTGTGACGGGCCAGGCGGATATTTCTCTTAACGGCAGCGTGCTGCAGGTGCGTATTCCGCGCAGCGCGCTGGGACTGGGCGCTAACAGCAATACCTTCTATTTTAAGGTAGCAGACGATGTGCAGGGTCCTACTGACATAATGAATTATTATACGACGGGCAGCTCGCTGCCTATGGGCAGACTCAGCTTCCAGTATAATGATTAATGCTGTAATGTATAAGAGAATTTGCCTTTAAGCGGCTGGAAATATTACCAAAACGGCGCAAGACCGGTTATGCTTTAAGGTTGAATTAAAGCGTACTAAAAGAGGGAAGGGGATAAAAGCTTCCCTCTTTTATCATTCTTATTTCGGCATCAGAGTACAAGGTTATAATATGGTCCTAAAAGTTAAATTTGCAGCTATACCATGTTATTTTTACCATAATGCGTTTGCTTTAAAGTATAAGTTTTGTTCTTTGTTCGCGGCGCCTTGCAGGAGCGCAAATTCAAGCGCATTTTTGATTATGCGGCCTCGGTTCTAGTTGAATTTGCCTGTTTTCAAGAAATACAAAGAAAGAATTATTGCTGGGGGCGTTTTAGGATAACGCAGAAAAATGGGCTGATTTCCGGGTTAATATCCTTTATATGCTAATAATATGGCTTTTGGGAATAAAAATAAGAAGAGCGTATGCTCTTCTTATCTGCTTTATAATTATCAAATCAAAGGCCGTATCTTTTCTTAAACTTATCTACGCGGCCGCCGGTATCAACCAGCTTCTGCTTGCCGGTATAGAAAGGATGGCATTTGGAGCATATTTCCACCTTAAGCTCGCCTTTTACCGAACCGGTTTCAAACGTTTCCCCGCAGGCGCATTTTACAATAGCCTTCTGATAATTAGGATGTATTCCTTTTTTCATCTGCATTCACCTCTAATCTGATAAAGCGGATGCTCCGCAAAATTTCCATAACAGCAGATTGTATTATAGCTTATTCCAAGGAATATGTCAATAATATTTTATACTGCGAACGCTTTGTATGCTTTAAGCCTGTTAATCTATATTAACTTCAGGATGTTTTTTAAGATAATCGTCAATTGCGGCTTTAACTGCTTCCTCAGCTAGCAGCGAGCAGTGCATTTTAACTTCGGGAAGTCCGTCCAGAGCCTCGGCAACGGCTTTGTTGGTCAGCTTAAGCGCTTCTTTAAGGGTTTTTCCCTTAATCATCTCGGTAGCCATGGAGCTGGTGGCGATAGCCGCTCCGCAGCCGAAGGTTTTAAATTTAACGTCCTTTATAACGCCGTTTTCCACCTCCAGATACATCCTCATTATATCGCCGCATTTGGCGTTTCCTACAGTTCCCACGCCGTCGGCGTTCTCAATTTCTCCTACGTTGCGCGGATTGCTGAAATGGTCCATCACTTTTTCACTATACATATTCTTTTTCCTCCGTTTCTTTATATAATGGGGACATATCTCTGAGCCGCTGAACTATGGGGGGCAGCTCTTTCAGGACGTAATTAATATCATCGTCGGTGGTAGCGTCGCCTATAGTGAGCCTCAGGGAGCCGTGCGCGGTTTCATGCTTTAACCCTATGGCTAGCAGCACATGAGAGGGGTCTAAGGAGCCGCTTGTGCAGGCCGAACCGCTGGAGCCGGCAATGCCTCGCAGATCCAAGCTCAAAAGCAGCGCTTCGCCTTCTATATATGAAAAGCTGAAATTAAGATTGTTGGAAAGCCGCTTTAATTCGTGGCCATTGAGGCGTACATCAGGAATGCTGTTCATTATGCCGTCCTTGAGCTTATTTCGCATTTCAAGCAGACGCAGATTATTCTCCTCCATATGCTCGCAGGCAATTTCCAGGGCTTTAGCCATGCCGACAATTCCTGGTACGTTATCAGTACCCGGCCGTTTATTACGCTCCTGTGCGCCGCCGAACATTAAATTGTCAAAGCGCACCCCCTTGCGGACGTAAAGAGCGCCTATACCCTTAGGTCCGTAGAATTTATGGGCGGACATTGAAAGCATGTCTATATTCATGCTCTGCACGTCTATCGGCTCATGACCGGCGGCCTGTACGGCGTCGGTATGAAAAACTATATTGTTTTCACGAGCAATCCGGCCTATTTCGGCTACCGGCTGAATAGTGCCTATCTCGTTATTGGCGAACATAATAGTTATTAAACAGGTATCTGGACGAATGGCTGCTTTTAAATCTTCAATATTAACCAGTCCGTATTGGTCCACGGGCAGATAGGTTACTTCGTATCCTGTTTTTTCCATATACTGGCAGGTATGCAGCACGGCGTGGTGCTCTATCGAACTGGTTATTATATGCTTTCCTTTTTTACTAGCTGAGGCCGCGCCCATTATAGCCATATTATCTGCTTCAGTACCGCCGCTTGTAAAATATATTTCATTTTCCCGGGCAGCATTTATAGCGGCTGCTATTTTCCCGCGCGCTTCCTCCTGAGCCTTTTTAGCCACCCGTCCGTACTCATGCACGCTGCTAGGGTTGCCGAAATCCTTTCCAAAATAGGGCATCATCTCAGATAAAACCTCAGGTTTTGTATAGGTTGTGGCGGCATAGTCCATATAAACGTATCTTTTGCTCATGTTGCACTCTCCTTGGCCGCTTGGCCTGCGTTATAATCGTCCACCATGTTTTGCAGGGTTATTTCTTCAAGCGCGGTGGTGACGCTTTCAGAAATACGCTGCCAGACGGCTTTTGTAGCGCAGTTCTCTTCATTTTTGCACTTTTTGCCTCTCTGGCATTCTACTATTGTCATATCTCCCTCCAGGGCGGTCAGCACCTGGTTTACCGTAATGCGGTTTGGAGGCGCCGATAATATATATCCGCCTGAGGCGCCTCGGACGGTTTGAACGATACCGGCCTTTTTAAGCAGGGTTAAAAGCTGTTCCAGATATTTTTCAGCCAGCTCCTGAGACTGCGCTATATCCTTCAGCGGGACAGGGCTTTCACCGTATGCCCGTGCCAGCTCGAACGCTGCTTTTAGGCCGTAAGTACCTTTTGTGGTAAGTTTCAATCGGTAGTACCTCGTTAAAAATAATCTCTAGTGTTTTACTAGGCTTTAATTGTAGCACTACATATTTTTATTGTCAACAAAAATAATAGAATTAATTAAAGATTTTTTATTAAAAATAGTTTGGTGAAAGCTGTTAAAGAAGCCTGAATGCAATGGGAATTAGTAAGAAATACGCTTTAAAGCATAAAACGGGGCCGCTTGGCGGGCTTGCGCCCGCCCGGCCCCGGCTGCGCCGGGGCGCCCCGCTTCGCGGGGAAGCGGCCCCGTTTTATGCTTTAAAGCGCTGGAGTCAAACTTAATTTTTTAAGTTCAATCCCAGCGCTTTTGGTTATATATCGGCTTTTTGAAAACGGCTTATTCGTTTTTAAGTCTTTCTGCCTGTATTTTAGCCAGCTTTCCGGCAATTTTCTCCTCTTCCTTTTTAAATACGCAGTCAAAGTGTCTGGGCAGGAAGGGAGCGTTCCAGGCCACGCCTGTCATCATGGAATTATTGCCTATGGTATCCAGCAGCTGTATATCGCTGCCTTCGCCGTTGAAGCCCTGAACAATCTGTTCAACTACGGGCGCGGCTTTTTCTATGGCTTTTTCATACATCTGGATAACGTCTTCTTCTGAGGCCTTGCGGTTATCCCAGGGCAGTACCCACTGAGTATGCTGCTCGTTTAAATAATCAATGGACGGGTCCATTTTTCCGTATCTGGTAGAAGAATAGGTGCCCTTGTAAACCTCCCGGTTGAAAAATTCATATATGGGAACGGATATACTCATAAAGCCGGGCTTTATGCGCTTTTTAGACATGCGGTTCATATCCTGCGCCGCTTTTATTACCTGCTCTCTGGATACCTCGCGGCCCAAAATGCGCTTAAGGTGCAATGGATACATGCGGGTAATCTCAAGCAGCTCCTTATATTCCACCCAGAAGATTTTGTCTATATCCATTTCCTGCGGCGTTTTATTTTTATAACGCTTAAGGATAAGCTCATCCATGGCAGTAACGAATCTGTTGCGGTATACGTTGAAGCGTTCTGTCAAATCGGCGTTGGGAGTGGCGAAGCCTACACGGTAGGAGATATAAGGATTAAGCGCGCAGTCCACCATGTAATGGACGTAATAGCCTAAAAAGTAAGGCTTAAGTATAGCTGCGTCTTCAGGCGCCTGCGCTTTTATATAACGGTATATGGTGGAAAACCATTCGCCTATAGTGCGTTCATGAAGCATCATGTAAAGCCTGTTGATGCCGTCGTCTGCTTTAAAAGGAACGCCGTAGTATTTGAAAAAATCAGGGCCCTGCAGCCCAAAATCAAATATGCGTCTATCCTTATTTATCATTTCGAGGGTATCTTTATCAGTTATTTTCTCCAAAACTTTCTCGCCTGATATGTAGTGAGTAAAAATTCCTGGCATAATCTTTCCCGCCTTTAATGTAATATAACACAATAATTATACTATAAATAAAATAATTTGAACAGTAGGTTTATTAAAAAATTCTGCACAAAAATATTATACAAGTTGACAGCAGTATCTTTTCATAAATGAACGCTGCTGTTCCCAGTAGCATATTTCTATAAGCTTTCCGCCGTTTTTTTCAATAATCCGCGCGCTGGCCTGGTTTTCTATATTGCAGGTTATAATTACTTCATTGTATCCCCATTGCTTTGCTTTTTCCAGCAGCAGACGGCATATTTGCGTGCCAAAGCCCATTCCACGGTAATCGGGGACGGTTCCATAGCCTAAATAGCCCTCGAACCGGGTGAGGCTTTCAGAGGGATAATGCCTTACGTCCCCCTGCGCATATATGGTTCCGTCCGTATCGCACAAAAAATATCTGGTATATGGTACGCTGCCGCGCGGCAGACGCTTTCCGCTTTCATGAGCACGGCACATACGCAGAAACGCTTCATAGTCGGCAGGTGAAGTCATACCCAGAAAAGGGGTGCCGTTCCGCATATATGAATTTACCATGGCCGCAAAGGCCTCATGGCTAATTTCGTCTGCCGTTTTAAGAGTTAAATCCTTCATAATTCCGGCCTCCATAAAATCTTAATAATTATATTTTAATGAAGAGCAAAAGTCAATATATAATTATAAAGCGGCGTTAACATGCAAGGGATAATGCGCCTCTGTTTTTTACTATGCCTTGTGAGCTGATTCCATGATTGGCTTATAATGATATTTGTGATACAATAATTCATAATACGTGCGTTTATTGCCTTTCTGGCGTGGTTAAACGAAAATAAGCGGACTGCTGTGCGCCGCTGGCGGATTGATTTTTTCGCCGTTTGCGCTGATTATCCGTCTTATATTCTAAGAGCGCGTTTCAGCTGCGGGCGCTTTTTAAAAAAGCTATTTGATTCGGGAATACGTCTTTTAATTCCAGGCAAAAGCATTATGCACGGCAATTATATTTTTAGGGGAGATGCGCTTTGGAACAGACTAACCGTCTGGGCACTCAGGGGGTTGGAAAGCTGCTTATAAAGCTTTCCATACCCGCAGTTACCGCTCAGCTCGTAAATATGCTTTATAATATAGTGGACCGTATTTACATAGGCAATATGGACGGCATAGGAAACGCCGCGCTTACAGGAGTTGGGGTTACTTTTCCGGTGCTTATGTTTATTTCAGCGTTTGCTGCGCTTATAGGCATGGGCGGCGCGCCGCGGGCGTCCATAAAGCTGGGCGAAGGGAATGCTGACGAGGCTGAGCGGATTATGGGCAACTGTATGGCTGCCCTGCTGGCGCTGGCCGTTGCTCTTACGGCGCTTTTTCTGGCGCTGGGCGAGCCGCTGCTCTATCTTTTCGGCGCCAGTTCGGATACTATAGATTATGCGCTTGTATATATGAATATTTATGTGTGCGGGAATGTGTTTGTACTCTCTGCCTTGGGCATGAATTCCTTTATTTCGGCTCAAGGATTTGCGCGCACGGGCATGCTTACCGTTCTGATAGGCGCAGTAGTGAATATAGTTCTGGATCCGATATTTATTTATCTTTTTAACTGGGGCGTGGCGGGAGCCGCCGTGGCGACGGTTATTTCTCAGGCGGTTTCAGCTGTTTGGGCGCTGCTTTTTTTGAGCGGAAAAAAAACGACTCTTCGATTGAAAAAGAAATATTTAAGGATTAATTTTAAGGTGCTGTGGCCTGTTCTGGCGCTGGGGGTTTCTCCGTTTGTTATGAATGCGACCGAAAGCCTGATAAGCATTTGTTTCAATTCTTCTTTGCAGAAATACGGAGGGGACGACGCAGTAGGGGCTATGACTATATTAGTGAGCATTATGCAGCTGCTGTCTTTGCCGCTTGCGGGGCTGTCTCAGGGTGCTCAGCCTATAACAAGCTATAATTACGGCTGCGGGAAAATGGATAGAGTAAAAAAATCCTTTTATCTGCTGTTTATTACAAGCATGGCGTATTCACTTATATTCTGGCTGCTTAACATGCTTTTTCCCGAGCTGCTGGTGGGCCTGTTCTGCAAAGACGGAAGCCTAAAAAGCCTGGCGGCCGAAGCGTCCAGAATATATCTGGCGGCCGGTTTTGTTATGGGCGCGCAGAGGGCATGCCAGCAGACTTTTATAGCCTTGGAGCAGGCGGGCTGTTCGCTGTTTTTGGCTATACTGCGCAAAATAATTCTGCTTATACCCTTTATTTATATTCTTCCGGCGCTGTTTACAGAGAATAAGGTCTACGCAGTATTTGCGGCCGAGCCTGTGGCTGATGTTCTGGCAGTATGCTGTACGGTGGCTTACTTCTTCGCTACCTTTAATAAACGGCTGAAAAAGCGTGAAGCGCTGCTTAAAGGAGGCGGAGCTGCGGGTTAAATGCGGGCAAGCGGCAGGTTGAAAGGCACTATTGCCTGCAAGCGGTTTGCTAAGACGCAGGTAAACGGCTGCATTACGGGCCGCTGGGATAACAAATTTAGCATGAGCGGCAATCAGCCGCATTAGCTTCCAAGGCCCCGGCTGTATAGGAAAAGAGGAAAAAGCGAGGCGAACTTTTTTGAAGGATATTTGGAATCCGTGGCATGGCTGCCGTAGATACAGCGAGGGCTGCGAAAACTGCTACATGTTTTATCAGGATAAGGAACGGGAAAGAGACGGCGGTATAATTTATAAAGTCAAAACAAATTTTAATCTTCCTCTGAAAAAAGACAGGCAGGGGAATTTCAAAATAAAAAGCGGCGAGAATATCCGTATTTGTTTGACCAGCGACTTTTTTCTGGAGGAAGCGGACGAGTGGCGGAAAGATGTGTGGGATATGATACGTATCCGTTCGGACGTCCATTTTTGGATTCTGACAAAACGGGCGCAGCGCATAGAAGCGTGTCTGCCTCCGGACTGGCAGGACGGCTGGGAAAACGTATCTTTGAATGTAACTGCTGAAAATCAAAAACGGGCGGACGAGCGAATCCCCATTTTGTTTAATGTTCCTGCCAAGCATAAGGGAGTTATGGTCGCGCCGTTTATTGGGAAAGTAGATTTAGATTCATACCTTGCCGCAGGTCAAATTGAATCTGTTTTAGCTGATGGAGAGAATTATGAAGGCGCAAGACCATTGCATTACGAATGGGTGAAGCTGTTGTATGACCAATGCAAAAAATATAACATTCCCTTTTCTTTCTATGGGACAGGGGATGTTTTTATAAAAGACAGTAAACAATACCATATCTGCAAAGCGTATCAGCGGGTTCAGGCATTGCGGTCGGGTTTGCAGTACCCGCCTGTAAATGAGGATATTCCGCTGCAAAAAAGATGCGCTTCGTGTAAACGAAGAAACACCTGCAACGGTTGCCGTTGGTGCGGAAAGTGCAAAAGCTGAAGAATTCAATCTGATTGTATTGTCTAAGCGTCTCGATTTTTTTAACTTTTAAATAAAGGCATCAAGGATTGAGCTGTTCATTTTTCGCATCCAGTCTCATGGCAGCGGGTACGGCTCATATAGAAAAAGAGTACGAGCCTTTCAAAGCCGTACTCTCATTTCTGCTCTGCAATGCCGGTTTCCGTGCGTTTTTTAGGATAGACAATACAATTAGAGTACAATGCGCCGCCGAGAGGGCGCATTGTTCGGTTTTGCTGCGTTGTCGTCCTTAAAATACGCCCGGTATTCCTGCGTCCTGCCGCCTTGCAAAACCGGAAAATTCCTTTTTCTCTGCGGTCGGAGATTTTTGCTTAAGAGCCCGTTGACAGCCGCGCGGCGCGTGATGGAATACATACCGGGCGTATTTTAAGGACCGCGCAGCAAAGCGGACGCGGCGGGCATTGAAAGCAAAAACGCATTGTACTTTGCTATTCTCTTATACGCGCCGGGCAAACAAAGCGGCTGTTTTTAAATTTCATATGAATAATATCGGGCTGGCGCGTTAGGGCTTTTGGGGATATTGCCGAATGGTTTTAAGGCAGAGATATATAAGATGAGCTGGCATAGCCCTCCAGGCCGTTATAATTGACAGAATACCAATTTCCGCTTTGGCCTAAAACATATATGGAATCTCCGTTATATGCCCGGCCGATAATAGGAGCGTTGACGGAGGGAGCGCTGCGGATATTTAGATATCCGCTGTTTATTTTTACGCGTCCTTTATTGGCCTGCTGAGGCTCTATAAGGGGAAGTCCGAAGTACTGCGCTATGGAAAGGGCGGTGCTTCGCGCGATAGCGTCTATATTATTTATTATCCATTCCGCGTCCTGCGGGTTGTCGTGATAGGCGTATTCTATAAGTACGGCCGGGGCTATGGTTTTGGTTACTTCATTTATGGTGGCTGTGGGCCGTGCCTGCACTTTTTGCGGCTGAGGATAGATATCCTTGAGGTTGTCGGCGAAAATTTCCGCCGCTTTGCGGCCGCGGGCGCTTCCGCGCGAATAATATACGTCTGTGCCCGAAAGCTGTCCCGAAAGGGATGGGGGAGCCGCATTGGAATGCATTGCAACGTATAAATCGTAGTTGCCGCGGTTGCCTTCTCTTATGGATGAGCCTGCGGTCATGGAAGGGGTGTTTCTTGAGTATTCAATTCCGCTTGCAGTTAAATACGGCTCAACTGCGTCGGCTATAAGGTTCATATAATATTCTTCCGTGCCTCCTGCGATATATGGATTGTATTCCTGAGTGGAAGGACTTAAATATACTCTGGGCATTATTTCCTCCGTTTGCTGAGCGTGCGCTTGGCGCGCATGCCGGACTGATAGTTTATATTATGCGCGCCGTTTTAAAATGGGTAGTAATTTGCAAAAATATATTTGACAATTTACGGCCGGTATATTAAAATCACACATATTATAAGGATGCCTGCCGCCGGGCAGGCGTAAGCGTTGGTTTCGTATCAGTAGGCCGTTAGAAGATGCGAAAGTCAATGCTTTATTTTTTATTAAGTACTTTTTAACGATAGGAGAGAAAGCTGATGTTCAGGCCAATGAGGAGACGCGGCCAGGAAATGCCGCCGGAGGAATGCGAGGAGGCGCTTCAAAGCGGCAGCTCGGGCGTGCTGGCGCTTTTGGGGGACGAGGGATATCCATATGCCGTGCCTTTGAGCTATGCGTATCATGAGGGTAAGCTGTATTTTCACTGCGCCAAAAGCGGGCATAAGCTGGATGCTGTAAAACGCAGCCCGCGCGCATCCTTTTGCGTGATTGTCAGGGACGATATAGCCCCTAAGGAGTATACTACGCATTATAAAAGCGTTATTGTATTTGGAACTGTAAGCATAATAGAGGAGGAAGGTAAAAAGAAAAAGGCCATTGAAGCTTTGGGCAGGAAATATGCTCCCGACGACAGCGCGCTGAATATGAGCGAGGTTATCAATAAAGCCTGGGACAATTTATGCATGCTGGAGATGACCATAGAGCATAAAACCGGCAAGGTGGGCAAGGCGCTGGCTCAGGAGAACTGAATAATTGAACAAATCTTTGAAATTCCGCCCGCCGGGGCGTAAAAAATTAGGCGGCGGCCATGATTTAAAGCGGGCTGTTTTTGTGGAGGCTATCTATGCTTAAATCTGTTTTTAGAGAATTTGCCAGGTATACTTCTCTGAATGTGCTGGGTATGCTGGGTTTATCCTGCTATATTCTGGCAGATACATTTTTTGTTTCAAAAGGGCTGGGCGCAAACGGCCTGGCCGCGCTTAATCTGGCTATACCCGTTTACAGCTTTATTCATGGCAGCGGGCTTATGGTGGGAATAGGAGGCGGCGCGAAATATGCTGTGCAGAAGGGCAGGGGGGACGACGCCGGGGCCTGCCGCGCGTTTGCCAACGCGTTTTATGTCTGCGCGGCGCTGTCCTTGCTGTTTGTTGTTATAGGCGTGTTTTTTTCAGAGCAGATTACATCCCTTTTGGGGGCGGACGCTGCGGTTTATGATATGACCGAAACCTATTTAAAGGTTATACTTATTTTTGCTCCGGCTTTTCTTATGAATAATTTAATACTATGCTTTGTTCGGAATGACGGTTCGCCTCAGCTCGCCATGACCGCCATGATAGCGGGCAGCCTCTCTAATATAGTATTGGACTGGCTGTTTATTTTTCCCTGCGGCATGGGGATTTTCGGAGCGGTTTTTGCAACGGGCCTGGCTCCGGTTATCAGCCTAATTATTCTTTCAGTTCATTTTATTAAAAGAAAGAACGGCTTTATGCTTAAAAAAATTCGGCCCGAAGCGCGTTTTATCCTTGCCGTATTGTCCGGCGGGCTGCCGTCGCTGATTACCGAATGGTCTTCGGGCATTGTCATGATAGTGTTTAATTCCATAATGCTTGGCCTGGAGGGGAATACGGGGGTTGCGGCATATGGGGTTATAGCCAATTTATCTCTGGTGGTTATCGCAATTTATACCGGGATAGCGCAGGGTATTCAGCCGCTTATAAGCAGGGGCTGCGGCACAGGGGATTTTCATGGCTCAAGAAGGGTGCTTAAGTATGCGCTGATATTTATGCTGGCTGTATCGGCCGTCGTGTATGCCGGGGTGTTTTTTGGCGCTTCAGGAATTGCCGGCATTTTTAACAGCGAGGGAAACGAGCTTTTAATGGGACTGGCCATTCAGGGACTTAAGCTTTATTTTATCGCCTGTCCGTTTGTGGGTTTTAATGTTGTTATTTCCATGTATTTTGCCGCGTCAGAGCACGCGCGGCCTGCGCACATAATTTCTCTGCTGCGCGGTTTTATTATTATAATACCCGCGGCATATCTGTTCTCAGGCGTTGCCGGCATTACGGGAGTATGGTGCGCTTTTCCCGCTACAGAGGCAATAGTTGCGCTTCTAAGCATGCTGTTTTATGTTTTGATTCGTAAAAGAACAGCCAGAGAGGGGCTTATAAGTTAAACTCCTGCCTGCATTTACAAGGCTTTGCAGGGGAAATGAATGCTTGGAGCGGACGCTTTACGGCGGGATTAGTAAAATAATAAGCGGCAAAGCCGGCAGGCTCTTTGAAGGAGGGAAAACAGTTCCGAACTTTCAAAAGAGCGCAGGCTTTGCCGCTTAAGGATTTTTGGATTTATTTTAAGGTATTATTTCTTTTTCTTTTTAGCTGAAGCAATAATTATGATGACTACAGCCACAACTACAACCGCCAAAACAATCCACAGCCAGGTTAAGGAGTCGGAGGTTTCCTCGGTAGGAGGAACGGTATTGGCGTCAGTATTGGCCGCGTTTGCAGTATTTGTGGCTTTAACGGTGTTATTAGGCGCGGTTACGGCCGAAGTGGGCTTTTCGGAAGGAGTAGGGGTTGCCGTAGGCTTAGGGGCGGGAGTGGGCTCGGGAATAACGTCCACGTCCGCAACCTGATTAGTCAGCTCTTTTACCTCTTCCTGAGTAAGGGCGCGGTCATACAGGCGGAATTCGTCCAGCATGCCGTTAAAGTAGCGCTGCGGGTCAGCTTTATAGGAACCAATTTCAATATTGCCCTTGAACAGATTGGCGTCTACAGAATCAGCGACGTCCTCGCCTACCAGCGTGCTGTTGATATACAGGCGGCGCGTTTTAGTTTCTCCGTCCATGGTAAGAGCCATGTGGAACCATTTGCCCGCTAAGCTGGGGGTATCGCTCCAATCAAGCGCGTCCTCGCGCGTATGGGTATATTTTTCTTCTAAATAGTCTGCGTTTTTCCAGGACGCCATGGAGCCGCGCAGTATTCCGTCGGTGATGTGCGTATGTACGGCTGAATTATCCCAGGCTGAAGAGCAGACTATGGCGTAGGGAATCTCGTCGTCTGTGGGTATTTCTTCTACGTTAATCCAGATGGATAATGTAAAGCTGGGCATTCCTTCGGCCAGGTTGAATTCAATACTGGAATCCATACCGTTAAAGACCGCCGCTTTTCCGACTGCGCCGTCGGCGTATGTAATGTTGGCGGCTGTTCCGTCTGCTTCAGCCGTGCCTCCGTTTGCGATTGTTTCTGATTCATCGTCAAAGCTGTAGTAGATAAGCAATCCTTCGTCGGTCGGCGCCGCTGTTCCAATTGCCGTCATGCCTATCACCAGAACAAGCGCCAGCAGTACTGTGAGCATTTTTTTCATACAATCACTCCCTTTTTTAAATTGTGTTGTTATTTTCAGTTTAAAAGGAACCATATGGTCAGAATTCGTTGATTTGCCGTCCGGCCGCGCTGCTTTTGCTCCATATATGCTCGGTACATGTAGTTTAAGCGCGCTTTACGGGGCAAATAATTCATGTGTTCTGGCTCGACGGCCTCAAATGGAGAAGCTTTTTTCATTTTCAAAGCGGATGAAAGATGCGTTACCTTGGAGTACGCCGATTTAGGATAACGCAGAAGATGAAAAATGTATCCCGTTAAGAGGCGTATAGGTCTTTGTAAACTGAGTATAGTCTGATTATAGCAAAACGAACTGCTGATTTCAATAGCTATTTATGAATATTTTTAACTTTTTTTATTTGAGAAGCGTTCTTTTATGTAAATATGGGGTTATTGCTCGAGGAAAATTAATGCGGATTTAATTTGGAAATGAAAAAACTCAAATTAAGCTATAAAAATAAAAAACGGAAAGCGGCCTTTAGCTTTCCGTTTACAGCTTTAAAAAACTGCGAGATTCTGTTTTACAGCTTTTATCTTAGCTGACGCCGCCTGGTACGGGAGCCGTCAAGAGTGGTCATCTTGCTTTCGGTACCTGAAAGCAGACGCTTTATATTTGGAAGATGAGATATGACTATCTGTATAAAGGCCACCCAGGCGAAAACTATTGTGGGCGCGTCGCCGTTGGCAAATATGGTATAACATATTGCGGCCACAAATATGCCTATTATGGATACGAGAGAATATATTTTAACAATAAGGTTAGCCAGGATGCCCAGCACTAAAAGGATTATGCCCAGCAAAGGATTAAGCACCATAAGTACTCCGCATATTGCCGCCACTCCCTTGCCGCCTTTAAAATCCATATAAAAGGGGAAGGTGTGCCCCAGAACCGCGGCATATCCGCCTATGGCTATACCCCAGCGGCTTCCCATTATCAGCCAGCCCAGCAGCGCTGCCGCCGCGGCTTTAAGCATATCCAGAATAAGAGTGGGCGCGGCGTATTTTATGCCCATAGTGCGCAGCATATTGGTGGCGCCGGCATTGCCGCTTCCGTACTGGCGGATGTCAATATGGCCGAATTTCTTGCCTATAAGATAGGCGGCTGAGATACAGCCCAGAAGATATCCGATTATAATTGTTAATATTATCTTGAAAAACATAAAAACCTACTCCTCTCCGTCTCGCTCGCGCAGTATTATTTTTATTGGGGTTCCTTTAAAGCCGAAAGCTTTACGGAAACAGTTTTCCAAATATCTCTCGTAGGAGAAATGCATAAGCTGGGTTTGGTTTACGAAAATTATAAAGGTGGGAGGCGCGCAGGCTACCTGCGTGCAGTAGAATATTTTGAGGCGGCGGCCGCCTGAAGCGGGGGGCTGGTTGACTGCTACGGCGTCGTTAAGCACGTCGTTTAATACGCCTGTTTGGATTCTTCGCATTGACTGTGCGTGCGCTTCAAACACGGCGGGCAGTATGCGCTGCAGTCTTTGACCGGTTTTAGCCGAAATAAACTGCACGTCTACATAATCCATAAAGGCCAAATCGGTGTAAAGCTGTTTTTTAAATTTCTCGCTGGTTTTAGCGTCCTTTTCAATTAAATCCCATTTGTTGACCAGCACTACCGACGCTTTGCCCTGTTCATGAACGTAGCCGGCAATTTTAACGTCCTGTTCGGTAAGGCCGGCCGAAGCGTCTATCAGGATAAGGGCCACGTCGCACCGTCTTATTGCCCCTAAGGAACGCAGAACGCTGTAGCGCTCTATGCTGCCGTCCTCTATGCTGCGCTTGCGCCGTATGCCGGCCGTATCTATTATAGTCAGCGGCCGTCCTTCATATTCAAATTTAGTGTCCAGCGCATCCCTGGTGGTGCCGGGGACATCGCTTACAATGCTGCGCTCCTGATTTAGCAGCTTATTTACAAGGGAGCTTTTGCCGGCATTGGGCTTGCCTACTACCGCAATGGAAATTCCGCCGTCTGTTTGAGGCTCTCCCTTGGGCAGGCGCGCGGTTATTTCGTCCAGCAAATCGCCCAAACCCAGACCCTGCTCGGCGCTTATGGCCGCAGGCTCGCCCAGGCCCAGCTCGTAAAAGTCATAAAGAGCGTCCCGCTGCTTGGGGCTGTCTACTTTATTTACTACCAATATTATATTATTGTGCCGTCTGCGAAGATATTGAGCCACTTCCCGGTCGTCCGTTGTAAGCCCCTCGCGCGCGTCGGTAAAAAACAATATAACGTCGGCTGTATCCACGGCCAGTTCGGCCTGCCGCCGCATATGGCTGAAGAATTCGTCGTCGCTGTCCAATTCTATGCCGCCTGTGTCTATAAGGGTAAAGGTAGTGCTGAGCCATTCCACATCGGCATAAAGCCTGTCCCGGGTTACGCCGGGGGTATCTTCCACTATGGAGAGCCGGCGTCCGGCCATTCTGTTGAAAAATGTGGATTTACCCACGTTGGGGCGGCCCACTACCGCTACAAGTCCGTTCATTCAATCTCTGCTTTCCGCCGTAATTTTATTTAATGTTACGGCTTATTTATTGTTTTGAGCCGGTTTTATATGCTGTCCGCGTCCAGACCCAGTACTGCCAGCGCAAAGGCGGCGCCGTCGTTATCGGTCGGGGTGATTTTATGGTTAATCCAATTTGAGACGTCCAGTACCGTAAGGTCGTCTAAAAAGTGCTGCTCCTGGTCCTTTTCCCTAAGCATGCTTCTGGATATCAGCAGCTCGTCGCCTAAGGGCTGTCCGTCAAGCTGCACCGCTATATCCCGTCCGGTTATAAGCCCGGTAACGGTAACGCTTTCACCAAAAAAATGGTTGTGTATTGGATAAATATATATGTCCAGATTGGCATATTTTTCCTTTAACATGCCGCACAGCCTGTTTATGAACGGCGCGACGGATACGCCGCAGGCAATGGAGACCTTCCTATCTACTATCCACGGGGGCAGAGCCGGCAGTATTTCAAGCAGCTCGCGCTCGAATTTGGCCAGCATGCCCACCCCGTTTTCAAGCTGACAAAAGCCTTCGTAAGCTTCATATGGGGGCAATTCCCGGTTAGCAGTCAAATACATTTCGTCTGCTGCGAATATAAAACGGGTGCCCTTCATTTCCAGGCATTTTTCCTGCCAGCGCTCCACAACGTCTATTATATGACAGGCGTCCTGTTCGCTGACCCTCCGCAGCTTATAAAGTCCGCGGCGGTGGTATGTCAGCCCGACGGGCACAACTGCCAGGCTCAGGCAATGAGGATATAATACCAGTAAATCCTCAAAGGTTTTTCTGAGCTGAAAGCCGTCGTTAAGCCCGGGGCAAAGCACTATCTGCGCATGAAAATCTATGCCGTTCCGGGCAAAGCGTTCCAAAACGGGCATTAACTCTCCCGCCTTGGGGTTATTAAGCATTTTGCGGCGCAGCTCCGGGTCGGTAGTATGCACAGAAATATATAAAGGGCTGACCCTTCGGCTTATTATGCGCTGTATGTCCCTTTCGGTCAGGTTGGTAAGAGTTATATAATTGCCCATTATAAAGGAGAGGCGCCAATCGTCATCCTTTACGTAAAGGGTGCTTCTTAAATTGGGGGGGAGCTGGTCCACAAAGCAGAATACGCATTTATTCTGGCAGCGTTTAACTTTAATAAGGTCGTCCTTAAAGCAGAGTCCCAAAAATTCATCTTCATCCTGCTCTATGTCGTAAATGACAGCTTCTCCGTCCTCCTGCTGGATGGTAACGCTGTATTTATTAAGAGAGGTAAAGTATTTATAGTCTATTAAATCTATAACCGGCTCGTCATTCAGGGCCAAAAGGCGGTCGCCTGGCCGCAAACCCAATTCTTCGGCAATAGAGCCTTCTAAAACCTCGGTAATTATATGGCCGGTCATATTATCCTCCCCATTCAAATGTTTAAGCGCTGCCCACGACTGAAATATACCTATGCTTATTATGAATTATTATCTGATAAATGTCAATAAAGCCTAAGCTTTTTTAACTAAAATTTTAAATATTGTGGATAGACAATGCAATCAGAGCAAATTGGGCCTCATGAATAGCTAATAAGGGCCTTGCTGCTGTTAGCGCGGATTCTCCGCTATTTTTGCCTTTCAGGCCGATAAAGCGGACAGGCTTATTTCTCTGCGGCGGTAGATTTTTACAAAAGGAATAAAAGGCATTAGGGCTTTACGCCCAAATGCCTTTTTATGATTAAAGCGTCCCTGAGCCGAAGCGGGCGCGCTCAATTTTTGCGCCGGTTTAGGAATGTCGGTTTCAGGGCCGAAAAAAGGACCATATAAAGCAGATAAATATCAGTCCGAGACAAACCGGGGCTATATAGATGCCGGCCTGCGCGCTGCCGTCGGGCTGCATAACCTGGCCGAAGAGGGCTTGTCCTATATCTCCGGCGGCCTTGAGCGCTTGGCTTTTTTCAGCGTCCTGGCCTATCTCCAGAATTAAGCGGGGCTGGAGCACAGTTTGGCCCGCCGGAGGATTTTGTATGATAAGGCAGTCTATACTTCCCTTTGACATAGCCAGACGCCCTAAAAGCACGGCTTCCCTTTGGCTTACTGTTCGCAGGGCTCTGAGCCTTATTTCGCTGCCGGGCACGCTTTTTACCTCCATAAGGAGAGAAGCTCCTGAATATGAGAGCTTTTGAGCTTTCTGCTCGGAGGTTAATCCCTCTTCGCGGCTTAAAGAGACGCATCCATATTGTGCCAGCGCGTCCCGGATGTCCTTTGTATCCAGGTCTGTTCCGTAAACGCCTATGCGCTTATAGCGATATAGCTTTTTGGGAATTTCTCCAAGGGAGATTTCGGGCAGAATTTCGTCTAGTCTGGCTGTCAGCTCATCCTTTTGCACCATTGCGTACATTGCTCCGTCTGGCAGTATTATCCGGTCTCCGGCCTTGAGGTCTGAAGCGTCCGAAAGGATTAGTCCGTCTTCGTTTACCGTCTGCGAAAGGGAGCAGGGCGCGGCGAGCAGGAGAAGCATGGTCAGGCTAAGTATTATCTTCTTCATCTGTTAAAGAGGCGGAATCCTTCGGATTGGTATCCTGTTGGGATTCCGGCTCTATATCTCCTATTTCAAACAGGGTGTATTTTTTATACAGCTTCATACGGTTATTCTGGCTGGCCTTGCGGCTTTCGCGTTCGGCTGTAAGAGAAGCGAGAAAGGCGCAGATGATAAAGGCCAGGGCCAAGGTATCCCCAAAAGAATACATTCCCAATTCTACCGGTACGTTAAGGCCGTAATAATATCTGTAAAGCAGGCTGGTGCTTACATCCCACAGCACCAGCCCCGAGAGCAGCCCGCCAAGGGCGCTGACGCTGTTAAAGCCTGCTATGAAGGCGGTTATTCCAGCTATAACTCCGTAAAGCAGGCCGGGCTCGGCGATAATTCCTTCAGGAACGGGTGAAATGAAATATGACGCCGCAAGCATAACCAGCGTTACGGCAAGGGCGCAGATAAGGCCGTGGCCTATGCGTCCCGGAGAGGCTTTGGAAAAAATATAAACCGCCGCTATTAGCGGGAAGAGGAAGCCTCCTAAATTTATTGTGAGCGCGCTGCCTATGCGTATATCGGGAATGAGAAGTCCCGCGGCAGTAACAAGCAGCAGCAGTATGGCCAGAGTTTTATTTAACGAGAGCCGTTTAGCGGTTTTTTCGCCTACGCCGAAAAGCAGCAGAACCGCCATGGCTGCAATAATTGAAATACCCCAAGGCATAAAAGTCTCCTTCTCCAGTTCTAAAAGAGAACCGGTATTTTTTGCGGATTTACCCTCAGTTTAGAAAGAACTACGCGCCTCAAAACGGGATAATTTCTTCATTTTCAGCGTTATACTCAATCGGCGTGCTCATAAGTAACGCTTTCTTGGTCCGCCTTGAAAATTAAGAAATTCTTTTTCTTTGAGCTCTCCAGAGTCAGAAGGCATAAAATTTGCGCCGGGTCAAGCGCGTTTGAGGGAGAAACGTACCCAAGCGTACTTGGAATCAAAGCAGCGCAGCAGGACGCAAATTTTATGCCTTCTGACCGTCTTGCTTGTAAACTGAGGGTACGCGGGCTAAAAGTTTCCCGGCTTTATTCCGTTTATAAAATTGTTTCCCAAATCGGATGGTTTTATGCCATTTTTATATTTGCGCGCAGTTTTTTTAGCGCGAAAAGTTGACGGACAGTTCCTCGGCGCTGCGCCGGCGCTTTTATTTATTCTGAAAAGATGCATAAAAATACGAAAATATGAAAAAAATCCGGCCGCTTGCCTTGACAATTTGGGGCCGGGTGGATATACTTAAGTTAATTTTTATATGTCAAAGGAGAGGAACAACTATGAAAAAGATTTTAATGGTAATTCTTTGTCTGGCTATTAGCGCCTGCATGTTTGCCGGCTGCTCTCAAAGCGGGTACAGCGTAGGCGTGCAGAGCGGCACTACGGGGCAGTTCTACATCGAGGGAAGCGAAGATTTGGGCTTTGCGGGCTATGAAAATATTGATTTGCATAAATTCAATAACGCCGGCCTTGCCGTACAGGATATGCTTAACGGCAACTTAAACGCGGTAGTTGTGGACGAAGGCCCTGCCGTAGCGCTGGTTAAGGCTAACGACGGCATAAAGCTTATAAATATCAAGCTTACCAATGAGGAATACGCTTTTGGCGTGGACAAGAATAATGATGAGCTGCTGGCAAAGGTTAATGAATTTATAACCGCAGCTATGGCGGACGGCACCATAGAAAGCATAATGAATAAATATTTTAACGACGAGGGCGAAATTACCGGCATTGAAAGCGCAGAGCTGGATAACAATCGCGCGGACGAACAGCTCGTCGTGGCCACTAACGCTGCATTTGCGCCCTTTGAATATATGCTGGGCGATAAATACGCCGGGATAGATATGGAAATTGCGGCGGCTTTGGCTGAATATCTTGGCATGGAGCTGGTTATCCAGAACATGGATTTTGAATCGGTGGTTACCAGCGTTGGCAAGAACGGCGTAGACATTGCTATGGCCGGCCTTACCGTGAGCGATACCCGCAAGCAGTCTGTTAATTTCTCTGAATCCTATTACGAGGCTTCCCAGATGGTGCTGGTTATGAAGGATGACGCTACCTTTGACGAGTGCAAGACCGCGGAGGACGTAGAGAATATACTCAAGTCCAAGTAATTGAACGGAGCGTAGTATAATATGGATTTTTCTAGCATGTGGTCGGTATTTTACGACCAGATGTTCACCTATAACGGCTATAAAAAGGTGCTGGACGGATTGCTGGCTACGGCGGAAATAGCGGTTTTCGGGCTGCTGATAGGCATAGTCATAGGCACGCTGCTGGCTATAGCCAAGGTTGTGCCTAAGTATCATGTTTTCCCCAGAATTTGTTCGGGGATAGCGGGCGTATACATAGCTGTTTTCAGAGGCACGCCTATGGTGGTGCAGCTGCTTATAGGTTATTTTGTGCTTATGCCTGCGCTGGGAATTGCCGCGCGGCCTTTGGGGGTTGCGATAATTATATTCGGCTTGAACAGCGGCGCTTATGTATCCGAAATAATGCGCTCGGGTATTAATTCGGTAGACAGGGGCCAGCTGGAGGCTGGGCGCGCAGTAGGCTTAAGCTATTCGTCCAGCATGCTTAAGATAGTTATCCCTCAGGCGATAAAAAATATATTGCCTACATTGGGCAATGAATTTATAGTTTTGGTAAAGGAAACCTCGGTAGCCAGCTTTATAGCGGTTACCGACCTTACCAAGGCCTTCAGGGATATCGCGGACGCCAACTATGAGTATATTATTCCGTATCTTACGTTAGCGGCGGTATATCTCATAATCGTGCTGATTATAACCCTTTTGATAAAATTAATGGAAAGGCGGCTGGCCAGGAGTGATTGATGTAATTGGACTTTATAAAAGCTTCGGCAGGCTGCCGGTGCTTAAGGATATCAATCTTCATATAGATAAGGGAGAGAAAATAGCTATAATAGGGCCGTCGGGAAGCGGAAAATCCACTTTTTTGCGCTGCCTTAACTGCATGGAGGATCCGTCGAGGGGCAAAATTATATTTGACGGAGTAAATATTGCTGATTTGAGTGTGGACATCAATGTGCACAGGCAGAAAATGGGTATGGTGTTCCAGCATTTCAACCTGTTCAATAATTATACTATCCTGCGCAACATTACTCTGGCGCCTGTAAGCATAGCGCTTAAAAACAGGCGCAGGGAGCTGTGGAGGCGCAGGCTGGGCAAATCCAAGGATAACGAGCCGCTGCTCTCCAAAAGGGAGATTAGAAAAAACGCTGAGGAAAACGCCGTGCGTCTGCTCAAGCGCATAGGCTTAGAGGACAAAGCGGATGCTTATCCCTCCACCCTCTCGGGAGGCCAGAAGCAGCGCGTTGCAATAGTGCGCGCTTTGGCGATGAATCCGGAAGTTATGCTTTTTGACGAGCCGACGTCTGCGCTTGACCCCGAAATGGTGGGGGAGGTTCTGGAGCTTATTAAGGAATTGGCTCAGGAGGGGATGACTATGGTTATAGTTACCCATGAAATGGGCTTTGCCAGGGAGGTAGCTACCCGCGTGCTGTTTATGGACGGCGGGCAGATTGCTGAGGACGCGCCGCCCGAACAGTTTTTTTCTTCTCCGCAGAATCCCAGGAGTATAGAATTTTTATCTAAGGTGCTTTGATTTATTTTGCGCTTAAAGCCGAGGGCGTGAGCTTTTGAGTTCATGCCCTCGGCTTTAAGCTGGGTTAAATGGGTATATGTGCTTTTAACGGCGCATGCCTTGTTTTGGATATGCGCTTCGGGCGCTGCTCGGGCCAGGCCGAGGTCTTGAGTCAGGCCAAAGTTCCGGCCGGGCCTGGAGTCTTGGCCCGGCCCGAGCGAAGCTCCGGCTGCGCCGTCCGAGGCGTGTAAACGCCGCGCCAGCACCGGTCGGGGAAAAACATGCTTGGCGGGTATGCGAATATAAATTGGCGCTCGTTATGCCGGCATATTCTGTAATGCGCCGCGGTATTAAAAGTTGACAATCGCGGTACAAACCTATATAATAAAGCGAATAGAAGGTCTATTAAATGCAGGGCGGAGGTATAGTATAGAATGAGCGAACAACATGATAAGCAGAATTTTATGACCCAGGAGGGTTATGATAAGCTTAAGGAAAAGCTGGATTATTATCTTACTACAAAACGAATTGAGGTTTCGGCGCGTATAGCTGCCGCCAGAGATTTCGGAGACCTTTCGGAAAACAGCGAATATGACGAGGCCAAGCGGGAACAGGTCGAGGTAGAAAATGAGATTTACGCCATGCAGGAGCAGCTTGCTCAGGCTGTTATTATAGACGAAAGCCTTACTAATAGGAATGAAGTAAGCATGGGTTCTAAGGTGGTGCTTTTGGATACCGAATTAAATGAGACTCTGGAATTTGTGCTTATTGGTTCTTATGAGGCCGACCCTCTGGCGGGAAAAATGTCCAATATCAGCCCTGTGGGCAGCGCTATACTGGGAAAACGCAAGGGGGATACTGTTAGGGTTAATTCTCCCGATGGGGTTATAGAATATAAAATAATGGATATTCTGCCTAATAGATAATTAAATAGGCGGAGCTTATAATGCCCCGGCTGTCCGGCCGGGGCTTATTAGGTCTCTATAAAAGACAATATTTTGGAGGGGTACTTAAGAATGAATGAAGCTGAAAACCGCGATGCTTTGGAATTGACGGAGGTGCTGCGCGTGCGCCGCGAAAAGCTGGCAGCGTTAATTGAAAAGGGTGAAAATCCATATGAGCTGACGGTGTTTGACCAGCAGGCTCATTCTGAAGAAATAAAAGCTGATTTTGAAAAATATGAAGGCGAGCCTGTAAGCATTGCGGGCAGGATGCTCTCCAAAAGGATTATGGGCAAGGCCAGCTTTGCGCATATCCGGGACGGTCAGGGGCAAATTCAGATATATGTGCGCAGGGACGTTCTGGGCGAGGAGGCTTACGCGGCCTTTAAGCAGATGGATATAGGGGATATCCTTGGAGTCAGCGGGACGGTCTTTAAAACCAATGCCGGAGAGGTTTCGGTTAAGGCGGAAAAGATAGTGCTTTTGTCAAAATCTCTTCAGGTGCTGCCTGAGAAGTTTCATGGGCTTAAGGATACCGATATGCGCTATCGGCAGAGGTATGTGGATCTTATAGTTAATCCCGAAGTGAAGGATACCTTTGTTAAGCGGTCGGCTATTTTAAGGGAAATACGCTCCTATCTTGACGCCCGCGGTTTTCTTGAGGTAGATACGCCCGTTCTGCATACTTTAGAAATAGGCGCGGCAGCGCGGCCCTTCGTTACTCATCATAATACCTTGGACATAGATATGTTTCTTAGGATAGAAACGGAATTGTATTTAAAGCGTCTTATAGTAGGCGGATTTGAGAAGGTTTATGAGGTGGGCAGAATATTCAGAAACGAGGGTATGGACGTAAAGCATAATCCTGAGTTTACCTCTGTCGAGTTATATCAGGCATATACCGATTATTTTGGTATGATGAATCTCATAGAGGATATGTATATAACTATTACACGAAACGTATGCGGGAGCGAGATAATCAATTATCAGGGCACGGAAATTAATATGGGCGGCCCATGGAAGAGGATGACCATGGCTGAAGCGGTTAAGAAGTATTCAGGAGCCGATTATTATGCCTGGACTGACGATAAGGCTGCTCGGGAATGCGCTTTAAAGCTGGGTGTAGAGGTGAACGAGGGCATGCGGAAGGGGGACGTGCTTTCGGCGCTGTTTGACGAGTTTGTAGAGGACAAGCTTATTCAGCCTACGATAATATATGATTATCCTGTGGAGATTTCGCCCCTTGCAAAACGTAAAAAGGATGAGCCGGCTTTTACCGAGAGGTTTGAATATTTTATCTATGCGCGTGAGATGGGCAACGCTTTTTCTGAGCTTAACGACCCAATAGATCAGAGAGAGCGCTTTGAAAAACAGGTAGCGGCTAAGCGCGCCTTGGGCGAAAATGCTCAGGTGGACGAAGACTTTATCACGGCTTTGGAATATGGAATGCCGCCTACGGGAGGGCTGGGCTTCGGCGTAGACAGACTGGTTATGCTTTTGACGGATAATTATTCTATTCGGGACGTGCTGCTTTTCCCCACAATGAAGCCCCTCGACAAGTAAAAGTCGAAAAAAACCAGTGTTTATACGGGTTTCGGGACTTTCTAAACCGAATAAATTTACCTCTTTACACCAATTTTACACCAATCGGTGCTAAAAACGGTGCAGAGACTAAAAAATCGCATAATTTTGAGTTTCACACAGCTCCTGA
>URIR01000024.1 GCA_900547955.1 uncultured Eubacteriales bacterium | reverse complement strand
TCGCGTGCCGTGCGGCCGTCAACGGGCTCTTAAGCAAAAATCTCCGACCGCAGAGGAGGATAATTATCGTTTTTGCAAGGCGGCGGGATACAGAAATACCGGGGTACTTCAAGGACGACAACGCGGTAAAACCGAATAATACACACTCTCGTCGGCGCATTGTACTCTGATTGCATTGTCTAGGGAAATGGTTCGCATAATATGAGATGCCGCGCTTAAAAAGGCCAGCTTGCGTTTTTATATAGGCTTTTTTATCTTTCGTATTCAAGGCAAACGAAGAAAGCGTATCGAAGGTACGCCCATTGATTATAACGCAGAAAATAAAAAACTATTCCATTCTGGGGCGCTCAGTTCCTTATAAAACGAGGATATGTTGTGTAATAGCTTATTTGCTGCTTTTAGCAAAAAATAAACCAGAGTAAATAAAGCTTTACTCTGGCATGGCAGGGGAGACGCGATTCGAACACGCAACCAGCGGTTTTGGAGACCGCTGCTCTACCATTGAGCCACTCCCCTTTATAAATCTGCATATCAAACATCAGATATTATATTTTATATTGCTGTATTTGTCAATTAGATGTTTGCTCTTTAGCTTATATTGTGTTAAAATATAAAAAAAACTAGGAGGCATATTAAGGCTTATGGGTTATAAAATAGGTTTTATAGGCGGCGGCAATATGGCTACTGCGCTTATACAGGGTATTTTAGCGTCTGGAATATCCAAACCTGAGGATATATGCGTTAGCGATAAATTTCAGCAGAAATTGGACGCATTCGCGGCTTTAGGCATTAATACAACTCAAGATAATATGCGGTGCGTAGCTGAATCAGACTATGTTTTCCTGGCGGTTAAGCCCAAGCATTTGGAGGAAGCGCTGGAAGAATTGGAGCTGGAAGATATAGATTCGATTTTTATAAGTATAGTCGCCGGCTGGACTACAAGAGGCTTGGAGCGTTTCCTGCCCGAAACGGCTAAAATAGTAAGAGTAATGCCGAATACTCCCGCGCTTATAGGAATGGGAATGCTTGCCATATCCGACGACTATAATATCAGCGAGGACGAATTAAAAAGCGTGCGGGAAATATTAGATACTGCCGGCAAAACATTAGTAATAGAACATGAGCTTATGGATGCTGTTACAGCTGTTTCCGGCAGCGGTCCGGCATATGTATATATGTTTATAGACGCTATGGCAGATGCCGGAGTGCGCCTGGGACTTACTAAAGAAGCGGCGCTTCAATTAGCAGTACAAACAGTTATAGGTTCGGCTAAAATGATAGAGCAAACTAAGCAGGCTCCGTCTGTTTTAAAAGATAAGGTGTGTTCGCCGGCTGGTACCACAATTGAAGCTGTATACAGTTTACAGGAAAATAATTTTAGCTATGCAGTAATGCGTGCTATAGAAAAATGCGCGGCTAAATCAAAGGAAATTTCAGAAACATATAATGTTGCTACAAACAGCGGATTTCCTGAAATAGAAGAATAATTGCTAAAAGACTGAAGATATGCAAAAATAATCTCAACACTTCGTAAAACTTGTGTTTTACGAAGTGTTGAACATCCTCTATCTCAATTTATTCTTATATTTTTACCCTTGTTTTGCTATGGCTGTTATTATATGCAGTATATGCAGTACTTCGCCTACTGACGAAAATTTGTTTTTAAGGAAAATTCAATGCCTGAAGCTAATTATTATAAACAATTTAATCGTGAAAATAATTTAAAGCTAACCGTGATGCTGGACGAGCTGCCAGATTTTTGCCGGGATTATTTTCGTAGTATTTCATCCCGTACAAGCGCTCTTACACGTCTTAATTATGCTTATGATTTAAGAAATTTCTTTGAATATCTGTCTAAGCATAAATTTTACTGTGAAATAAAAAATATAACTGCTCCAATGATGGATGGAATTACCACTTCGGATATTGAAAAATTTCTGGAGTATGTTTCATCCTATGACCGTACAATTAATTATGAAAATAAGAAGATAACCCTTGAGGCTGAAAACGCCGATTGTGGAAAAGCACGTAAATTAAGCTCTATAAGGGCGTTATTTAAATATCTGTTTAAGGAAGAAATAATAAAAGCCAATGTGGCTGCGTTAGTAGATTCCCCTAAAATACACGATAAGGCCATTATTCGGCTGGAAGCAGATGAAGTCGCCAATCTTTTAGACGAGGTTGAAAATGGGAAACGACTTACAGACGGACAAAAGCGTTTTCATGAAGCTACTTATAAACGCGACTTAGCTCTTATAACGCTTATGCTGGGAACAGGCATAAGAATAAGTGAATGCGTAGGCTTAAATATAAATGATATAGATTTTGAAACTAATTCCTTTAAAGTTACCCGCAAGGGCGGAAATGAGGTAGTGCTTTTTATCAACGATGAAATCGCTCGCACGCTTGAAGCATATTTGGAGCAAAGATTGGAGATTCAGGCTGAGGAAGGCGACCAGGACGCACTCTTTCTATCGCTGCAAAAAAAGCGAATAACGCCTCGTGCTGTGCAGAATCTTGTAAAAAAATACAGCAGGATTATAGCTCCGTTAAAGAAAATAAGTCCGCATAAGCTGCGTTCAACTTATGGCACTGCATTATACCATGAAACTTCTGATATATACCTTGTGGCGGATGTGTTGGGCCATAGAGACGTCAATACAACTAAAAAGCATTATGCCGCCATGAGCGAGGATAGACGCCGTGAAGCGGCCGATAAGGTCAAGCTGCGTCGAGATGAGTAGTATTTTTTTGCGCTATTAGTAAATAATATAATTATATTGTAAGTTTCGCATGCAAACAGAACAAATGTTTGCTTTTTCTTTATTTATATGTTATATTATAAAAAAGACGAAAGGAGGGAAATTAATTGTCCAAGGCTTCAGAGCGAAAGCAGAAGGAAATATATGAATTTATAAAAAGTGAAATCCTGCATAAAGGATACGCTCCTACTATAAGAGAAATAGGAAAAGCAGTTTCTCTGCACTCCCCTTCTTCAGTACATGCTCATTTGAATGCCCTTGAAAGCCGTGGATATATAACAAGAGATTCCTCCAAATCCAGAGCTATAGTTATTAAAGACGAATCCTCTACTGTTGCAAAGGCAGTAAACGTACCGGTCATAGGCAGAATTGCAGCCGGTCAGCCTATTCTGGCAATAGAAAATATTGAAGGATATATTCCTCTTCCCTACGCTATATTTAAAGATAATGTATTCGCTCTTATTGTACGCGGTGAAAGCATGATTAACGCTGGTATAATGGATGGCGATTATGTAATAATAAAACCGCAGCAAACCGCCGAAAACGGCGAAATTGTAGCTGCGGTTATGGATGATTCAGTAACTTTAAAGCGTTTTTATAAGGAGAAAAACTATTTCCGGCTACAGCCAGAAAATGATTCCATGGAACCTATTATAACTGATGAAGTATCTATAATAGGTATTATGAAAGGGCTGTTCAGGGTATATTAAGCTTTTTTACTCTTCTTCCTCCTCTTGGCCTTCTTCCTCCTGAGATTGCATAAATTCATCATATAATTCATCAAGCAGAATTTCATTATCTACAGTATTGAAAATAACTTCGCCGTTATCTTCAATAAATTCCATGATATATAATTCCTGTTCTTCATCATCATAATGTTCTTTTTCCACAAGATAAACATATACGTGGTCGTCATATTCAATGCTGTCCAAAAGCACATAATCTATTTCATTTCCGTTATCATCCAAAAGCGTAACGATGAAATCATCCAATTGATTATTTTTCATAATATAGCCTCCTGATTAATACTGTCCAAGTAATTTTGAAGTATAATGACCGCCGCCATTTTATCTATTACATTTTTTCGTTTTTTCCGGGACATATCTCCTTCAATAAGCACTTTTTCTGCGCTAACCGAGGAAAAACGCTCGTCCCATAGTATAACCTCCAAGCCGCGCTCTCTAAGCCGAGCTAAAAGCAATTCGTTCTTATCCTCTTGAACATGATGTTCGCCGTTTAAATGCACAGGACGCCCGGCAACAATCTTTTGAACATTGTACTTTACTGCTAAGGAACAAATATATTCTGCGTCCAACGATAAGTTTCTGCGGGAATACGTTTCCAAACCGGAACAGATAAAGCCGCTTTGCGAGAGGGCTATGCCTATTCTCCTATCCCCTATATCCAGCCCTAAATGTCCGTTACCTGCTTTCATTATTGTTTATATAAAATCTGACCAGCTCTTCCAGAAGCTCGTCTCGTTCCACCCTTCTTATTAAAGATCTAGCGTTATTATAACCCGTTATGTAAGTTGGGTCCCCAGAAATAATATATCCAACAATTTGGTTTATAGGGTCGTACCCTTTGTCCAAAAGCGCCTGATATACTTTGGACAGGATATCTCTAAGCTCCGGATTGTCCTTGCTGCGCGAAAATTTCATTGTATTCTGGTCCATATTTTGCCCTGTCCTTTCTTTAGCATATGGTTATTATAATATATAAACCTAATAAAAGCAATATTTTTGTGTTAAAATTAGTTAAATAACAAATTCCCGGATTTCAAATATCCGGGAATTCGTCTCCTTACATACCTAGCTGGCGGGCGTATTTCATAGCCTTGCGTTTGCCTTTTTTATACATGCGCTTCACACAAGGCGAATCGCACATTTTAGCTGCCGCAACACCGGCCATAGCACCCATAACGCCGCCGATAAGAATACAGCTCATAGCTCCTATTCTCATATTTTCACCACCTTGCTCTTTAACCTTTTCTATATTGTTTGCAGAAAACTGGTTAAAGATAAGTAGCAAATTAAGTAATTTTTAATATATCACAGCTTCATCATAAAGCGGATGCTTAACAGCCAGCTTTTCTACTTCAGCGCGCACCGAGAGTGCTGCAGGATATCCGTCGCGGATTATGCGCGCAATATAATCTGCTATTAAACGCATATCATCTTCGTTAAAGCCGCGGGAGGTAACAGCAGGCGTTCCCACCCTAATTCCACTCGTTACAAACGGTTTTTCAGGGTCAAACGGTATTGCATTTTTGTTTACCGTTATATTGGCGCAGCCTAATCTGGCCTCTAATTCCTTGCCAGTTATTCCCGTTGAACGAAGGTCGAGCAGGATAAGATGGTTGTCCGTTCCGCCTGAAACCATATTAATTTCATTTTCCTTAAAGCCTTGAGCAAGCGCCTGAGCATTTTTGACAATACGGTGCGCATAATTTCTAAATTCATCGCTGAGCGCTTCCTTTAAGCATACCGCCTTAGCAGCTATAACATGCATGAGTGGTCCGCCCTGTATACCTGGAAAAACCGCCTTGTCAATTTCCTTGGCATACTGTTCCCTGCATAATATCATACCGCCGCGAGGACCGCGCAGAGTCTTATGCGTAGTTGTAGTTACAAAGTCGGCATAAGGCACAGGGCTTTCATGCTCTCCCGCCGCAACCAGTCCGGCAATATGAGCCATATCCACCATAAGATATGCGCCTACCTCATCCGCAACCTTTCTGAATTTCTTAAAATCTATCGCTCTGGGATATGCGCTGGCTCCGGCTACAATCATTTTAGGCCGGCATTCCTTTGCTATACGCATTAATTCGTCATAGTCAATGGTTTGATCCTTTTCGCTTACGCCGTAAGGCACTATATTAAAATATTTTCCGGACATATTTACCGGGCTGCCATGCGTAAGATGCCCACCGTGAGCAAGATTCATGCCCATAATGGTATCTCCAGGCTTAAGCATAGCAAAATAGACCGCCATATTCGCCTGTGCTCCTGAATGAGGCTGAACATTAACATGCTCGCAGCCAAAGAGCTTTTTAGCTCTTTGACGAGCAAGATTTTCAGCAATATCTACAAACTCGCAGCCGCCGTAATACCTTTTGCCCGGATAGCCCTCCGCATATTTATTAGTAAAATGCGAGCCCATTGCAGCCATAACGGCAGGAGAAACAAAGTTTTCAGACGCAATAAGCTCTATATGAGTATTTTGTCTCCTAAGCTCAAGAAGCATGGCGTCGGCAATTTCGGGGTCCAGCTTGCGTATTTCATTAATGTCTATCATATGTACCCTCCTTAAAAATCACCCATTTAAATCAATAAATGGGTGAACCAATCAAATGTACTTATCAATAATATCAGATATTTGAGCCTTGTTGCGGTATCCGGTAACCGCCTCCTGCATTTCGCCCTTTTTAAAGACCATCAATGTCGGAAGATGCATTATCTTGTAGCGCTGAGTTACCTGATTGTTGTTGTCTACGTCCACTTTAGCGATTTTGAATTTTCCGCTGTATTCTTCGGCTAATGCCTCCAGAGTAGGGGCAAGCTGTTTGCAGGGCCCGCACCATACGGCGCTAAAATCCACCAGAACGGGCAGCTCAGAATTCATAACCTCACTATTGAACGTATCGTCGTTCACCTCTATCAGTTTGTTCATAACGTCACTCCTTATCCTGGGATATAATATACGCGGCTGGTTTATTATCAATTTTTCTGCGGAAAAGCCAAACAAGCAAATAAACCATCATCGCTATTATTATACCACACAGTACTGCGATTATGTCAAATGGTTTTATATTAAGCGCCTGAGCTCCAAAATAACCGCCGATTATTCCCGCGCAAAATCCTATAAGCGGAAAAATATAGAGCAGCAGCAAAGAAAGCCTAAATTTGCTTTCAGAAATTTCGAGAAGCACCTTATCTCCCGCGGCTGCGCCTATGCTGTTTTGCGCGGTTATTGTCATATTTCTGAAGCGGCCGCATTTTCCGCAGCCAGAGCAGCCGTCCTTATGTCCTATTACAACTTTAGCTCTGCCTTCGGCAGCAAAGGCAACTATTCCGCTGCATTTCATTTCACTATTTATCCCTCCATATGCTGTATGCTACGATATGATATAACGATATTATCTCATTTGCATTTTCAAAACTGCATCTGTCTGAATAATAAGTATAAGAGGTATAGTTCCAGCTCTGTTTTTGTTCGCTTTATTCCTTAACCAGCGTTATACCCAGCTCGTCTAATTGAGCTTTTTCTACTTGAGAGGGCGCGTCTGAGAGCAGACAGCGAGCATTCTGCATTTTAGGAAATGCAATAACGTCTTTTATATTATCTGTGCCGCATAAGAGCATTACCAACCGGTCCATACCTATAGCAAAGCCTCCGTGCGGGGGCGCGCCGTATCTCAGAGCATTTGTCAGAAAACCAAAACGCGCTTCTACATCCTGCTGAGTAAAGCCTAATTGGTTTAAAATCATGCTTTGCATATCACTATCGTGAATCCTTATGCTTCCTCCCCCTAATTCATAGCCGTTTAGGACAATATCATAGGCCTTTGAGCGCACCTTATCATTATCCTTGCCTATTAAGGATATATCCTCGTCCATAGGCGCGGTAAACGGATGATGCTTGGCATAATAGCGGCCGTCTTCCGTACTGTATTCAAACAGCGGGAATTCCGTTACCCATGCAAAGCGATATGAGTTTTCGTCAATAAGTCCCAGCCTGCGCCCTAAAATCAGCCTGAGCTGCCCCATGGCCGTCAGGGATATTTCTGGAGTATCAGCTACAAAGAACATTGCATCTCCAGGCTTTGCATCCATACATTCTATAAGAGCCTGAATCTCTTCCGGGCTCATAAACTTGCCAAAGGAGCTGCGCATGCCGTCGCTGCTTAGGATAGCCCAAGCCAGCCCTTTAGCCTTATAGTCCTTAAGGGTTTCGGCCATAGCGTCTATTTCCTTGCGGGTAAGGCTGCCTGCGCCTCTGGCCGTAATGCCTGTAACTCGTCCACCGTTTGCGACGGTTGAAGAAAATACAGAAAATCCGCAGTTTTTTACTGTATCTGAAACATCCTTTAATTCCATGCCAAAACGCATATCCGGCTTATCCGAGCCAAAGCGTTCCATCGCTTCAATGAAAGTAAGTCTTTCTATAGGCAGGCCTATATCCATACCTTTAATATCTTTAAACACCCTTGCTATTAGCTTTTCGGCCGCATCCATAACGTCAGGAGTATCCACAAAGGACATTTCTACATCAATCTGCGTAAATTCCGGCTGTCTGTCCGCACGTAAATCCTCGTCCCTGAAGCATTTGACAATCTGATAGTACTTATCAAATCCGCTTATCATTAAAAGCTGTTTAAAAAGCTGCGGAGACTGTGGAAGCGCATAGAATTCACCGTTATGCACACGGCTGGGAACCAAATAATCCCTTGCGCCCTCAGGTGTACTGCGGGTAAGCACGGGCGTCTCCAATTCCAGAAAGCCGTTTTCCTGTAAAAAGCTGCGTGCAGAAAAAGCCGTTTGACTCCTTAGCGCAAAAATCTCCTGCAAAACCGGCCGGCGCAAATCCAGATATCTATATTTATACTTAATATTGTCGTTTACTGACACGTCGTTATCAATAGCGAACGGAGGCGTTTGAGAAGAGGATAAGATTTTCAGCTCAGAAGCAACAACCTCTACGTCGCCCGTCTTTAATTCAGAATTAATATTATTCTGGTCACGCAGCACTACTTCTCCTTTAACTGCAAGTACATATTCGCTGCGCAGTTCCTGAGCGCTTAAAAAAACCTCAGGATATTTTGATTGGTCAAATACTACCTGTACAATACCTGTTTTATCCCGAAGCCATATGAAGATAAGGCCGCCCAAATCCCTTCGGCGCTGCACCCAGCCCATGAGTGTGAGAGTTTTATTAAGCGCTTCTCTATTAGCTTCAGCGCACATGCAGCTGCGTTTCCATTCTCCAATTCCCGTCATTTTATCTATTCCCCTCTTTTGTAAAATAATTTATAAGCTCGTTTTCAGCTACAGTCTGTTCCTCTCCGCTGGACATGTTTTTAATCCTATAAACGCCATTGGACAGCTCGTCCTCCCCTATTACGAGCACATTTTTAAATTCCAGCTTATTAGCGTATTTAAGCTGCGCTTTAACGCTGCGGCCGCTGTGGTCAGCTTCCGCCTTAATGCCGGACGCTCTTAAAAGGCAAGCTAATTTCAATGCGCGCGCCGCGGCCTGAGCGCCCATAGACGCTATAAAAAGCCGAGCTGGCTCGGGCTTATTAAAATCCAGTCCCTTTTCAGACATAACCATCAGCACGCGCTCAAGTCCCATCCCAAAGCCTGCTCCAGGCGTTTGTATATCCCCCATTTGCTTGGTAAGTCCGTCATATCTGCCTCCGCCGCAAACGGTCAGGCTCTCGTTTTGAGAGTTAGTGTATATAATTTCAAAGACCGTCTTACTGTAATAATCCAGTCCGCGCACAATCATAGGATCCACTTTATAAGCTATTTGCAATTCAGTCAGCGTCATTTTCAGATTGCGGAAATGCTCCTCGCATTCCGAGCAAAGATAATCCAGTATAACCGGTACATCCTTGAGCTCCTCCTGGCAGGAAGGCACCTTGCAATCCAGCACTCTTAACGGATTTCGTTCCAAACGCTCCTTGCAGGTGGAGCACAATTTTTCTTTTTTGCTCTCTAAAAAGCGCATGAGCGCTTGGTTGTACGCCTTACGGCAATTAGGGCATCCAATACTGTTTATATTTACCGATAACCCGTCTATGCCGATATTTTTAAATATATTCAGGGCAAAAGCGATAAGCTCAGCGTCCAGCGTCGCTTCAGGAGCACCAAAAACCTCTACTCCAAATTGATGATGTTCTCTTAATCTGCCGGCCTGCGGCCGTTCGTAACGAAATACGGGAGTAAAATAATAAGTTTTTAAAGGAAGCGGCTGATTGTATAAGCCGTGTTCAAGAAACGCCCGTACCGTTGAAGCGGTTCCCTCCGGCTTCAGGGTAATACTGCGATCCCCCTTATCGTTAAAGGTATACATCTCCTTCTGCACTACGTCGGTAGTATCTCCTACGCTTCTTAAAAACAGCTCGGTATGCTCGAAAGTGGGAGTGCGCAATTCGTTAAAGCCGTAGTCCTCAGCCAATTCTCTTATAATTCGCTCCAATTCATGCCATTTGTATACCTCGGAGGGCAACACGTCTTTAGTTCCCTTTGGCGCTTGAGTAATAACGGCAGCCATATAAAATACCTCCTAAAAATATAAAAAAGACACCTTTTAATTCAGGGACGAGCCTTGCCCGCGGTGCCACCCCGTTTTACGTAAAAAATACGTCTCTTAAAAATTCGTTAACGCCGAAATACGCTCGTTCAGGGATGTCCTTCAAAAAGCTGTTTGCAGGGAGCTTTCAGCCAGGGCTCCCCTTTCTTTAAGCAAAATATTCTTTCTTACTCTTCCCGTCATTACGTTATTAATATTTTATATGATAAAATTCTTTATGGCAAGCGGTTTGTGTACAAAAGCGCTTTTTATTTGATTTTAGCTTGCGGCTGTTTCAGTATTTTAACGCAGCTCATTATTTTTCAGCGAAGCGTTTAAACCTTTAATTTTCAAACAACGCCTTTTTCCGCTCTATCATTTCATCTATCCTGGTCGTATAATCCATAATGTTTTTACAGTTTGGGGCGCGTTCAATCCTGCCGTTATCAGGAAAAGTTCTTTTGGATATTCCTCCCGCTCCCAGCGCTAAAATGTCGGCCGTTTCCTCCATAATATCTATATTATAAACGCATTCCAAGCCCTTGAGCGCATATCCAACATTTTCAAGATTGCCCGCCTGATATTTCTGTCTGTAGAGATAATACGGATTATAGCCCGAGGTCTTTAAAACCGTCCGGGCATTTTTCACCATAATATTAGCATGCTCCTGGGATAAGTTCTGAAGTGCAGGGCTTGCTTCCAAAATGCGCGCAAGCTCCGAGCCTTTTTTTATGGAAAGCGTATGTACCGTTATATTCTGCGGGGCAAGCTCCTTTACCTTATTTAGGGTATAATTAAAATCCTCCGGACTTTCGCCGGGCAGACCGGCAATTATATCCGCGTTTATACATTTAAAATCAAAATTCCGCGCCATTTCAAAGCAGGAATATATTTCTTCGGGCGTATGCCGTCTACCTATAAGCTCTAAAGTGCGCGCATTCATGCTTTGCGGATTAATGCTTATTCTCTGCGCTCCCGCCCATTTTATAAGCTCCAGTTTTTTAAGGGTTATAGTATCCGGACGCCCCGCTTCTATCGTATATTCACAATAGGGGGCAAACACCGATATTTCAGAGAGCAATGCTTCAAAGCTTGCGTCATCCAGAGCGGTAGGAGTGCCTCCTCCTATATAAAGACATCTTACCCGCTTATGACGCGTGCGAATCAATTCGTGTACGGCGCGTATTTCCTTGATAAGGGAACGCATATATCCTGGGATTAAGCTTTCTCCTTTGGTTGCGTCTACTGACGCAAAAGAACAGTAAATGCATCTGGTTTTGCAAAACGGAATGCCTATATAAATATCTACGGCGTCCTTTTCAGGCTGTATATAAGGTCGCTGAGCGTCCGTAATCCTTAAAAGCAATTCAGCATTTTCCTTCGCTACGCCGTAAACTTCCGTAAGCTCTTTTATTATTGAACGCTTATCCATTTTGGAGCGCTCGTAGATAAGCTTCGTGGGACGTATTCCCGTCAGAGAACCCCAGGGCAGCTTTATATTAGTAATTTTCGACATCAATTTAAAAACAGCCAGCTTAGAAACGCGCTTGCGTATACGCTTAAGCTCTAGAGGACTGTTTAACGCAGGCAGTTCCAGGCTGCTTTCTGCCGTTCCGTCGGGCGTGCTGTTATTTGCTCTAAAAAAAGATGCGGAGCATTTTATTTTTTCTCTGTCATATATAAGCGAAAGACGAAGAAGAAAATCTGCACTAATATTTTCACGCGTTATAATCGCCTGAGGATAAAACGCCCGTATGCTTTCTGAGATATCGTTAAAAAATTCAGGCGCGTTGGAATCAAGAAATATTCTCATTTTTTATCCCAGCCAAATCCTAAAAATGGATTCTCCGCCTTTTCATGCGCTAAAGTAGTGCTGCCGTCATGTCCGGGATATATTGTATAGTCTCCTTCAAGCGCAAAAAGCTTATTGCGAATGGATGATACCAAAGTATCATAATCTCCTCCAGGAAAATCAGTTCGGCCAATAGAGGAATTAAAAAGAGTATCGCCCGAAAATATAACGTCTCCGGTAACATAGCAAACGCCTCCGCGCGTATGCCCCGGCGTGTGCAGCACTTTAATATCCGCAAACGGCAGCTTAATTATATCTCCGTCATTAATAAGAACGTCCGCTTTGGCCGGTTCTATTTCCCTGCGCGAAAACTGGGAGGCTAAACTTAACTGCGGATTATACAGCATTTCTGCGTCAAGCGGATGTATATAGATTTTAGCGTTGGTAATCGCCTTAAGCGGAGCAACTGCTCCTATATGGTCAAAATGGCCGTGAGTCAGCAGAATATGCCCTAATTTAAGCCCTCTCTGCTCCAATTCCATTAAAAGCCTCTTATGATTGCCGCCCGGATCTATTATGGCGGCGTTCTTGCCATCGTATAAAATGTATGTATTTACTTTTAAAAGCCCAGTATGAGTAGCGAATATCTCCATAACGTAAACCTCATTTGCATTAGTTTTCTAAAATAATTTTTTACTGTCCAAAAGTATTGTTACCGGCCCGTCATTGATAAGGCCAAGCTGCATATCAGCGCCGAATATTCCCGTTTTCACCGTAAAACCACGAGCTTTAAGCTCTGAAATCAATTGTTCATATAAACTCTCAGCGCTGCCAGGCAGAGCGGCTTCTGAAAAGGAAGGACGTCTGCCTTTACGGGCGTCCCCATAAAGAGTAAATTGCGAAACCGCTAAAATTTCTCCCTTTATATCGGACAGCGAAAGATTCATTTTGCCCGCGTCGTCGGCAAATATACGGAGTCCAGCTAATTTATCCGCGATATATTGGACGTCTTCTGCTTTATCCTCACGCCCTACGCCTAAGAGGACCAGCATACCGCGGTTAATGGCGGAAATCTCACGTCCCTCCACGCTAACCGACCCTTTAATCACTCTTTGTATAACCGCTCTCATAATAATACCTATTTATTCATCCTATATACTTCAATTACGCCGCTTATCTTCTTTAAGGTTTTTATAAGCTGCTGTAGTTGAGCAGTATTTTTTATCTCAACTGTCATTGTAATATTAGCCAGACCGTTTTTAGCCTGCGCATTAATAGAAAGCAGGCTAAGCTCATTCTGATATATCTGATTGGAAATATCCACTAATATACCCGCCCTGTCATAGCAAAGCATCTGTATGCCAGCTGCATATTCCGAATCGCCTTCGACAGCCCACGCTACTTCTATTTCCCGTTCGGGTTCAAAATCAGAAAGATTATTGCAGTCTTTCCTATGAATGGATACGCCTCTGCCTCGGGTAATATAGCCGACTATATCATCTCCAGGCACGGGATTGCAGCAGCGTGCAAAGCGCACCAGCATATCCTCCTGGCCTTTGACAATAACGTCTGTCTTGGATTTTAAAATGGAACGGGGCTTTTTATGCGCCTGCTCTGTTTCGTTTACGTCTTCCGCTTTGAGGATTTTATGCTCCTTACGGTATTCTTCTATAAGCCGCATAAGCACCTGATTCATAGTGAGCCCGCCATAGCCGACAGAAGCATATAAATCCTCTGTGCTCTGCAATTTATATCTTTTAAATATAGGCTCCAGCCATTCGGTTTTCATTAAGGAGGAAAGGGAATAGCCTTGACGTTTAGCTTCCTTTTCAAGCATATCCCGGCCCTTAACTATATTTTCCTCCCTCAGCTCTTTCTTAAACCATTGACGTATTTTTGATTTGGCTTCATTAGTCTTAACTATATTCAGCCAATCCCTGCTGGGGCCGTGAGGCGAGGCGGAAGTCATAATCTCCACTATGTCGCCCGTCTTAAGCTGCGCGTCCAGAGTTACTATCCGGCCGTTAATTTTGGCTCCAATGCACTTATGCCCTATGGCGGAATGAATGGCATAAGCAAAATCCAACGGCGTGGAACCGGCAGGCAAATCTATAACGTCTCCGCGGGGAGTAAATACAAATACCTCGTCGCTGAAAAGGTCGGTGCGCACGCTTTCTATAAATTCTCTTGAATCGCGCGATTCGGCCTCATATTCCAGCATTTTGCGCAGCCATGCCATTTTTTCATCCATGCTGCTTTTTTTATTGGCGGCGCCCTCCTTATATTTCCAATGAGCAGCTATTCCGTATTCGGCAGTTTCGTGCATTTCATGCGTCCGAATCTGGATTTCAAACGGCGTGCCGTTAGGGCCTATTACTGTGGTATGCAGAGATTGATACATATTAGCTTTTGGCATCGCTATATAATCCTTAAAACGTCCAGGCATCGGCTTAAACATTGTATGCACTATGCCCAGCGCCCCGTAACAATCCTTCTCTGAATCTACAATAATGCGGACAGCCGTCAGGTCGTAAATTTGATCTATGCCCACATTATGCGCCTTCATTTTACGGTATATGCTGTAAAAATGTTTAGCTCGGCCGTATATTTCCGCTTTAATGCCCGCTTCCTCAAGCTTGGGCCGCATCATATCAATAACTTTCTTTATATATTCCTCCCGCTCGGCCCGCTTTTGATGTATACCGTTATAAATGCTGAAATACGCCTCCGGGTCAAGATACCTGAGAGAATCGTCTTCTAATTCCCATTTTATCTGATATATACCTAAACGGTTAGCAAGAGGCGCATAAATTTCAAGGGTTTCGTTAGCTATGGCTATTTGCTTTTCTGATGGCAGACTGGCCAGAGTGCGTATATTATGCAGCCTGTCCGCCAGCTTGACTAAAATTACGCGCGTATCTTTTGCCGTAGCTATAAACATTTTTCTAAGACTCTCCGCCTGCTGTTCCTCTTTAGTATCAAAGGTTATGCGGTTTAATTTAGTGACGCCGTCCACAAGCGCCGCTACCTCTCCGCCGAATTTTTCCTCTATATCCGAATATTCGTAGGGAGTATCCTCAATAACGTCGTGCAAAAGACCGGCCTGAATGGTAGCTGCATCCATATTGAGGTCCATAAGTATCATAGCCACTTGAGCAGGATGAGATATATATGGTTCACCGGAAGCGCGTTTCTGGGAGCTATGGGCATTTTCAGCAAAATCATATGCAAGCTCTATGCTTGCACAGTCTTTTTCGTTATATTTTTCTCTCGCCTTTTTCATAAGCTCATCTTTCATATATCTCACCCCTCCCCGGCTTATCATTTTGTTAGTATGCGCATTTATATGCTAATCAGCCCATTTTTAACAATTAACTCTTCTTAAAAATTCCACATAGAATTGTAGCTCGCTTTAAGCTACTGCAGGAATTGCGTTATATTGCTGTATATTATGCTCTTTTGCAATTCCGTTTGCTTTATATTAGGACTAATTTTGATAAATGTCAAATCGCCGTTTGATTCCTCAATAAAAAATCCAAGCTGCAGGAATACTTCCAGAGCAAAAGCCAAGAACGCAGCCGACATGTCTGAGTCAAGGCTGTGCGCGGTTAGTGACAAATTTTCGCGGGTTAAAAGCAGCGCGGACTGCGCGCAGACATGCTTAAGCAGCTTAAAAGCGCGTCCCATGCGCTCTCTGGTTATGTCGTTATAAGCATGTCCAAGGTTGTTTGTCTCAGCCTTGCTATATACATAAAAATCAGCGTACGGAAATCGCTCTGAAAGCGCGCGCACCGTACATGCTGGCGCACCCGCTATAAATACGCTGCTGTATCCGTCCAAATTTATTCTTGAAAAATCTGGTCCTATAAGAAATATATTATATCCTCCCGCCATGCCTGCGGAAGCATAAAATGCAATATCAGTACGCGGAGACTGCTGCCTTACAAGCTTTACCAAGCGGGAGCACATATTGGGATGAGAACAAAGCACGGCTGTTCCGGAAATGTCATCCTGAAGGAATTCTATAAGCCTTTCGCAGAACTGAGAAAACTCTTCTTCCTCCATCCCTTCGTCTCCATCCCCATCCATAGCAAATTGAGAATAAAAGGAACGCATAATTAAATCGCAATCGCGCTGAATAAGACTAAGCAACCTGTCTTCAGATAATTCAGCGCTGACAGCGTCCAGCCGCAGAAGCACGCTAGTTATATCATTCCATTTGCTCAGCATAGGAGATGCTATAACGGTATAATCAAAATTCTGATTCAATTCTATGCCGCTGTTAATAAAATTATAAGCTATACCCTCTATAGCGGTAGTATCGCTGCAAAAGCTGGCCTTTAAATGGTTGCTGTTTTTTCCGATTGTGCGTATATTAGCTGGCTTAAGTCTATCAAACCGAAATTTTGGAGTTGGATTGCCCATGCCAAAAGGCTCAAAAAGCTTGAGTTCTTCGCATATGCGGGGAGTAATTTCACTTATATCCGCTCTTGCATCATATTTTGCAGAGGGATAAAAGCATTTGGGACTGATATTTTCCTTTATGTATTCATCCAAGCCCAAAGACAGCTCTTCTAAAAGCTCAGCCTTAAGAGTCATGCCTGCAGCCATTTCATGCCCGCCAAATTTAATAAAATATTCTGCAAAATGACAGAGCATGTCAAACATATGTACGCCCTGCACGCTTCGGCCCGAGCCTGTCGCTAAACCATCCTCCAGCGCGAACAGTATGCATGGCCGATGAAAACGCTCTACCAATCTTGAGGCCACTATTCCTATAACGCCTTTGTCCCAATCCTGGCTGGCCAGCACTATTATTCTGGATTCTCTTATCTGCCCCGATGCGCTGGCCATTTGTACAGCGTTTTGATATATATTCTTCTCTATTTCCTGACGCTCTATATTCAGGCTGTTAAGAATTAAAGCGTTTTCTTCAACGTTATCATTATTTATAAGCAGCTCCAGGCTTTGTGAAGCGCTTTCCAGCCTGCCGGCGGCATTTAGCCGCGGAGCCAGAGTAAAAGCAATATCTGAAGCCGACAACTCTTTAAGGTTAACTCCCGCTGCTTTAGCCAACGCGGTTATTCCCGGCCTCGGAGAGCTATTAATTGTTTTTAGGCCCAGACGCACTATCTGACGGTTTTCTCCGGTAAGGGGCACTATATCGGCAATAGTAGCTATAGCCGCCAGATCTATATATTCCATACCCTCTTGTTCTCCAAAAAGCGCGCATATTAATTTAAAGGCGACGCCGGCGCCGCACAGCTCGCTGTAAGGCTGTTTGCCAGGGCGCTTTGGGTCCACGCAAATGCAGTCGGGCAGACGCTCCGGCAGACTATGATGGTCGGTAATGACTATATCCATGCCCAGGCTTTTGCCCAATTCCACCTCTTTATAGGATGAAATGCCGCAGTCTACTGAAATAAGCAAATCATAGCGGCCGGCTACTGCTTTCATAGCGGCTTCATTAAGTCCATATCCTTCCTGATGCCTGTCGGGTATATAATAGCTTATATTTGCACCGGCCTTTTTAAGCGAAAGATAAATTATAGCGCTGGCGCACACGCCGTCGACGTCGTAATCTCCGTAGACAACTATTCTGGAATTGCTTTTTATATGTTTGGAAACTAATTCGCACGCCTCCGGCATATCGGTAAGCAGCAGCGGATTAAAAAACTCCTGAGTTTGAGGATATAAAAAGGCTTTTGCATCTTCAGGCTGCTTATATCCTCGCGTATATAATACTTCGGCTAAAGGACGAGATATTTTTAGGGTTTCAGACAGCAAGCTTACCTTATCACTCTCTATAAGCGAGCTTTTTATAGCCGGTTTAAGTACTAAAGGCATAACAATCCAACCTCTTTATATGATACAGAACTAAAAATTATACAAAATCCCTTCCGCATTTCATACGGAAGGGATTTGCATATCAAAATGCGGTTCAGCTCTTTTTCTTATCAGCCTTATCCTTAAGCAAAGACCAAATAAGCGGATTAAGCAGCGTTGAAGTATACATACTGGATAGAATGCCTACTATAATGGGCAGGGTAAAGTTCTGAACAGAAGCAACTCCCAGAATGAACAGCAGTCCTACGGTCATCAAAGTAGTAATAGAAGCGAATAACGTTCGCCTTAACGACTGCTTAACGCTTAAGCGCGCTACTTCGTAATTGGATATATTGGTAAGCTTCTTGCCATTCTCTCTTATGCGGTCAAAAATTATTATTGTATTATTAATAACATAGCCTATTATTGTCAGCAGCGCCGCTATAAAGGTGGCATTAAGCTGTACCTGGAACAAGGACATAATTGTTATTGTAACAAATATATCGTGCAACAGACCGATAATAGCGGTAATGCCTGAATAAAGCTCAAAACGGAACCAAATATATATCAGCATGCAAACCGCAGCCAATAAAACCGTCCAGAAAGCTGCCGCCGCAACCTCGCTGCTTACTGTAGAATCAGAGCCCTCTGATTCAAAGCTGAGCAATTCGCTCATCTTGGCGGTCAGCAATTCAGACGTGACCCTTTCCTTATCAGCATCTTGAACGGAAAAAGAAATATTAGCTTTATCGCCGTCAAAGGTTACTGAAGCTTTATCGCCGGCTACTTCAACAACGGCGTCAATTATGGCTTGCGTATCTGCTCCATCTCCTATAACGGCAGATGCGCTGACTGTACCATCCTTAGTTTCATAGGATTCAAAAACTAAATCAAAATCTCTCGAGGCACTCTTTAGATTATAGAGCAGCAGTTCGCCGAGCATATTTTCTAAAGACATACTGTTGAGATTTATTTTCACTTCAGCCTTCCTATCTTCAGTCAGAGAAAAGTCCGAAGTATAGTTATTCTTCAAAAAGCTTTCAATGGCCGCATTAAAGGTATCCGGATTTATTTTAACGCCGAAATCCAGCTTATATGTTAATACATCTCCCTCAACTGAATATTCTGGAGAGAGCATTCCGCGGAAATAATCATACAGCATATTTGCCAGCCTGTCCTCCACAATGCTGTAGCCGTTGGTATTTACTACTTCATTGGAATTATCGGCCGAAGCAGACGGAGAAGCCGAGCCTGAGGCGGAAGGAGTCCCAGAAGCAGCAGTTGCTGAACTGCTGGCTGAAGCGTCTGCAGTATTTTCCGATGCTGTTCCCGAGGGGGAAGAAATAGCCGAATTAGAAGCAGAAGCGGCTGTGTTTTGAGCGTTCTGCCCTGCTGTCGCTGTAGAAGAAGGCGTCTTATTCGGCTTTGCCGAAGCGGTTATATCGGCAAATTCCTCTTCATCAACATAGAATTGTATACTATACGCAGTATTGCCCAGCTTCTTTATAACAGCGTCCTTGCCGCCTGCGGCAGTTACCATATTTTCAAGCGTCTTAGTATCTAATTCGCGCCCCATATCTATGGTAACTATTTTTCCGCTTCTGAAATCAATGCCCAGATTCAGCCCCTGCGCAATTAATGAAACTATCCCAACTAAAATAACTACTGCGGATATTATAAAGGGCAGAAATTTCTTATTTTTCATTCTTATCTACCCCCTTTAAGCCAAAGACTGAGGGCTTAACCACGCCCATATTGATAAACAGCTTCATAAAGCCCTTGGTTACTGCTACTGCTGTAATCATTGAAATTATTACGCCTGCCAATAAGGTGGTAGCAAAATTGCTAACCTGCGGCGGACTGAAGGGCAAAAGCATAACTATGGAAGCTATTATAGTAGTCACATTTGAATCTATTATAGCTCTCAGCGCTTTAGAGAAGCCTGAATCCACAGCGCTGGCAAGAGGCTTGCCGCTTCTGAATTCGTCCTTAATTCTTTCAAATATAACTATATTGGCGTCTACCGCCATGCCTATACTTAAAACAACGCCCGCGATGGAAGGCAGAGTAAGCTGAAGCCACGGGAAGGTGCCTATGAAGAAATAGAATATCATGATATAAACGTACAAGGCCATATCGGCAACCAGCCCCATAAACCTATATACGACAGCCATGAACAGCATTACCAGAATCATGCCTATAAGACCGGCCAAAAGCGCTTGATTCAAAGCCTGCTCTCCCAGCGTAGCGCTTACCGTAGTACTGCTGAGCTCGGTTAATTTTATGGGAAGAGATCCGCTCTGAAGCACAATAGCCAACGCTTCAGCATCACTCTGGCTGGCACAGCTTATGCTGGCTTGTCCGTTTGTTATTGCCTCGCGTACTGTAGGCGACGAATGCAGCTCCCCGTCTAAATATATGGATATGGATTCATTATTAGCGGCAGCGCTGGTTGTAGCCTGAGCAAAAGCCGACGTTCCCTTTGAATCAAGAGTCAGGCTTACAAGATACTCGCCTTGAGAATACCCGTAATAATATGCGCTGGAAATATTTTCTCCCGTGAGAATTACATTTCCATCACTATCGCGGAATTCCAATTCGCCCATCCGGCCCACAAGACTGTATATTTCGTCGGTAGACTGTACGTCAGGAACTTCAACGCGAATGCGGTTTGTACCTTGCTTGGTAACAAGAGCCTCTGTATAGCCCTGGCTGCTTAACCGCTCCTCTATTATTTTGCTGGCCTCGTCGATATCGGCCTCATAATCTTCGCTGCCAGAGGCATCCGCTTCATAAAGGATGGTAACGCCGCCCTTAATATCCTGGCCTAATTTTACATTGGAATACCAGGGCAAAAATCTGTGATACCCTATTAGTATGCCTTCTCCGTTCCAGCCAAAAGCCCAAACGGACGCCAACGCCGCAATTACTATTATAATAATCAGCGTTATAAGGCTCTTCGTCTTGACTGACTTCATAGCCCGTCCTCCTCGCGTAAACAATACTTACCTATTATATATTACCAAGATGATTTAGTCAATATGGATGTTTTCTAATTTATACAGCTCAGCCATATGCACATATTCGTCCGCATTATTATGGATAGCGTTTATTTCTTCATGAGTAAGCAGCCGTACTATCTTGCCCGGAGCTCCTATCACAAGAGACCGGGAAGGAATTTTTTTGCCCTGAGTGACGATAGCGCCGGCAGCGATTATAACGTCCCTTTCTATATACGCATTATCCAAAACTATCGCGCCCATGCCTATCATAACGTTGTCCTCTATGGTACAGCCGTGTACTACAGCGTTATGGCCGATTGTGACGCAATTGCCTATATTTGTTATCGCGTCGTGCTGAGTATGGATAGTAGCGTTATCCTGAACGTTTGTATCCCGCCCTATAACAATCTTATTTATATCGCCGCGCAGAACGGCGCCTGGCCAAAGATTCACGCTCTCGCCCAGTTCAACATCCCCTATAACGCTCGCCATTTCATCAATATAGGCGCTTTCAGCTATGACCGGGGACTTGCCGTTAAAATTTCTAATCATTAACAATACCCTCCTTTAAATGCTTTATTGCATAAATAGCCAGCGCGCATTCCAGGCGCTTTTTCTCCAATAAGCAAGCCATCTTATACGGCTTGTTTATATCGCCGTTATATATATATGCATTGGCCGCACAGCCGCCGCTGCAATAATATTTTGCCCAGCAGTTCGAGCATTCTTCCTTATTCAGCACATTGCACGATTTATACTTTTTCTGAGCCTGAGTATTAAACGTCCCATCCAGCACATTGCCCATTCTGGTTTCCGGATTGCCAGCAAATTGATGACATGGATATATGTCGCCCGAAGGAGTTACCGCAACATATTCATTACCTGCGCCGCAGCCCGTCACTCTTTTAACTAGACACGGCCCTCCGGACAAATCCAGCATAAAATGAAAGAAATTAAAGCTTTTATCCGTTTCAGAACGGTCCAAATATATTCGGGCAAGCTTCTCATATTCCTGATATAGCTGATTCAAATGCTTTTCAGTTAAAGCATATTCATCCTTTTCGTCCGTCACTACCGGCTCCAGCGAAAGCTGTTTAAAGCCGTAATCTGCCAAAAATTCCGCATCTTTCGAAAAATCAGTATTATAGGCGGTAAAGGTGCCTCTCACATAATATTTTTCCTGACCGCGCGATTGAGCTATTTTAAGCGCGTTTGGAGCAACTAAATCAAACGACGGTCCGCCCTTAACGGTTTTGCGCATACGGTTATGTATTTCAGGACGTCCGTCTATGCTGACGACAACGTTATTCATCTCCCGGTTTATAAAATCCAGAATATCCTGATTAAGCAGCAAACCGTTTGTTGTTATGGTGAAACGAATATTTTTATCATGCTGCTTTTCAAGGCTTCTGCCATATTCTACCGTTTTCTTTACCACCTCAAAATTCATAAGCGGTTCCCCGCCGAAAAAGTCAACCTCAAGATTTCTGCGCGAGCCGCTGCTGGCAATTAAAAAATCCATAGCGGCTTTAGCCACATCCAGCGGCATAAGCGCACGCTCTCCGTGAAAATCCCCTGTGGATGCAAAGCAATACTGGCAGCGGAGATTGCAGTCGTGCGCCATATGCAGACACATAGACTTAATTACATTTTTATTTCTGGCTGCGGCTTCTTTTACAGCTTGACTGTCAGATTGTGAATTAAAAGCGCCCTGCGCTTCCAATTCCCTGATTTCAGATAACGCATCCAAAATATCGTCATTGGAATATAATGCCGAAAGCTTTGCAATCATTTCCTCTTCTCCGAAATGGCGCTCCATTAACGAGGCTATATCAAAGATTAGCTTGTCCACAGAATAAACTGCTCCGCTCTCAACGTCCAACAGAATATAAGTTCCAAGACATTCAAAAGTATGTATCATCAAAAAAACTCCAGTATATAACAAAAATCGAATCTGTGCCTTAAAAACAAAAGACACAGATTCTTAGCAAAAAAACTATAAAATTATTTTCTTTCGCAGGACTGATTACCCACCGTGCATGAGGTTTTGCACGCGCTCTGGCAGCTTGCCTGACATTCGCCGCAGCCCGATTTCTTAACGTCCTTATTAAGGCAGGGCTTACTGATAGTAACTATTCTTTTCATAAAAGACAACTCCTTTTGTATGGCCTGCAGCCAAAATTATTTAACCGTAGACATTATACATTTTTTCCGCAGTTTCAGCAAGCTATTTTTTCTTTATGTTTGCAATTAATATTCCAGAAAGCAGTCCGGCCGCCAATCCGGTAAGCAAATCTACAACCAGCGTATCCAAAGCGCTCCAATCTCCCTTGAAAAGAGAAAACACGGCAAATGAAAGCAAAATATATAAAATGCCCGTTAATCCGCCGGCCAGATATCCGCGCTCGTGAATGAATTTTAAGGTTACCAGCACGCCTACAAATATACTGCCGATTTTTATTACCATGTTCACCGCGGGTATTGCTCCGTCCCCTATATGGAACAATTTAACCAGCAGAGCAAAGAGCAGCAGCGCCGCAACCGTTACTATAAGCCCGGCCGCCGTGCCCTTTAAAAGATTAAGAAAATAGCCTAACAGCGTATTGCCGCCCGCATGGACGGCTGCTTTGCGTTTTGTCCGCATTAATATGCCCCCTCTTAATTTTTAATTTAGCATTTTAAGCAGCTATGCTAAATTATACGGGGCATATTAAGCGGTTATGCATCATTTTACAGAACGTCCAGCAGTAATTTAAAATCCATACGTTCCCCGCGGCGCAGAGCGGTTACAGTTATTTCATCGCCTACGGCTTTGCTTTCCATAATAGCCGTTAAGTCAGCCAGGTTGGACACGGCTTCTCCGTCAACCTCCACTATAACGTCGTCCACATTTAATCCGGCGTTAGCCGCAGGCCCGCCCTCAACTATTGAAGCTATTATAACGCCCGCTTCTTCGCCGGTAAAACGGTCGTATGCGGTGCTGCAGGTTATCCCCAAACCAGCGCGCGTTACTTTGCCGTCGTTCATAAGCTGAAGCACTATGCTTTTAGCGTCATCTATAGGAATTGCGTAGCCCAATCCCTCGACGCTTATAGCGTTTCCGTTGGAATCATAAGTAGTAACTTCTTTCATGGTAATTATACCTATGACATTGCCCTCTTTATCAAACAGCGGGCCGCCGCTGTTGCCCGGATTAACCGCAGCATCAGTCTGTATCATTTGAAAGCGCCGTCCATCCGCGTCTACAGTACGGTCCAGCGCGCTTACAATACCCGAAGTAACTGTACTGGAGAGTCCCAGAGGCGTACCTATAACAACCACCAGCTCGCCTACCTTCAAATCAGACGAATTTCCTAAAGGCGCGGCCGGATATGTGCCCTCTTTAAGTATTTTCACCACAGCCAGCTCTGTACGTTCATCTGTTCCCGCCAAGCCTGCCTCTAATTCCGTGCCGTCCGACAGATATACAGTAATGCGCTGCGCATTTTCCACAACATGATGATTAGTAATTATATAGCCGTCCTCGGTAAATATAACGCCTGAACCCCAGCCCTGACCCGTAGGAGTCTCTACAAATATAGACACAACAGAAGGGCCGCGTTTTTCAGCTATTTCGACGATAGGCTCCTCCTGAGAAATAGCCGGCGCCGATACGTCTGGAATTTCCGTAGTACCCGGCCTTAGCAAATCGGAATTTATCGAGCCGGCAGTATTCTGAGGCGCCTGAGGAGAAGCCGTATTGGCCGGTCCGTTGTTAAATCTGGAATTATCCAAACTATAAATTACAGAAACTCCCAAAACAGAACCGATTATAAGCGAACCTATTATTATGCATATAACGGCCGCGACGCCTATTCCTCCTCCTCGTTTCTTAGGACTTTTAGGAGGTTGCGGCTGTGCTTGATAGCTGTTAAAAGGCCCCTGATAATCATCTTGAGGAGCTTGTTCAGCCCTTTCGTTGGATTGCTCCTGGAATTGATTTTGTTCATCAGAATTAAATTTGTTCTGCTCGTCCATATTTACTTCCCTTCCGGGCGTACTGAGGCGCCCCGTTATTTGTAAGATAAACCTTTAGCTATTCAATTAATTTGGATTTACTTTTAGGTGCAAGCTCCAGAGTGAAGGTAAAGACAGAACCCCTTCCCTCCTCCGACTGCGCGGTTATATCCTGGCCGTGCTGCACCATTATCCGTTTAACAATAGAAAGCCCCAGACCTACGCCCTTGCTTCCCGTGCGCGATTTATTTTCAGTATAAAATCTTTCCCATATATGAGGAAGAATATCCGCCTTTATGCCTGTGCCCGTATCCCTGATAGCAACAACAGCTTTGCCCTCTTTAATATACGAAGCCAACGATATACGGCCGCCCTCAGGAGTAAATTTTATAGCGTTATCCAAAAGATTTACAAGCACCTGCTCTATGCCGCCCTGATCGGCATAAACATTTATCTTTTCTTCTTTAAAATCTATCTCCAAATCAAGCTGTTTATTTTCAAGAGCATTTTCCTTAGTTATAATTACGCGCCTTATAAGCTCGTTTATATCAAAAACCGTCTTATTCAGCGGCATATTGCCCGATTCAATGCGGGTTAAATCAAGCATCTCCTTAGTAAGGCGGCTTAGCCTCTGAGATTCAGCTAAAACTATCTCTAAATATTTTCTATATTCGCTTTCGGGAATAGTGCCGTCCAGCATCCCCTGAACAAATCCGGTAATGCTTGTAAGGGGGGAACGCAATTCATGGCTTACGTTAGCGACAAAATCCTTGCGCATTGTATCAGTCGAAGAAAGCTCCTCAGCCATTTTATTAAAGCTCTTGGCCAGCTGCCCTACCTCGTCTCTTGTATTAACGTATATTCGCTTTGAAAAATTGCCGTTCGCTATCGCCTTTGCAGCCGCGTTCATCTGCGTTAAAGGAATAACCATGCGGTAATTAGTCATTATAATTAATATAATGCTGAAAATAAGCACCGCCGCCAGCGGCACCCATATCCCGCTTAGTATTTTATAGTAGGAATCATATATAACGCTTTCATCCGAATGCAGAATGGCTATTCTCTTTTCTGAATTGGAAAAGGGAACATCCGCCGCAACGGCTACTGTTGAATATCTGGAGGAATACCGCGAACTGAAATAATCCGCCTTTATATATACCGACCCGTTCTGAGTGTTTTCCAGCAGTTTTTTCAGCAGGCCCGCATCCAGCCTAATATCCTCCTCCTGAGATACTCCCAGGCCTATAAGAGCCGCGTCCGTGCCGCAGAGATAATTTCCTTCGCCGTCGTATATCTGTATAACCGCGTCAAATTCATTAGCGATAGACTGCAAAAAGCCCTGCAGCATATAATCGTCCGGGTCCTCAAACCTGACAGCCATTTTAACTACCGCGCTCGCCCGGCTGGAAAGCAGCTCTATTCGCACATTGGAAATTTCCTTTCGGCATGCTTCAAGAAGCACACTTCCCACAACTCCAAGGAACATAAAGGCCATTAACATATAAAGACCTATCATTTTGGCGAGCACGCTGCCCCTCATGCGCTATTTCACCTCGAATTTATACCCTATTCCCCAAACGGTTTTAATGCTCCATCCTTCAGGTTCGGGCATTTTTTCTCTTATACGCTTAATATGCACGTCTACTGTGCGCGAATCTCCAAAGTATTCAAAGCCCCACACCTGTTCCAGCAGCTGTTCCCGGGTAAAAACCTTGTTGGGATGGGATGCAAGGAAATAAAGCAACTCTATTTCCTTTGGCGGCATTTCCAGCTCCTTGCCGCGGAATATAACCGTATAATCCGAAATATTAACGGTAAGGTCGTTATAGGTGTATTGATTGACAGTTTCCTCATGCGTGCTGCTGCGGCGCAGCATTGCTTTTACCCGAGCCAGCAGCTCCTTAGGCTCAAAGGGCTTGACAATATAATCGTCCGCTCCCAATTCAAGCCCTAAGACTTTATCAAACGTTTCACCCTTAGCGCTCAGCATAATAATGGGCGTATTATTTATTCTCCGAATTTCCCGGCATAACTGCAGCCCATCCATAACCGGAAGCATTATATCAAGAAAGACCAGATTGGGATTGCAGCTTTTGAATTTTTCCAGCCCTTCGCCTCCGTCATGCGCCGTAATGACCTCATATTCCTCTTTTTCAAGATAAAGCTTAACCAGCTCGCAAATGTGGATATCATCATCCACCACAAGTATTTTCCCTTTCATAAAACCGCCCTTTCCTTGAGCCTTCTATTACTTATTGTTGATAATTATACATTATATTGCATGAAAATCAATGAATAAAATGTTAATATATTTTTATATCAATCTTAAAAAATAGATTTTGTCCCTTCCAGCCGCAATTTATTGCTTCAGAGTAACCACAGTAACCCCCATTTCCCCCTCTCCATATCGGCCCGGACGCTGGCCCTTCACTCTGGGATGACCTTTTAAATATTTCATAACTCCGCTTCTGAGAGCCCCTGTGCCCTTGCCGTGTATAATAGTCACTTCATTAAGATGGGCCATATAAGCTTCGTCCAGATACCGGTCTATATATATGCAGGCTTCGTCAACCGTCTGGCCCCGAACGTCCAGGCTGCTGGAAACCTGCGGGCTTTGACGCACCACTCTTGACGAATTAACTCTAGGTTTAACCGGCGCTTCTGCCGGAGAAACATCCTCGGCTTTAACGTTCATCTGCAATATGCCGGCCTGAACCTTTATTTCGCCCTTGGAGTTAGGCAGCGCCTGCACTATAGCATTTTGACCTATAGAATGCACAAATACTGTTTCTCCTACGCGAATCTGCTCCTTTTTTATTCCGTCTCCCGCTCTGCGGGGCGTTGAAATCTTTTCCTCCGTACTGGACTTTAAAGCCTTGCGCTTTGTCTGCATTTTTATAAGCGCTTCATCGCTGGCATTTTCTTTAAGCGCCTTTAGCTCCTCTATATACTGAGTGGCTTTCTTATCAGCCTCCTCAATAAGCCGCCGGGCTTCCTCCCTGGCTTTTTGCAGAATACCAGATTTTTGCCTTTCCAAATCCTCTCTAAGCTGTTCGGCCTTAGTTCTCTCAGCCTGCGCCGCCTGTTTTTCAGCCAGCGCATTTTCCAGCTCCCGCTGCGTTTCCCGGCGGTGCTCTTCAGCCTTTAGAAGCACGTTTTCAAAGCGCACCCGCTCAGCCTTTAAAAGCTCTCTCGCCCTATTAACCAGTCTAGAATCCAGCCCCAGCCGTTCGGATATCGCCAGCGCGTTGCTCATGCCCGGAACGCCTACGTTCAGCTTATATGTGGGTTTTAAGGATACCGCGTCAAATTCAACCGAAGCGTTTTCCATCTTCTGCGCCGTCATGGAATACGCCTTTAGTTCGCTGTAATGAGTAGTGGCTGCTGCCCGCGCCCCAATAGAAATGATATCCTCCAGAATCGCTATGGCCAGCGACGCGCCTTCATTAGGGTCGGTGCCGGCACCCAATTCGTCAAAAAGCACAAGACTCCTCGGAGTAACCTCTTTCATTATGCGCGCAATATTGGTCATATGAGAAGAAAAGGTGGAAAGAGACTGTTCTATGCTCTGCTCGTCGCCAATATCGGCGAATATCCCGTCAAAAACGCTTAGCTGCGTTCCTATATCCGCCGGAACGTTCAGCCCCGACTGAGCCATAAGGCAAAACAGGCCTATAATTTTTAATGTAACCGTTTTGCCGCCGGTATTAGGCCCCGTTATCAAAAGAACGGTAAATTCATCCCCCAGCCACACGTTTATAGGAACCACCTTATTTTTATCAATAAGCGGGTGCCGTCCGTTTTTAATATTGATATAGCCCTTCTGGTTTATTTCAGGGCGCACGCATTTTAACTGCACAGAAAGCTTTGCACGCGCAAAAATATAATCCAGGCTTATAAGCGCACTTAAATTCCCCTCCATTGCGTCGGCATTAAGCCTTATCTGCTCTGAAAACACTTGCAGGATACGTTCTATTTCCTCATGCTCCTTTGAAATGAGTATCCTTAATTCATTATTTATTTCCACAACAGCCATCGGTTCTATAAAAAGCGTAGCGCCGCTGGAAGATTGATCATGCACAATGCCGCCGACTCTGCCCTTATTTTCAGCCTTAACAGGTATAACGTATCTGTCGCCGCGCACAGTTATTATGGCGTCCTGCAAATATTTATTTAATTCGGGCTTTTTTATATAAGCGTTTAATTTTTCCCGTATACGGTCGTGGCATGAACGAATCTGCTTTCTTATTTGATAAAGCGCCGCGCTGGCCCCGTCGTGCATTTCATCCTCGCTGACTATAGCCTTAAATATCTCCTCTTCAAGCGAACGCATGGGATAAATAGAGCGAGCCAGCCAGGCTATACGGTTAT
>URIR01000023.1 GCA_900547955.1 uncultured Eubacteriales bacterium | reverse complement strand
ACTCTCTTTCATTAAATTCATGAATTATTCCTGTTCCATATACTTTATCTTTGCTGTCAATTTTAATTTTATCTAAGAAATCTATTTTTTTATTTTCTTCAGCCTTAATTAAAGATACTGCTATAGGCAACTTCATACAACCTGCTGCCGTCATCTGAACGTTTTCATTATATCCATAAATATAACCACTTTTTAAATCTTCGAAAAAAAATCCATATGTTCCAATTCTTGATTCTAAATATTTCTTTATCTCTTTCATAATACCCTCCAGCTTTCTTACTGTATTCTTTGCCTATTCTGATTATAGCATATTGTCAGAAAATTTTGAAGTGTCCCTTGAAATAATTTAAACTAAAAAGTGGTGAAGTAAATCTCCACCACTTATAATTTCCTAATCAGCAAAAGAAATACCTACTTTTTTTGCCACATTTACTAATTCTCCATTAGGATCAACTAGCTTTGATTTTTGACCTATAACATTTTCTAAGCTATCACTTGAGATTTTACCATCTTTTAAACAAACCATTTCTCCAAATTTTTCTTCATTTATTAATTCAACTGCTGCTACTCCATACCTAGTTGACAGAATTCTGTCATATGTTGATGTTGTTCCACCTCTTTGTATATGACCAAGAACTGTACATCTAACTTCTTTTCCTGGTAGAACTTTTTCTAAATCCTCTGCTAATTTATTACCTATTCCACCTAATCTAATAGGATCAGGGCTATCCGCAACTATTTTGGCAACTACTACTTCCCCATCCTTAGGTTTTGCACCTTCTGCAACTACAATTATACTATATTGTTTTCCTGCTGCTTCACGTTCCTTTATTTTCTCTACAATTTTATTAATATCGTATGGAATTTCAGGTAATAATATTACATTAGCAGAACCAGCAATTCCTGCTTCTAACGCAATCCATCCTGCACCTCTACCCATAACTTCACAAAGCATAACTCTATGATGAGACTCTGCTGTTGTATGTAATCTATCTAATGCTTCTGTTACTACATCAATAGCTGTATTAAATCCAAAAGTAACATCTGTAGATGCTAAATCATTATCAATTGTTTTAGGTACTCCTATAACTTTTACACCTTTTCTTGCGAAATCTCTTGCAGAAGTTAAAGTTCCATCTCCACCGATTACTACTAATACATCTACTCCTTCTTTTTTCAAATTTTCAACTGCAACATCTGAAACATCTTTTTTTACCATAACACCATTTTCTTCAACTAAATAATCAAATAAATTATCTTTATTTGAACTATATAAAATAGTGCCTCCTCTATTTAGTATTCCAGAAACGCTATCTAAAGTTAGAGGCATGAAATCATTATTGTATAATCCTCTATAACCAAATTTATAACCTATTACTTCCATTCCATAATTTAGTATAGCAGTTCTTGTTACAGCTCTTATTACTGCATTTAAACCTGGGCAATCTCCCCCACCAGTTAATAATGCTATTTTTTTTACTTGTTGTGACATAAAAAATTCCCCCTACCAATTTAGTTATTTTTTAAAATGATTATACTTTTAAAATTTTCTGCAAATTGTAACAAAAAAAATATTTATTATTTGATTTTATTGTTACAAATGTTTTTAAACCATTCTTTTCTTATCATAATTATAATATCATAAAGATAATTTACTGAAAAGTAGAATTATTTATATTTTGAATTTTTTTTATTTTAGTAAAATTATAAAATTAAATCAATTCTGCTTTATACTCCTCCATAAATTTTGAACCTTAAAAATTTATTACTTAAAACTTACTTCTATTTTGCTTGTTACATCTGCTCCATTTAATGATAGCTCTATAATATTACTTCCTTCTGTAAGTTTTACATCTTTATACTTTTTAACCTTTATAAATTCTCCATTATTTTCTCTTATATAATATTCATCAAGGATTTTTCCATCCTTAAATGCACCTAATATAAAGGATTCATTACTTTCTTTATTATTATATTCTTGTTTCTTCATTAAAACTATATATGCTTTCTCATCTTCAGATTTAATCTCTTCAATTGGATTTTTATTCATTAATTATTCATTTTCAGTAAATATAGTTGGAGGTAAATAGACATCCTTAAACTTTAATGTATGTCTTTTTTATCCATTTTTCCTGTATAATTTAAATTTCTTATATCTGTCTTTAATAATTCCATACTCCTCAGAACCCCTCTAAAAATATTTATAAAAAAAGTGCTAAAAAGCACTTTTAATATATTAATTTTAATCCTGTTATATTAAATTCTTTAGTATCATCTTCCATAAATTTATCATAAGCTTTTTTCATTATGGCATAATTTTCTATTATTGTTTTTCTATCCTCTTCATCTAAACCTATAGGTACCTCTGAATAAGCTGCTTTAAGATTTTCAAATCCTCTTAATAAATCTTTTTCAATTGTTAAATAATAATAAGCCGCATTATTTAATGCTCTAACATCTTTTTCATTCATAGAATACGCTTTACGAATATTTTCTATTCCTTCTTCATTTTTTCCTTCAGTTAAATAAAGAGCTCCTAATGTTGTATAATATTCTTGTTTATCATCAATTCTTATTGCTTCTTTTATATTTTTTATAAGTTTAATTGCGGCGCCTAAAAGGCGCCGCAATTAAACTTATAAAATCAGCTTTTAAAATAAACTACTGCGCGTTTTGGCGCCTATGGCGCCAAAACGCGCAAAGTCTCAAGGTATTCCGGAAAGCTTTGCTTTCCGGAATACCTTGAGACTTTGCGCCCAGCCTAAAGGCTGGGCGCAGCCATTTATTACTTAGTAATATCCCTCTGCTTCTTCTCTATTGCCTTTAGCCTGGTCTCCGCCCTTTCTAAAGCCCAAATATAACGCTGACGGTCATACTTATTGTCTGCGGTCTCCAGCTTGCGCCTGGCACGCTGCGCCGCATCCATGGCACGCTTAACATCTATTTCCTCCAGCCACTCTATACTCTGCGCAAAAATGTAAGCGCGCTTGCCCAGCATCTCCATAAATCCCCCCGAACAAACCGCCGTTTTATCTAGCCCGTCAATTTTTACAACTATCTCACTAGGAGGAAGAGAAACCACCACGGGCACATGGCCGTAAAGCACTCCCATTTTTCCAGAACCAGTATCCAGTACTATTGATTCGCACATGCCTTTATAAAACGTGCGTTCAGGAGTGACTATTTCCAGCTTAAACGGAGTCATAATTATTCACTACCCTCCAGCGCCGCCGCCTTAGCGCGCACATCCTCTATATCTCCAGCCATAAAGAAAGCCGCGTCCGGTATGTCGTCAGCCTTTCCGTCTACAATCTGCGCAAAGCTGTCTATGGTCTTGTCAATAGGCACATATTTGCCTGGAATACCGCTGAAGGTTTCAGCCACAAACATAGGCTGAGAAAGAAACTTCTGTATCTTACGGGCGCGCAGAATGGTCTGCTTGTCTTCCTCGCTCAATTCATCCATGCCCAATATTACTATAATATCCTGAAGCTCTTTATACCTCTGAAGTATCTCCTGAACTCTGCGCGCCACACGATAATGCTCTTCCCCCACAATAGACGGCTCTAAAATTCGGGAAGTAGAATCCAGCGGGTCTACCGCAGGATATATGCCCATCTCCGCAATGGAACGCGAAAGCACGGTAGTTGCATCCAAATGAGAAAATGTGGTCGCCGGAGCAGGGTCGGTAAGGTCGTCAGCCGGAACATATACCGCCTGAACGCTGGTTATGGAGCCGTTGGGGGTGCTGGTTATCCGCTCCTGCAATTCGCCCATCTCCTGAGAAAGTGTGGGCTGATATCCCACGGCCGACGGCATACGTCCCAAAAGCGCCGAAACCTCCGAACCCGCCTGAATATATCTAAAAATATTGTCTATAAAAAGGAGCACGTCCTTTTTCATTTCATCCCTGAAATATTCAGCCATTGTAAGCCCGGTAAAGGCTACGCGCATGCGCGCGCCCGGCGGCTCGTTCATCTGCCCGAAGGCAAGCGCCGTCTTTTCAATTATTCCCGAGCTGGTCATTTCCTCCAAAAGGTCGCTGCCCTCGCGCGAACGCTCGCCTACACCGGTAAATACTGAATATCCGCCGTGCTCGGTCGCTATATTTCTTATCATCTCCAATATAAGCACGGTTTTCCCTACGCCCGCGCCTCCGAAAAGACCAATCTTGCCGCCGCGTACATAGGGCGCCAGCAAATCTATAACCTTTATGCCCGTCTCCAACACCTCTGTCTTAAAGCTCTGATGCGCATAATCGGGAGCCGGCCTGTGTATGGGCATGGCTTTTTTCGCTTTTATCGGACCTTTATTATCTATAGGCTCGCCCGTTACATTTACTGTGCGGCCTAAGGTTTCTTCTCCTACGCTGACCGTTATGGGCTGGCCTGTAGCTATAGCCTTCATGCCGCGGTACATGCCTTCGGTAGCGTTAAGCGAAATGCATCTTACGGCATTTTCCGGCAGCAGCCGCGCCGTCTCCAGCCAAACGATATGCCCGTCGTCCATAGGCACTTTGATTGCATCATGTATTTTGGGCACCGCAGTATCAGAAAACTCAACATCCACTACGGCGCCTATTATACGGCTAACCTTGCCTTCCAACTTCCATTCCTCCTTTAACGGCTGACGCCGTCTACTGCGCCCGCGCCCGAAACTATCTCTGTTATCTCCTGCGTAATAGCCGCCTGACGCGCGCCGTTATATTTCAGCTCCAGCTCTCCTATCATCTCTTCAGCGTTGCGCGTAGCCTCGTCCATAGCGCGCATCCTTACGCTGTGCTCGCTGGCATAGGCCTGTACCAGCATCCCATAAAGCATACCCATCAAATACTGAGGTACAAGCGCGTTTATAACAGTAACTGGGTCAGGCTCATACATTACATGTGCCTGCACAAATTCATCCCGAAAGGTTACGTCCTCAAAATCGCTCAAAAGCAAAGGAAGCAGCCGTTCCACCCTGGGCGTCTGCACTACTGTGCTGTCCATATGCGTATAAGCGACGTATACCTGGTCTATGCTGTTATGCTCTATACGCTCGTTTATACCCTCCATCATGCGGCGCGCCGCCGAAATGGTCGGGTCGTTCATAATCGAAGTATATTCGTATTCTATCTTATAGCCTTCCCTCTTAAAAAAAGAAGCCGCCATGCTGCCTACGGTAAAAAGGGTTATTCCGCCCTTGCACGACTTCATATGCTCCAGCGCCGCGGTGCATATGTCGTGATTGTAGCCGCCTGCCATACCCTTATTGGAGGCAATCACTATATAAGCCGTATCCTTATGCTCGTCATGCTCGCTCTGCAGAAATTTATGCGAAATGCTGGGCATATTTACAAGAATGTGCTTCAAAGCCCTGCGCGCATGCCTGAAATATACGTCCGTGCTCTCATAAAGCCGCATGGCCTTCCTTATACGGCTCGCGCTTATAAGATACATTGCTCTTGTAAGCTCTACTGTGCTGTTTACCGATTTAAGACGATTTTTTATATCGTATATGCTCTGCATATAATTACTCCTCGGGCGCGGCCAGCAGCTCGTTTATAACAGAGATTATAGTCTGACGGCCGTCCTCGCTTATAACGTCGTCATGCTCAATATTAAATATGACCTCCGGATGAGAAAGCTTTAGATTATCCAGCACCAGGTGCAGGAATTTATTTATCTGCTCCGGCGGTACCTGCGGGCATAAATCCTCCGAAAGAATATTCAGAATTATAGCCTCCTCGGCATATGAATATGGAGAATACTGGCCCTGCTTAAGCGCTTCCATAAGCTGCTCTCCGCGATTTAAAGAGGCGCGCGTAGTCGGATCTAAATCCGAACCGAACTGAGCGAACACCTTTAATTCCCTGTACTGCGCCAAATCCAGCCTCATGCGCCCCGAAACCTTGCGCACAGCCTTTCCCTGCGCCGCGCCGCCTACTCGGGAAACAGACAGGCCGACGTTTACGGAGGGTCTTACACCTGAACGGAACAGCTCTGAATCCAGAAAAATCTGGCCGTCCGTTATGGATATGACGTTAGTAGGGATATACGCCGAAATATCTCCCGCCATAGTCTCTATTATAGGCAGCGCCGTAAGCGAGCCGCCGCCGTTTTTCTCATTAAGCTGCGCCGCCCGCTCCAGAAGACGTGAATGCAGATAAAACACATCGCCCGGATATGCCTCGCGGCCCGGCGGTCTTCTTAAAAGCAGAGAAAGCGTGCGGTAGGAAACCGCGTGCTTTGAAAGGTCGTCGTATATAATAAGAGCGTCCTGTCCCTCGTGCATGAAATATTCGCCTATGGCGCAGCCGGCATACGGACAGATATACTGCATGGACGCGTTATCCGAAGCGGTGGCGCAGACTATAACAGTATAATCCATCGCTCCCTTCGAGCGGAGAAGCTGCTCCAGCTCAGCCACCTTAGACGCTTTTTGGCCTATAGCGACGTAAATACATATCATATCCTTATCCTTCTGGTTGAGGATAGTATCTATCGCTATAGCCGTCTTGCCTATCTGCCTGTCCCCTATTATCAATTCGCGCTGGCCCCGCCCTATGGGAGTCATGGCGTCTATAGAAAGTATTCCCGTCTGCATGGGCCGGTTGACCGCTCCGCGCTCTATTATTCCCGGAGCCGGCGCCTCTATGGGCATATGGCCCGAGCTGATAATTTCACCCCGGCCGTCTATGGGAATACCCATTGGATTGACTACTCTTCCAAGCAGCCCCTTGCCAACCGGCACCTCCATAATCCTGCCCGTTCCATAGGCCACCTCGCCGCTTTCTATAGCGTCGTCCCCTGAAAATACAGCAACTCCTATATAGTCCTTTTCCAGGTTCATAGCTATTCCGTAGGCTCCCGAATGGAAATTTATCAATTCTCCCATTCTTACTCCCGACATATCTGAAACCTCAACTATGCCGTCCGAGCTGGAAATAACCCGTCCTATCGCGTTTTTTACGGGCTGAAAGCTTAAGCCGTTCAGCCTGCGGCGCGGCGCGCCTATAATTTCGGCGGCTCTGTCTCCCTGATTGGCCAATTTTCGCTTTGTGCCCGACGGCTCGCCTGTTTTAGGGTCTATGCTCTTAAGCCCGGGCCTTTTTAAGGCATATCTGCGTTTTATAGCCTTTAACCGGCCCGCAGCCTCCTCCTCAAGATAGCCGCCCGAAAGCTTTTCCCCCGAAGAAAGGCGCTGTTTCAGGCTGCCCAGCCGACCGGCGAGAGAATAATCCTCTATCCTGTCCCTGAAAACCAGGCGCATGCCCCCAATAAGGTCGGGCTTAACGCCGAAGGCCACGCTGCCCGCTCCGTATTTATCTTTAAAAAACTCCTGCAGACGAAGCTTTTCAGCATCGTCCACAGGAACCGCAGTATATACTATAAGGTCGTTATCCATACTTCTTCGCCTCCGCAACGCTGGCCTCCAGCAGCTCCTCATGCTCGCTCTGAGACAGCTTGCCGGGCAATACGGCGGCGGCTATATCCACGGCCATAACCGCGGCCGCCTCGCGTATCTCCTCGTTTGCACCCTGCTTTATTTCGTCCGCGCGGCGCTCGGCCTGATTAATTATATCCTCGGCGTCCTTTTGAGCCGCCTTTATTAATTCGTCGGCGCTTGCGCTGGCCTTCTGCATAGCCTCGTAATAATCCCTGCGCTGCTTTTTATCCAATTCCTTTTCCTTTTGCTCCATTAAAGCGCGAGCGCCCTCAGATTTTGCAGCGGCCTCGTCCAGGGAGGCTATCTCCTTATCCAATTCCTCTCTGCGCTTAGCCATAAATTTTTTCATAGGCTTATATATTATAAGCCTGAGCAAAAAAACAAGCACGGCAAGATTGACTATATGCAGGACTATATATAACCAGCTTCCAAATAATCCGTCCATCTGTCTTAAAACCCTTTCCGCAGCGTTGGCTATTTAACAAAAATCAGCAGCAGAGCTATAAGCAGGCCGTATATGGCAACCGATTCGGTCAGCGCCAAACCCAGCAAAAGCACGCCCTGTATTTTGCCCGAAGCCTCAGGCTGGCGGGAAACCGCCTCACAGGCCTTGCCCGTAGCAAAGCCCATGCCTATGCCTGCGCCCACTCCTGTAAAAACGGCTATAGCCGCGCCTAAAACTGATAAATCCATAATTAAAAACCCTCCTGAGTATAAATAAACTTATTTACCGCCCGATTTTAGCTCAAAGCCAAAAGGTCAGGCCGCTTCCTTTTCCACAGCCTCATTTACAAACGTAAGGCTGAGCATGGAAAAGATATAAAACTGTATGGCGACATGGAAAAGCGTAAAATACAGGGACAGCGCGGCCGGAATAATAAAGGCGAAGGGAATGGCCACTATCCACTTTTCCACAGCGGACATCAATACGTCGTAGAGCAGCTCCATAATAATATAGCCGCCCAGGATATTGCCGAACATACGGCAGGACAGGCTTACCGGGGTAGCCAAATCGCTTATTAGCTTAAAGGGCGCTATTATAGGCTTGGGCTGACCATAGGATTTTATCCTGCCTATAATCCCCTTCTCCTTCAAGCCGTAATAATTGATTATTATAAAAGTGGAAAGCCCGAAGGAAACCGTAACCGAGAGGTCCGAAAGAGGAGTGCGCAGGCCGAAAAGCTCTATAACTCCGCTTAGGAGAATATAAAAGGCCAGCGCCAGGATATAAGGCGAGAGTCTTGGCCCCATGCTGCCCACAGCGCCTTTAGTAAAGCGTTCCAGCATATTAAAAAGATATTCGCATAAAAGCTGCGCCCTGCCTATTTTACGCACGTCGGTAGTAAACCGCCTTATAAGCGCAAAACGTATTATAAGAGCGATAACCAGTATTAATGCTATTAATAAAAGGGATGTAAGGTAAGTTTCCCTAATCCAGAAGGTATGACCGAAAACCGTTACGTCCACGTCCTTAGGAAAAACATCTATTTCCACAAAACCGTCCCCCTTTCCCGCTTAAATTTTTCAAACTTTTTATTCTTAAGAATATCACTTTAATTCTAATGTATAAACATCGATTTCAGGCGAAATGAGCTGTTTAAATCAGTTTAAGCCTAGAATTTCAGAAATATTCTTTATTATCTCGAATAATCGCCGTTTTTCACTTTTTAAAAACAGTACTTTGCCGGCTTTCGGCCGGCGAAGCCTGAAAACTGCGCCCTGCTTATTATGCGCCAGATATAACGCGGCTATGCCGCAAAGCATGGTTCAGAAAGCCTGTCTGCGTTTATTAAAAAGCGCCGGGGCTTCGGGCGGCGCGGGCCGCGTCCGCTTTCAGCGGACGCGGCCGGGAGGGCGGCTCTTACGGCAGGCCCGACAATCCGGGCCTGCCCGGGGCCGGGCTTAAAAGCCCGGCCCAGCGGCCGTTTCACGGCCGCAAGAGCCGCCCTCCCGTCTCCGGCAACGGCTAACGCAAATTATGCAAAATATAAATATTTGCAATTACCGCTTCTCAATGATATAATGTCTTGTCTTTATCTTTATATTTTATATATTAACAGGAGTGTATAAATTATGGACTTATTTCAAAAATGCTATGAACCCAGCCCGGCCGACCAAGCGCGGCAGGCGGGCATTTATCCCTATTTCCACGAAATTTCCTCCCGACAGCATTCCGAAGTTATCATGGACGGCCGACGCACTATAATGCTGGGCAGCAACAACTATCTGGGGCTTACCAGCGACGAGAGGGTAATAGACGCGGCCTGCCGCGCTCTGAAAGAGCTGGGCGCAGGCTGTTCGGGCTCACGTTTTCTTAACGGCACTCTTACCCTGCATAAGGAGCTGGAAAGGGAGCTGGCCTATTTTTTAAATAAGCAGGCGGCCATGACCTGGTCCACAGGCTTTCAAACCAATCTGGGCATTATCTCCGCGCTGTGCGGACGGCATGATATTATATTTTTTGACAGAGCCAATCACGCTTCGCTAATGGACGCTTCACGGCTTAGCTTTGCCAAGCTGGTTAAATACGGGCACAACGATATGGCCGATTTGGAACAGAAGCTGAAGGAAGCGCCTGAGGACAGAGGCAAGCTTATAGTGGTGGACGGCGTATTTTCCATGGAGGGAGATTTGGCCGACCTGCCCGAAATAGTTTCCCTGGCCAAGCGCTTCGGCGCGCGCGTCATGGTAGACGATTCCCACGGCATAGGCGTTTTAGGCGAGCATGGCCGCGGCACGGCCGAATATTTCGGGCTGGAAAGCGAAGTAGATATAATTATGGGCACGTTCAGCAAATCCTTTGCCTCGCTCGGCGGCTTTATGGCGTCTGAGGAACGGGTAGTGGATTATGCGATGCATGTATCCCGGCCTTACATATTCAGCGCTTCCATCCCGCCCTCCAACGCCGCGGCGGCCCTTGAGGCGCTGAAAATACTAAAAAGCGAACCTGAGCGCTGCAAGAGGCTGCTGCAAAACGGGAATTACATGCGGGATGGCTTTAAGCGTCTGGGCATACCCTGCGGCGAAGGCATAACCCCAATAGTGCCCGTAAGAACAGGCTCCAATGAGCGCACCTTTATAATAACACGCGCGCTGCTGGAAAACGGCGTGTATGTAAATCCCGTTATATCTCCGGCAGTACCCGAAGGGGAAAGCATACTGCGCACCAGCTATACCGCCACTCATACCAAGGAGCAGCTGGATTTCGCACTAGAAAAATTTGATTTAGTTTTCAATAAATTATACCCGGCTGAATAAATAGCGGCTGTATTTGCCGTTAGAGCGATATAACCCAGGGGCGGGGGCGGCTCTTGGCAGGCTGAAAGCCTGCCCGGCCCGCGCGCAGCGCGGGCCGGCGGCCGTTTCACGGCCGCAAGAGCCGCCCCCGCCCCTGGGTTATATCGCTCTAACGGAACGACTCCGCGCCAAAGCGTCCCCTGCGCCTTTCTTAGCGGTCTCAAACTATTAAAAAAACGTAAATTCTGCGCTTGAAAAAGGTTTCTTCTTTACATTGGACCATGGACGCTGTATAATATAAAAGACCAGCTTGTTTTTTTGCGTTTCAGGCGCGCAGGCTCGGCCCTAAGCATATAAACAAACGTTAATGCGCATTCTGCGCAGATGTTATAATAGATAAGGAGCTTAAATGGAAATTCAGGCCGCTCAGATTCTGCCCAACGATATAGACGCCGAGCGCTCCTGCCTCGGCTGTATGCTGTTGTCGGGCGATTGCATAGCGCCCGTTTTCGAGCGCATAAAAAATAAAGACTATTTTTACCGCCCCAACCACCAGGAGCTTTACGAAGCTATCGGCGCGCTTTTTCACGCCGGAAAACCGGTAGACGTCATAACCTTAATGAACGAGCTGGTTAAAAGAGGCACGCTGGAATTAATAGGAGGCGCTCAATATATAACCGAGCTGTCGGGGGCGGTGCCCAGCACAGCTAATTTATCCTATTACATAGATATAGTTATAGAAAAATATAAGCTGCGGCGGCTTATAAGCGTTTCCAGCGTTACCGCCACCGACAGCTACGCGGCCGTAAAGGATTCTAAGGATATAATAGAGACGGCCGAAAAGGAAATCTTTAATATCGCCATGAATAACGAGGCCTCTGCTCTGGCCCAGATGAAGGATATCCTGCCTGACATTTACGAGCGCATAGACGAATATTACCGCACTAAGGGTCAGATTCAGGGAATAGCCATGGGCTTTAAGGAGCTGGACAGACTTCTGGGCGGCCTCCAGCCGGCCAGTCTTGTAATAGTGGCATGCCGTCCGTCCATGGGTAAGTCCTCTTTTTCTCATAACGTCGCAGGCTACGCTTCTATTAAAAACAATCAAGCCACGGCTATATTCTCCCTTGAAATGTCAAAGGCTGAGGTAGCCATGCGCATAATCAGCTCGGAGGCCGCCGTAGATTCAGAGAAAATTAAGCGGGGCGAGATAAGCGAGGAGGAATTTGAGCGGCTCAATTCCACCATGACCCTGCTGGAAAAGGCTCCTCTCTATATAGACGACACCGCAGGCATATCTGTAGCCGAGGTGCGCAGCAAATGCCGGCGCATCAAAGACCTTAAACTAGTTATTATCGACTACCTCACTCTTATGAGCTCTCCCGGCCGCAAGACCGAGAACCGCCAGCAGGAGGTAAGCGAGCTTTCCCGCCAGCTTAAAGTGCTTGCGCGGGATTTAAACGTCCCCATCATGGTGCTGGCTCAGCTCTCCCGCGGCGCCGCCACCCGCTCGGACCACACTCCCGTCCTGAGCGATTTGCGCGAATCGGGCGCGATAGAGCAGGACGCCGACGTGGTAATGTTTATACATAGGCCCGCATATTATACCGACAGCCAGGAACAGGATAAAACTCTTGCTCAGATAATAGTAGCCAAGCAGAGAAACGGCGCCACCGGCAGCATTGAGCTCACCTGGAAAGCCGAATTTACCCGCTTCGTGGACCGCTCCTACCGCTAGGACGCGCGCACTCCCTGGGCGCCGGGCGGGGGCGGGCGTAAAATAAACGGGCGCCGGGAATTAAGCTTTGCGAATATGCCTAGCGCTTTTAAAGCGCTGAAGCAAATTAACGGCAGAAGGCTCGCGGCGCCCTCCTATTGGTCCCGAGCGCTTTAAAGGCGCTCGGGACAGGGGCGGGACGCCCGGCTCAATTATATAATTAAGCATACCAATATACCTATATATAAATCAGGAGGCAGCTAATAAAAATGATTGAGGTCAAAAACCTAACAAAGCGATACGGCGAAAAGCTGGCTGTGGATAACGCAAGCTTTACCGTAAACGCCGGCGAAATCGTCGGCTTTCTGGGCCGCAACGGCGCAGGAAAAACCACAGCCATGAACATGATAACAGGCTATATTTCTTCTACCAGCGGCACCGCCCTTGTAGACGGCTACGATATCCTTAAAGAGCCGGCCGAGGTCAAAAAGCGGATAGGATATCTGCCCGAACAGCCCCCCCTGTATATGGATATGACGGTAAACGAATACCTTTCCTTTGCGGCCGATATTAAGAAAGTCCCTCATAAAAACCGCAAGGAGCATTTAGACCGCATAAAGGAGCTCGTGCGCATTACCGATGTCGGCCCCCGGATAATAGGCAATCTTTCAAAGGGATATAAGCAGAGGGTGGGCCTGGCCGAAGCGCTGACGGGCAATCCCCCCGTTTTAATTCTGGACGAGCCTACCGTCGGCCTGGACCCCACGCAGATTATAGAGATACGCCACCTTATAAAGGGACTGGGAAAAGAACACACTATAATTCTTTCCTCCCATATTCTGCCCGAAGTAGCCGACGTCTGCGAGCGGGTTATAATTATAGACCACGGTCATATTGTAGCGCAGGACAGCCTGGCCGCTCTCCAGCAGGGCCTGGGCGAAACAGCTAAGCTTACCGTCCGCATAGCCGGCCCCGAAGCGGCCACAGCCCGCGCGCTCCGCGCTATCGACGGAGTTATCAATGTGGATAATCTTGGCGTGCGCGAATCAAACAGCTATGATTTTCTTATAACCGCCGATAAGGGGGCGGACGTCCGCCGCGTAATATTCAATATAATGGGCAAGGCGGGCACTCCCATACTGCTTATGCGCTACCTTGACTATACTCTGGAGGATATATTCCTCCAATTAACCGGAACGGCAAAGGAGGATTTTTAAATGAACGCGGTTTTCAAGCGCGAGCTGCGCGCATATTTCAGCTCTCCCATGGGCTATGTGTTCGTGGGTATCTTCATGCTGGTGCTTGGCCTTATATTCCTTATAGGCAATATAAACGGAGACGGCTATAATTCCAACGCCAATTTTGCCATGACCCTTGGAACTATGGCGACCCCCTTCGCCTTTTTAGTTCCCCTGCTCACCATGCGCTCCTTTTCCGAAGAACGCAGGCTTAAGATAGACCAGCTCTACCTCACCTCCCCCCTGCCTGTATATAAAGTAGTGCTGGGCAAATTTTTCGCCGCCTCGTGCGTGCTGCTCATAACTCTGGTTCTGAGCGTTATTTACCCTATCATCCTGGCCGTGCTGGGCTCTCCCCGCGCAGGTGAGATTTTCACAAGCTATATCGGCTTCTTCCTTATGGGCTGTACCGCAATGGCCGTCGGCCTTTTAATTTCAGCCTGCACTCAAAGTCAGGTAGTAGCCGCGGTGGCTACCTTCGGCATATTCTTTCTTTTGATGATGGGCACCCAGGCAGTTGCAATGATAAGCTCCGGCTTTTTAAGAGACGCGCTTAACGCCTTGGCCCTATTTGGCCGCTTTACCGAATTTACCAGCGGTATACTGGGCCTTTCCCCCATTATCTATTATATAACGGTTACGGCGGCCTGCCTGTTTGTCACGGCCAAGCTCATTGAAAGAAGAAGATGGAGTGGTAATTAAATGAAAAAAGACGAAAACAAGCCCCAGGAGGCTAATAATAAAGAAATAATCTCCGCTCGCAGGGAGAAAAAACACAGGGATTACGGCAAGCTGCTCAAATACGGCGGCTTTAATACGGCGCTTATCATAACAGTAATAGTAGTTACCGTCTGCGTAAATATAATCTTCAGCCTGGTAGAAAAAAACGCCGGCTTAAAAGCGGACCTTACGCAGGAGCAGCTCTATACTCTTTCAGAGCTCTCCAACGACGTAATAGGTCGTATAGACCAAAAGCTGGTCATATATTCATTTGCCGACGACAACACTCAAAGCACTATAGTGGAAAAAACGCTGGAACGCTATACGGCGGCCAATAACCAAATAGAGGTCAAGGTTGTGGACCCGGCCACCAATCCCGCTCTGCTGCGCAAATTCAGCACCAGCAGCGCAACCGTTTCGGACGGCACTTTAGTAGTAACCAACGCAGCCGAGGACAAATTCCGCGTTATAACCTATTCGGACTATTACCGCACTACTGAGGAAGGTCAGGAATATGTGGTGCTGGAACAGAGGCTTACCAACGCCCTGCTGTTTATGATTGACGAAGAGCCTACTGCCGTATACATGCTTTCGGGCCACGGCGAGCAGACAGACGACCCCGCCAACGCCTCGGCCGTGCAGAATATAACCGATTCATTAGAGGGCGCCAATTTCCAGGTGGAAAAGCTCAATCTTATCACCGACGGCTCCAAGCTGCAAAAGGGAGACGTGCTTATGATTGTAGGTCCTTCCAGCGACCTTACTAAGGAAGAATTTGACTTGCTTCAGGCCTTCCTTAAAAATCACGGCAAGCTGGTTATGTTCTTCGACCCCTCTGTTCAGGAAGATTTAACCTATTTTAAGGCCCTGCTTGATTATTACATGATAAAGGTGGGCTCAGATGTGGTCTACGAGCAGGATTCCTCCATGCGCACCGAGCTTTCAGGCGTGGAATTAGTACCCCATCTTTCCTCCCACGATATAACCGACCCCCTTATCGAGGGAGCCGTCAACGTATATGTGCATGAGGCGCTCAGCCTGGAATATTATTCTCCCTCAAACCAGAGCATAGAACAGACAGACCTTTTAACCTCCTCCGAGAGCAGTCTTTCCATTCCCATAGAGGATTATCTCAACGGCTCGTATTCAAATAAGCTGGACAGCTATCTGGCCGAGCCGCACTGCGTGGGAATGGCTTTGAGCGTACACGATACCGCTTCAATATCGGGCGATGCATACACCCGCATAGTAGTATTCGGCTCCAGCGAAATAATAATGGGAGCCCGCCAGAACAGCGAAGGCAACCAAAGCCTTATGGTCAACAGTATAAGCTGGGTGGAAAATAAATTGGACAGCCTGTCCATAACCGCCAAGGCCATAGCGGATTATTCCTTTGTAATATCTGATTTGGCGTCAGTCAGAATCATAGTAATCATAGTAATAGCGGTACTGCCCATCATTATCCTGGGCACCGGCTTTATAATCTACAGAAGGAGGAAAAACCTATGAGCAGCCGGGCTGATAAATCCCTGACCAGAATGCTCGTCGCTCTCATCCTCGCAATAGTTATACTTGCCGGCTCAGTCATAACCGCCGTAGCCATGATAAAGCAGGAGCAGCAAAACAGCCAGGAGCAAAATACTAACTCAGACGGCATGATAGACCTCATCTCATGCGAGGAGGAGGATATAGAGCGCGTTACCATCGATTCGGCAAAGGATACCTATTCGGTCATCCGGGACGCCGCCGACGCCGACGGAATAACCTGGATAATAGAAAACCGCGACAATACCGACATAAGCCAGTATAACCTTATGATGCTTATTAACCGCTGCACCACGCTGCGCGCGCTGCGCGATTTAGGCAGAGCGCCTTCTACCGAAGAGGAGCTTGCTCTTTACGGCTTAGACAGCGCCAGCAACCCCGTTCGCGTCAGCATAACCGTCAAAAACAAGGGCGTATACACCTACCTCATAGGAAACAAATACGGACCTGAAAACCAGTATTATTTTATGGACGTTTCTTCCTCCCAGCTTTATCTGGGCCACCAGACAATTGGGGAATACTTTACCAAAACGGTGGACCAATTTCGTGACCTGCCTGGAATAGACGTGCAGCCGGGAGCTGTAAACTATATAACCATAGACCGCAAGGGCGGAGACGGCCTGACCATGATATACAGTAACGATTTAATTTCAGGCAGCAATCTCTGGCAGATAATCTCTCCCTTTCTCTGCGATACTGATTCCACCAAGCTTAACACATTTTTTGAAAGTCTTTCGGCCATAACCATGTCGGGCTATGTGGCTGAAAGCGCTGAGGAGGATTGGGATAAATACGGCTTTGACGACTATTATCTGCGCCTGGCTATGTTCCAGGCCGAGGTAAAAGAGGACGGGGAGCCGGTAATAAAGGAAAACTATCCCTCTCAGATTCTGATAATCGGCAATCCGGTAGAGGGCTCGGACGACCGCTACGCCTTAACCTATTCCATGCACGACCAAAGCGGCAAGCTGCTGGAGGAGGTAAATCTCAAGAGCCTGAAGGTATATACCATAAGCCCGGCTTCAGTCAATCTTCTGCGCACCGACGCAATGGATATAGCCAATCTCAGCTTTGCAATGCAGCACATAGACAATATGAACAGCATTGATATAACCATTCAGGGGAAAAAGGAAACCATAGACATTACCCGCAAAAACAAGCTGGACGACGACCATAATCCCATTCTGGACGCTTCGGGTGAAATTGTTAAGCTTACTACCTTCTCCCTTAACGGCCAGACCCTGCCCGAGGCCTCCATGCGCGCCTTTTACGCCAAGCTTATAAGCATAAGCCTTGCCGCGCGCATTCAGGAAAGCGACCCTCAGGAATACGGAGAAGAGGTGTTTTCCTTCAGTCTCAACACCACCTCATATGTAAAGGATGACAACGGTGAAAATATTCCCTATTCCATAACCGCCAGCTTTTATGAAATGGATATGAATTATTATATGGTGGATTATAACGGCTACAGAGTATGCAAGGTGCGCAAGGACTATATAGACGATATAATTCATTCCTATTCTCTTGCCAAGGAGGGCCTGCTCCCGCCACTAAGAGATGATTAATATCCTGGCTGCGGCGCTTATCAGGCAAATTACCCTCCGTTTAAAAGAAACTATACGCCGTTGGGGCCGGTGAGCCAAAGCGGCGTTTTGCTTTTTATACTCCTGCGGTTTTGCTTTTTTATCCCCGCGAATCCGCCATACGTTTTCAGGCGCTCTCTAAAGCCCCTTTTCAAGGGGAATGCGCAATTTTATTTGACAGAATGCCCCTGCGTACTCTATAATATCTAACGTCCATTTAGACTATCAGGCTTTATACGCCTTAATCAGAAAGGAAGATATTAAAATGTTAAGAACCTATCAGCCCAAAAAAAGACACAGAAGCAAGGTGCACGGCTTCCGCAAGCGCATGAGCACTAAAAACGGCCGCAACGTACTCGCCCGCCGCCGCAACAGGGGCCGCAAGCGCCTTTCCGCCTAAGCTTAACGGCGGATAAAGTAAAGACGCATGCTCAAGCAATACATGCTCAAAAAGAACAAGGAATTCGCCTATGTACACCGTAAAGGCGCTTCCTGCGCCGGCAAATACCTAATTCTTGTGTATGTTAAAAACCGTATGGGACTGCGTCTGGGCTTTTCAGTCAGCAAAAAGCTGGGCAAGGCGGTAAAGCGCAACCGCATAAAGCGACTGCTGCGCGAATGCGCGCGGGCCAGCCTTAAAGCTATGCAGCCTGGATACAGCTATCTTTTCATAGCCCGGTTCAGCGCGCGGGGCGCGTCTTATGCGGCGCTTTTAAAGGATATGCAAACCCTTTTAAGCCGCGCGGGATTATTTTCTCCTGATGCTCCTGCTCATGTTGTTCCCGCTGTTTCTGCTGTTGCTCCTGCTCATGCTGGGACGGACAAGCCATGAGGCGCCTGTTTCTTGCGGCCATACGTTTTTACCAGAAGAACATTTCCCCGGCCCGGCCGCCCTGCTGCCGCTATCTGCCTACCTGCTCCCAATACGCTTACACGGCTATAGAACGCTTCGGCGTCTTTAAGGGCTGCGCCCTGGCCGCCTGGCGCATTATTCGCTGCAACCCGTTTTCCAAAGGCGGCTACGACCCCGTGCCTGAAAAAAAGCCGCGCAATAAATCTTCAAAAGAGGAGGATTTATTCCCAAGGGAATAAATCGCGGATATAATAATGACCCAATGGTTAATTAATCTTTTCACCTGGATGAATGATTTCATAACGGGCAATTTTGGTCTTACCATAGTGCTTTTCACGCTGCTGCTGCGATTGATATGTCTGCCGCTGGATATTTATTCCCGCAAAGGGCAGCGTGATTACACCCGCAAAATGAAGCTTATTCAGCCCGAGATGGACAGAATCACCAAGGCCTATAAGAACAACCAGGAGATGCTTTCGCGCAAGACGCTGGAATTACGCCGGCAGCATGGAATAGGGCTTATGCCCAAGGGCTGCTTTGCGCCCTTTATCGCCTATCCTCTGCTTATAGCCTTTTTTGCCGTCTTTAATTCCATGGCGCAGGCGCAGAACCAGCTTTTAATGGATAATATTAAGACTGCCCTTGAGGGTCTGCGAATTGGGGACGCCAGCGCTCCCGGCTATTTGGCCGCCTCGGCCTCTTCGGGCATACATAACTTTCTGCCCGCCGCCGAGCAGGTGCTCAAAAGCGGTTCCCAGACGGTTTCTACCGTTACTTCCGACTGGCTGTCCACAAACAGCTTTTTATGGGTTAAAAATATCTGGCAGCCCGACGCCGCGTTTTCCCTGTCTATAATAAACCGCTATGTAGCTATAATCGGCTCTCTTTTCAGCGGCATGAACAGCGAAATAATCAGCTCGGCAGCCTTTGCCGGAGATGCGGCCTGGATGTACGGACTCATTCCCGGAGCCGTACGAACGGGCTTCAACGGGCTGTTTATTCTGCCTATTCTCACCGGAGCCGTACAGCTTTTAAGCTTTAAATTCAATCAGAAAATGAATCCCGTTGCGGCTGATCCTGCAAATCCCAACGCCGGGCAGGGCGTAAATAAATTCATGGGCATTTTCTTCCCCATATTGTTCGTATACTTCGGACTTTCCTCCTCCAGCGCCATAGCCATATACTGGGTAACCTCCAGCTTTATAATGATGCTTGCCAGCTATGTAATAAATAAAGTGCTGGATGTAATGGATAAACGCAAGGAAGCCAAAGCGCAGGCGGCGGCAAAATAATTTGCCGCGGCGCTAACGTCGGATAAACCCGTCTGTAAATAATAGAACGGAGGCTTTTACTAATGAGCAATACCGAAAACTTTTTAGAGATTGAAGCTAAAACTATAGATGAAGCTATATTTAAGGGACTGGAACAGATGGGACTTGCTTTTGACGAGGCCACCATTGACATTCTGGACGAGGGGAGTAAAGGTTTCCTCGGCCTAGGGGGCCGTCTGGCCAAGGTACGCCTGGCCAAGCGCGACGCCCAGAATCAAGAAGGCCCGGCTTCGCCCCGGCAGCCTCAGGCCGCTCCTCAGAGCACTTCTCAGGCCGCTAAAGAAAAAAAGGTCGGCGAAACCAACAGCCCCGCTAAAAAAGCCCAAGAGCGTACCGCAGCTCCTGCTCAGCAAAAAACTGAGCCCTCCGCAATTTGCGAAGGGGAGCCCCTTGAAGATAGCCATCCTGCCATACTCTTCCTTAAAGGGCTTTTAGATAACATGAAAATAACCTGCGCCTTAAAGGGAGTACAGACTGAGGACGGCTTATATATAGATATAAGCGGAGAGGACATGGGGAAAATAATAGGGCATCACGGAGAAACTCTGGACGCCATGCAGTACCTCGTATCCTTAACAGTAAACAGGGACCGGGAGGAATATCTTAGAGTAACGTTGGATACCGAGGGATACCGGGGCCGCAGAGAGCAAACTCTGGTTCGACTGGCTCACCGTTTGGCTCAAAAAGCTGTGCGCAGCGGGCGCAGAATGCGTTTAGAGCCTATGAATCCCTACGAGAGACGCATAATTCACTATGCGCTTCAAAACGATGAAAATGTAACCACCGCCAGCGAGGGCGAAGAGCCAAACCGCCGCGTGGTTATAACTCCCAAACGCTGATATGCCGTTGTTTTAAAAATTTTTAAGGCCGTATGCCGGATGATAAGTCCGCGCGGCCTTTTTTATTTTTTGTTGAAGCGCAATATTATTTCTCTCTTATACCTAAAGGCGGGCCGTCAGAAGCAGGCTGAAGTAAAGCCGTCAAAGCCGCGGCCTCCCACGATACCCAAAGCCGCCTCTGCGGGGGAAGCTCATGATTCTATAAAGTTCTGCGTCCCTGCGGGGGCCGGCCTAGGGGCGGGCGGGCGGGGAGCAGGATAAGCGGGCGCCTGGAAAATAATTCATAAAACAAAAAAAGCCGCTGTGGCTCAATCAGCCTCGTAGAATCCATTAACCGGGAGGCGCCCTCCTTTTTCCTGCGGCGCTTAATGCGCCGCAGGCTTACAATTTCTTCTGTCAAATAAAAAGCTCCTCTTCAAAAACCCAAAAGCATGTTTTGTCTCGTCCGAACATATATATAAAACAATTCTTAATCCGGAGGGCAATAATATGAGAATTTCCCTTAAGGACAAAAGAACTCGTATCTGGCTTGCCGCGGCCGCGGCAGTCATACTTGTAATCGTACTGACGGTAATGCTGCTCCCCAGCGGTTCGCCCACACGGGATGCAAAGAAAAGTACTTATCAAATTCAAGCGGAATACTCCCCCTCTACTCATGTCTTAAGAGGAAGCATGACGCTTAATTATTTGAATCAAACGGGAACGGCGCTGGACAGCCTTAGCCTGCATCTTTATCCAAACGCCTTTGCCTCGCAGGAAAACGCACCATTTCCCCAGGAATGGATGGAACTGGCTTATCCTAACGGGTTCAGCGCAGGAGGAATAGAAGTCACCAACATAAAAGCCAACGGCAAAGAAGCACAGACCGGCCTGGAAGAAAACAATCAGATATTAAACGTCAAAATACCCAAGCTAAATAAAAACAGGTCGGTAAAGCTGGAGATGGATTTCACAATAACCCTGCCCAACGCGTCCGGGCGTTTCGGCTATTCTGATTTCGGCGTTAATCTGGGCAACTGGTATCCAATAGTATGCGGCTACGACGAAGGATTCGTTAAAAACCCATACTATTCCACAGGCGACCCATTCTTTAGTGAATCAGCGCTGTACGAGGTATCCCTTACCCTGCCCCAGGAATATACCCTGGCTTCAACGGGCGTTATAACTAAAAAGGACCAGTCCAATCCTTTGAAAACGGTATGGAATATCCAAGCGGACAACGTCCGGGACTTTGCCTGCGCTTTCAGTACTAACTATAAGCTCCTGAGCGAGCAGGTAGGCAACACAATAGTCTATTCATATTTTACTGAGGAAGAAACAGGCAAAAAAGCGCTTGACTTTGCCGTAAGCGCCGTTAAAATCTTCAATGAGCTTTACGGGGAATATCCATATCCTCAATATACCGTAGCCGAATCAGACTTTTTCATAGGGGGCATGGAATTTCCCAACATAGTATTTATAAACAAGCAGTTTTATAAGCTACAAAATCTGCTAACTCTGGAGCATGTGGTAGTGCATGAAACGGCGCATCAATGGTGGTACGGCACCGTAGGCAACAACCAGGTAAGCGAAGCCTTCATAGACGAAGGACTAGCCGAATATTCTACTATGGTGTACTATAAAAAGACCAAAACTCCCGAGGATTACCGTACCTACTTTAATTACTATATATCCAACAATTACCGTTTTGCCATGGCCGAGCTTAACCAGCGGCATACTGAACTGGATATGACTATAAATAAACCGGTAAATCAGTTTGAGGACTACCTGGCATACGAAACCATGGTTTACAGCAAAACCGCCCTTATGCTGGATACCCTAAATCAGCAGATTGGAGATGAAGCTTTCTTTAAGGCCCTGAAAAGTCTGCAAAGCGAATATCAGTTTAAAACCATAAACACGGACCAATATATCGCCGCTTTTAAAGCTCAGACCAATATTCCCGTAGACAAAATTATTGAATCGTGGCTTTCAGGCAAGGTTGTATTGAATTAAATACTGAAATAACTGAGCGTTCGCAAAAAATTAAAGCCCCGGGGGGCGGCGGCGTTCGCGGCCTTTAGGCCGCGGGGCTTTAATTTTTTGCGAACGCTCAGTTATTTTTCCGCCTTAAAATGCACAGAAAACACCGAACCAATCCCCGGCGCGCTCTCTAACGTTACCTCGGCGCCATGCTGAGCCGCAGCATTTTTAACAATGGCTAAACCCAGCCCCGTTCCGCCCGTTTCCCGCGACCTGCTCTTATCCACCCGGTAAAAGCGCTCAAAAACTCTGTCCTGAAATTCAGGCGCTATGCCTATGCCCGTATCCTGTACGCTGAATACCGGCCCCCGTCCGTCGTCAGTTACCAAAACAGTTACTTTTCCACCCTTTTTATTATACTTAATAGCATTATCTAAAAGATTGTAAGCCAATTCGTATAAAAGCGGTCTGGAACCTAAAACAAACGCTTCGCTTCCATTAACTTCAATAGTCACCTCTGCTTTTTCCGCTTTTTCAGCCAGCGCTCTTTCCGCCTCAAGAGCCAATTCCATTAAATTTACCCGTTCCTTATTAAGCTCCTGCCCTTCGTCTATATGAGAAAGCTTAATTATGTCCTCAATAAGGCTGAGCAGCCTGCTCGCCTCATTATAAAGCTTAGCGGCAAATTCAACGCCGTCCCGGCCCGAAGCCATGCGCTCCTTTAACAGCTCGGCATAGCCCATTATACAGGTGAGGGGAGTTTTCAATTCATGGGATACGTTAGCGGTAAATTCTCTGCGCCTCTGCTCGGCCTCCGCTTTTTCAGTAATATCCATTACCAGCATAACCGCGCCGGCAGTCTCGCCGTTCTCCATAATAGGCGCTGAAAAAAGCTCATAGGTACGGCCGTCCAATTCAGCAACGCAGTCTCCGCGCATTCCCAAAAGCGCCTTTTCAGCCGCCTCCTTAAAGGGCATGCCGCGGTTTAGCGAAACATAATGGCATCCCAGCACCTCCTGGTTGTCGCAATTGAATATCCTGCGGGCGCTGTTATTTATAGAGAGCACCAAGCCCTTTTTATCCAGCACCACCAGACCCTCGTTCATATTGCTGGTTATTGAGGCTAATTCCTCCCGCCTGCTGTTCAATTCCGCCATCTGAGCGCTTAATTGCTCCTTTTGCTTCTGCAGCCTGGCCAGCAAAGGCGCAAATTCCTCATAAATATCATTTGAAAGAGGTTCCTCCAAATTCATACTGTTTATAGGCTCCACAATTCTTTTAACCTGCGCTCGCCCTATTCCTATCGCAGCCAAAAACACCAAAACCATTATTAATATCACATAGGGTACGCAGCCCAGCAGCGTAGACAGGCTGCTCTCGGTGCTCTGCGCCACCCTTATAACGCTCCCGTCCTCAAGGCGCACGGCATAATAATAGGTTTGTATGCCTAAAGTAGCCGAAAGGCGCGAGGCCTCCCCCTCGCCCGAAGCAAAGGCTTCCTTAATTTCCTCCCGCTCCATATGGTTCTCCATATCCTCAGCCTGTGCCTCGCTGTCGTATAAAACCCGGCCGTCCGGCGCAATATGCGTAACCCTCCGTCCGCTGGTGGTAGTTAAATCCAATTCCCGGTCCTGCGAAATCCGTTCCGCCTCCTGGCGTACCTCCAGCTGCATTTCCTCATAAAACTGTCTGTATATCACGCTGCTGACCAATACCGCAGTAACTATTATAACAAAAGCGGAAAGCAAAAAAATATTACGTAGAAATCGTTTTCTCATCCTGCTCCTCCTCCAGGCGCGCGCTGTAGCCCACGCCTCTTATAGTTTTAACTATATCCGCTCCATCTAATTTCTGCCTGAGCGTGCGCACATGCACGTCCACAGTCCGCGTCTCGCCGCCGAAATCATAGCCCCATATGCGCTCCAAGAGCATGTCTCGCGTAAACACCTTGCCGGGGTTTTCCATAAGGCAGCGCAGCAATTCAAATTCCTTGTACGTCAATTCCACCGGCTTGCCCTTAACTGTCACAGTATGAGCTTCATTATCCACAACCACGCCGCCCATAGCGATAATACTTTTTAAAGGCGCGCAGCGCCGCAGCACCGCCCTTATTCTGGAAAGCAGCTCCATCATGCCGAACGGCTTGGTTATATAATCGTCCGCCCCGCAGTCCAGCCCGACCACTTTATCATATTCGGCGCTTTTAGCCGTAACCATAATAACCGGCACCGAATTGCCCCCTGCCTTTATACGCTTAAGAATGGTTATTCCGTCCTCGCCCGGAAGCATAACGTCCAAAAGTATAAGCTGGGGCCGGCATACCTTCAAGGCAGGAAATAAATCCTCTCCGCGTTCAAAGCCCTTCGCCTCAAAGCCCGAATGGTTAAGGGTATAAACAATCAGCTCCCTTATACCGGGATCGTCCTCTACGCAGTAAATCATATATTTCCCGCCTCGCTGTCATTGCGGTGAGAGCCGGTTATGGAAAATTCCACCCATTCGGCTATATTAACCGCATGGTCTCCTATACGTTCAAGATATTTGGCTATCATAAGCATATCCATAGCGTACTCGCCGTTTTTTATGTCGTCGTTTATCATAAGTATCAATTCATTTTTAACCGCATTAAACAGCCCGTCCACAATATCATCCGAGGCTATTACCTTCTGAGCCATATCTAATTCCCGGCGCACAAAGGCCTCTATGCTGCTGGTGACCATCTTTCCCGTAGCCGAAGCCATTTTCTTAATGTCCTCCAGCTCTCTGCCCGCCAGGTCTGCAAATCCGGTTATTTCGGCAATATCGCGGGCCTGGTCTCCTATGCGTTCCATATCGGTTATCATTTTAAGCGCAGAGGAGATAAGCCGCAAATCGCGCGCTACAGGCTGCTGCTTAAGCAGAAGCTTAAGACACAGGCTTTCAATTTCATTTTCCTTGCGGTCTATCTCCTCTTCTATATCAAACGTGTGCTTTATCAGCGCCTTATTTTTTTCGGCCAGCGCGCGCGCGGCCGAAAAAATAGCCTCCTCGCAGAGCGCGCCCATTTCTATAAGCTCGGTATTAAGCTTATCCAGCTCCTGGTCAAACCTATTTCTCATCAGCCGAACCTCCCCGTTATATAATCTTCGGTACGCTTATCCTTAGGTACTGAAAACAGGCTTTCGGTGTCAGCGTACTCTACTATTTCGCCCAGCAGGAAAAACGCAGTTTTATCGGATATTCTGGCCGCCTGCTGCATATTATGCGTAACTATGACTATAGTATAACTCTTTTTTAATTCAACCGCAAGGTCCTCTATTCTGGAAGTGGAGATGGGGTCCAAAGCGCTGGTAGGCTCGTCCATAAGCAGCACTTCAGGCTCTACCGCCAAAGCCCGGGCTATGCATAATCTCTGCTGCTGTCCGCCTGAAAGCCCCAGCGCGCTTTTCTTGAGCCTGTCCTTTACCTCCTCCCAAATAGCCGCGCTTTTTAAGGAACGCTCCACTATATCGTCCAGCTTGGCCTTAGAGCGTATGCCATGGGTGCGCGGCCCGTAGGCTATATTGTCGTATACGCTCATGGGAAAGGGATTGGGCTTCTGAAACACCATACCCACCCGCTTGCGGAGATGATTTACATCCAGGTCCTTATATATATCCGCTCCGTCCAGCGTAACACGGCCGTTTATGCGGCAGCCCTCCACCAGATCGTTCATTCTGTTCAGGGTTTTCAGCAGCGTGCTCTTGCCGCAGCCGGACGGGCCTATAAAAGCGGTTATCTGATTTTCTTCAATATCCAGATTGATATTTTTGAGCGCCTGAAAGCTGCCGTAAAACAGGTCTAGATTGCTAACTTGTATTTTCATGCTTCCCCTCTCCTTTTTGTTATTCTTTTAGCCACCAAGGCGGACAGAGAATTAATAAGTATTACCACAATCAGGAGCACCACAGCCGTAGCGTACGTTTGGTCTATATGCAGGCCCTCGCGGGAAAGAGTATACATATGCACCGAAAGGGTGCGTCCCGAATCCATTATGCTCTCAGGAATATCGGCAAAGGTGCCAGCGGTATATATCAGGGCCGCCGTTTCCCCCACTATGCGCCCTATGCTTAGAATGACGCCCGCAAGGATGCCGGGCACGGCCGAAGGGAGTACGACGCGGAATACCGTGCGCAGACGGCCCGCGCCCAGTCCGAAGCTGCCCTCGCGGTATATATCAGGCACAGACTTAAGCGCCTCCTCCGTCGTGCGCATTATAAGGGGAAGAATCATTATGCACATAGTCAGCGAGCCGGCCAGTATGGAATAATCCATATTCAAAGCGGTAACAAAGAACAGCATGCCGAAAAGCCCATATACTATGGAAGGTATGCCCGAAAGGGTTTCGGCAGTAATTCGGATAACGCCCACAAGCTTATTGCCTCTTTTAGCATATTCAACAAGATATATCGCTGAAAAAATACCAAGAGGGACGGCTATAATCAGAGACAGCGCCGTAATTATAAGGGTATTGATTATAGAGGGCAGCATACTTAAATTTTCCGAATTATATTCCCAGCTAAACAGCTCGGGACTCAAATGCGGAATGCCGTTTATCAATATATAGCCTACTATATAAAGCAGAGTACCGCCGGTAATGCATGCGGCTACAATTACCAGCGTCCGGAGAATTATGGAGAGGACAGATTTCTTATATTTTATATTCATACTATTTAGACCTCTTTCTCAGCAGGGACAGGCTAAGATTTATTATAAGGATAAATACGAAGAGCACTACGGCCGTGGCAATTAGGGCTTCCCTGTGCAAATCCTGCGCATAGCCCATTTCCATGACTATATTAGCCGTAAGGGTACGCACTCCCTCCAGCAGCCCGTCGGGCATACGGGCCTGATTGCCGGCGACCATTATAACGGCCATTGTTTCGCCTATAGCGCGGCCTATGCCCAGCACTACGGCGGCCAGCACGCCCGACTTAGCTGCGGGAAGCACAGAAAAGAACACGCTGCGCTCTTTAGTGGCTCCCAGAGCCAGAGAGCCTTCATAATAGCTGCGGGGTACGGCACGGATAGCTGATTCGCTCACTCCGATAATAGTAGGGAGAATCATAATCCCTAGCAGCAATGAAGCGGTAAGCATGCTTGTCCCTCTGCCGCCCAGGGTAGTGCGTATCAATGGCACCATAACCACCAATCCAAAGAACCCGTACACAACCGAAGGGATACCCGCGAGCAGTTCTACGGCAGGCTTAAGCACCTTATAAAGCTTAGGCGGGCAGAAATAGGCCATAAAGACCGCGGTAAGCAGGCCCAGAGGAACGCCCACTATTATAGCTCCGGCAGTAACGTAGATACTTCCCAGAATCATAGGCATTATGCCGTATATATCGCTTGTAGGGCGCCAGGTTTCGCCCAGGAGAAAATCAAAGAAACCTATTTCCGCCATAGCGGGCACACCGTTGACAAACAGAAACACGCATATAAGCACTACTGCGATAATGGATACGCACGCGGAAATTAAAAACACTATCCGCATAGCAGTTTCCTTGAATTTACTTGAATACATAGCTATCACCGTTTAAAATAATAATGTCAGAAGCTTTTATTCGCCAAAGCCCGCGGGGATGCATTTCCAAACCCCGCGGGACCAAAGGCAAGCCAGCTTGATATTTAATTTTGCAGCAGAGCCGTTATAAGGCTCTTTCTAGGCTTTTTTGCCGTCCTGCGGCGCCCGGGTCATATCATATGGTATTATGGTTTACTCCATAAATTCCTTCCAGCTCTCAGCTTCGCCGAGGAAGATGGTTTTAATCTGCTCGCTGGTGAGATTTTCTATCGGATTATCATTATTTACTATTACCGCTATACCGTCGGTAGCGATAACTATGCCAGTCAGGCCGCTTCCGGTTTCGCTATCCTTAAGCTCACGGGAAGCCATGCCTATATCGCTTCTGCCCTCTATAGCGTCGTTCATGCCGGTTGTGGAATCACTTTCCTGGAGCTGTATACTTACGTTGGGATTGACAGTCTTATAAGCCTCTATAAGCTTTTCCATAACGGGCGATACGCTTGAAGAGCCCGAAACCCTTACTTCGCCCGAGGGCTGTTTGCCCTCAAAAGCTTTAGTATCAGAAAGAGGTATATAACCTTCCTTTTCTATAACCGCCTGGCCTTCGGTACTGAGGATATAGTTTACAAAATCCTGCGCGGCTTCGCTTAAGGAGTCCTGCTTAACAGCTATATTGAAGGGACGGGATACTTTATAATTGCCGGCCAGAATTTCCTCTACTGTAGCGGATACTCCGTCTACTTTTACAGCCTTAACTGTATCATTCAGGGAGCCGAGAGAAATATAGCCTATAGCATAAGGGTTTCCCGCCACATTAGTAACCATAACCGCCGTACTTCCAGCTATATCGGCGTTAGTGTCTGTCATATCGTTGCCTTCTTCGTCCTCAAGGCCCATCAGCTCGACAAAAGCGCCCCGGGTACCCGAGCCTTCCTCACGCGCTACGGTAGCTATTTCGCTATCGGCGTTAAATTCTCCGCTCTGCTGTGCGCATCCGCTGAAAAGCAGAGCTGCGGTCAGAAGCACGGAAATCAGTATACCAAATCTCTTCATAATTATCTCTCCTCTAATTTTTCTTTTTTGTTTACAGCTAAGATTATATTGCCCCTTTGTAAAGAACAAATATGCGCCAATGTTAAATCTAAGTAAAGTTTATAAAACGCGCAAAGCGGGCGGGGGTCTGTTAATAGGCCCCTGGGGGCTTGCCCCCCAG